>CAYYWA010000459.1:0-335 GCA_964475255.1 uncultured Sorangium sp.
CCAGCGTGAGGCCATTCCTCGCACGCGCACTCAGGCCGGCGGTAAGGGGCTTACGAGGAAACGGCGATCATCGGCACGGTGTTCGGCTCGATTGTTTCGTCCTTCGGGAGTGCGGGGATCGTGAACGACGACAGCGACCAGCCTTTGGACGCCAAACGCGTTATGCGGTGCGCGCCGCGAGCGATGTCGCGCGCTGCTCGCTGACCGAGGAAACGACGCCGGGTTGCGCCGGAGCGACGAAAAAAGGTTCGCGTCAGCCACTGACCGCTCAGCACGTACCTCCCCCGCTCGCGCGGAGCGCGCGCCGCATGGACGTCTCGGGTTTTGGGCAGATC
>CAYYWA010000459.1:345-3973 GCA_964475255.1 uncultured Sorangium sp.
CTCCCCCCCCCGCGCGCCGCCCCCGCCTGGGGGGGGGCGGCGCCCCCCCCCCCCCCGGGCCCCCCCCGGCCGGCCCCGGGCGGGTGGCCACGCCGCCGAACGCCGCCCAGCGCGCGGGGCAACTTGCGGTCAACGCACGCACTCCGTTGGTTCACGCGCTGGGTTGAATTTCTCAATATGCTCGCTCGAGCGGTGGTCTTTCCCGGTTGGTGGTCATGTGTCACGGGCTCGAGAGTGGGGTCTACGACGCGGACGCCTGCGCGACCGACATGGGCTTCGGCCTCTCGTTCTGCGCGGAGAATCTGACCTTGGCGAACGTGGGCGCGTACGGGGGTCCTGCACGGCAGTGTTCAGCAGATGGTCATTTACGCTTGCGGCCCTGCTCGAACCCGAGCGGGCTTTCAGAACACGACAGCGGATGGGCAGCGGTTCTGCAGCGAGCTCGCCGCGCACAGCGGAGCCGTCGTCTATGCGGCGACCGACACGCATGGTACCGGCAGGTGCCGTCGCCGAGTCTGATTCGGCGACTGCTGAATATCGGGCCACAGAACGATATCGACTTTGGTGAGTGGGAAGGGCGCGTTCTGGGTTCTCGCCATGGTGGGATCTCCACGCAGCAGGAGGGGTGTGAATGGTCGCGCTCGGCGGCGGCGTTGCGCGCGGCTGCTTCTGCATCGCGCTGCTCACCGCCAGCGGGCTTGGGCAGGCCGCCTGCGAGAAAGCCAAGCCGGAGGACGAGGTTTCGGAGCAACGCAAAGGGCGCAAGGAGCCTATTGGGGCCGTTCAGGAGTGTGCGACCGGCGAGATCCTCGACGACGGCTGCGACGAAACCGGGAGGTGTGTGGCCTGCGTGAACTCGTGTACGACGGCGCCACCGCCGAGTGCGGCACGCAAGGAGGAGTGAAAGCGAGCTAGCGACGCGGGGTCGAGGCGGATTGCGGCCAGGGACTGCAGAGGGCTGTTCGGGTCAGTCCAGAGCGATTCTCAGGTCCGCTGCAGCCGGGGGTCACTCCGACGGGCTGATCCGCTGCTCGAGCTCGAGCCTCAGCGCTTCGGGGAGGAGGTCGCGGACGAGGAGCGCGTGGACGGTGTCGTCGTCGTCTCGCACGAAGAGGATGCCGCTCGTTTCGCCCTCGGCTTCGGCTTCGTCGCGCAGGGCACGCAACGCGGCGACGTCCTCGGTGTCTTCGAGCGTGATGCCGGACTCGGCGGTCAGGGTGTAGAGGGAATCCTCGGCGATGTCCGCAATCGGCCACTCGAGCGGCCAGTCGAAGATGGGTTTTTGACTGGGCCAATCGGGGGGCGCCGCAACGACCCTCAAGGGAGTCTCGAGAGGCGCGCCGGAAGCTCCGTACTCGGCCTCGAGCACGGTGACGGCCGTCAAGGCGGCCTCCAGGCCCTCCGGAGCATCACTGTCGCAACCACAGGTGCAACCCGCGCTCGCTCCCGGTCCGAAGAGGCGCTCCCCGGCGCCATCGAGACACTCGGAGTCGTCGATGTGACCGTCCCAGGCCGCCAGGGAACCCCAGCCAGCCGCGCTCGAGAGCTCGAGCTCCTCCGTGGCGCTCAAGGTGCCCGTTCGAATCTCGCCGGAGACGTCGGTGGACACGTAGTAGCGGCAGGTGCCGTCCACGAGCAGGAACTTCCATGCGTAGGGCTTCAGGAATTGATCATAGCCCGGTACCATCCCGCCACCCGATACGACGGCCGCGAAGCGCAGCTCGGAGCTTCCGTCGCACATTCGGTCGAGGGGCGGCGGGTTGTCGCGCGGGCTGCAGAACGCTCCGGAGACGACCGCAAGGCCACCCGAGCAGTCGCACGTGCCGTCCGCCGCGGGCTCGCAGCGGCCGGTATGCGAGCTCGAGAGGGGCAGGCAGATCTCGTCGCTCGCGCAATCGGCGTCGTTCTCGCACGGCGTGCGCGCGCAGCCCTGCTCGTCGAACTGGATGCCGCCGCAGTTCACGAGCTCGCAGAACGCTTCGCGGCTGCAGGTCGTGGCCGGAGCCAGCGCGCAGTGCGCGAAGTCGTCCTCGGGGGGCTCGGGCTCGGGGTCCGGTTTCGGTTCGCCCGCGCGGCAGCGCCCGTCCACGCAGCGATAGCCAGAGCCGAGCGCGGTGCAGCCCGCGTCGTCCGTGCACTCGGCGTCGCACGTGCGCTCTGCCTCGGTGCAGGAGAGCGGGCTGTCGAGACACGTGCTGCCCGGGACGGTGCAAGCGCTTTCGCTCTCGCACGCGATCGTGCACACGCCGCAGAGGCACGCGAGGCCCTCGCCACAGCTCTCCGTGCACGAGCTCAGGAAATGGGTTTCGCCGTTGCCGCCGGCGGGGTCGGTCTTGCCGCACGAGGCGACGAGTGAGAAGAGGAGCGCGCCGACGAGCCAGCCGCCTCGGAGCCTCCGTGTTGCGTGTCGTGTGGGACGAGGCGTCATCGTCTCACTCCTCGTCGTCCCGATTCCCAACCGCATCATCGCCGTCCTCCATCACCGACTGTCCGTAGTAGGCCGTCACGCGAAGCTTGGGTCCGTCGTGCGGGTGCGCGATGTTGTGCTCGTCGGCGCGTTCCCGCAGTCGGGTCATCCGTTCGCGAAAGCGTCGCAGCTCGCCGAGGACCTCGCCCTCGAGGGGGTGCCCGCGCCAGAGCTCGAAGTGGTACGTGCTCCCGCCGATTTCGTCGGCCAGCGTGGCTCGCTGATCGAGCGAGAGCTTGCGGGTGATCGTCTGAACGACCGCCGAGAACTGATCGAGGACGGCCGCTTCCCACCCGGCCGGGTTCTCGAGGCCGAGCACGAGCCCACGAGTGCGGATCTCCTCGCCGCGCGGGCCGTGGGCGCGCTCGATGCGCCCTTGTGCGACGAGCGACTCGACGACGGGCGCGAGCGCTGCGCGCGACAGGCCGCATTCGGCGGCCAAGGCCTCTTCGCTCACCGCGCGTTGGCGATACACGTGGAGCCACACGAAGCCTTCGAGCGAAAGACGATCGTCCGCGCCGCCCGGACTTCGAACCTCTTCCCGCGTGGCGAGTCGATACACGGCTCCGCGCCCGCTGCCGGACGAGAACACGAGGCCGCTTTCGACGAGGTCGCGCAGCACTCCCTTGAGCGAGGCCTCATCGTCGTAGCGAAAGCGGCGCAACACCTGCTCGCGGCTGACGACGCCGCCGCCCTCGATGAACTCGAGCACGGCTTCCCACAGCGAGCGCCCGCGATCGGTGCGGCTCTGACTCAGCCGCTGCATCCGGCGCTGATAGGTGCGAAGCGCCATCCCGAACATGTCGGCGCTCACCTTCTTCGAGACCCCTTGCGCCTCGAGCTCCCGCGCGAGCGCGAGGAACGCCTGACCGGCCACGTGCGCGAGCGGCGCGCGAAGCCCCCCGGACGTCGCGAGCTGTGCGATCAGGACCATCGTCTGCCGAACGACCGCGTCAATCAGGAGCCGGACATTCATGGGCCTCGCCAGCGGTTGTAGTCGCTGCTCCGCTGCCCGTGGAGGCGGCAGGAGTGACACCATCGATTCGGGGGCTACGCAAACGCCACGCATGGCGACCCGCGGACTCCCCGACGTTTGCGGGTTCAGGGCGGAAGGACCAGGGGCGGGGGACGGCGCGGCGGTTCCCGAGCGCGGTGCGCGGG
>CAYYWA010000460.1:0-3970 GCA_964475255.1 uncultured Sorangium sp.
AGCGGCGGCCGGGGCGGTGCGGGCGCTGGAAGCCCAGCGGGAGCCACCGGCGGATTTGGGTCCGGGGGCACGACGAACGAACCCGAGCCCGCCGGTCCCGCGTGCGGCAACGGTCGGCTCGATGCCGGCGAGTCCTGTGACGAGGGCCCCGACAACGAGGACGGCCGGCGCGGGCGCTCCAACACCGACTGCGAGATCAGCGAATGCACGACGGGCGAGGTCCGTGCGTGCGCGGAGTCCGGGGCCCAGGGCAACTGTGCCCTGGGCGAGCAGCGTTGCGAGGGCGGTCGCTTCGGCGAATGCAGCATCGAGCCGGAGTCCGAGGACTCGTGCGCCGTCAGCGGCGACGACGCGAACTGCAATGGCGTTCCCAACGAGGGGTGTCCGTGCGTCGAAGGAGACGAGCTGCCCTGTGGACCGGCGATCGAGCAGGGGATCTGCCGAAAGGGCGTGAGCGTTTGCGAAGGCGGCAGGCTCTCCGAATGCCGAGGCGCCGTGCTCCCCGCGCCGAGAAACTGTGCCTCCCGCGAAGACAACGACTGCGACGGGCGCCCAGACGACACGCTCGATGCCGTCTGCGCGTGTGACGTGGGGGCGACCGAGCCCTGCGACGCGCATCCGGGACACGACGGCGTCGGGCCGTGCCGCGCCGGCACGCGAACCTGCGAGCTCGCGAACGACGGGAGCAGCCGTTGGGGAGCCTGCACGGGCGCCGTGGCGCCCGCCTCGAGCGACTCGTGCACCGTGAGCGGTGACGACGCGAACTGCAATGGGATCCCGAACGACCCCTGTGAGCTGCCCGGAGACCCGCTCTGGACGTTCGACTCGAGCCTCGAAGGCTGGGGCATCCGACTCACCGATCCGAGTCGCCTCTCGTCGAACTCGCTGCTCTCGCTCGATCGGGGCGCCGGGTTCCCCAAGCCCGGCGCGCTCACCGTCGCGTGTCCGTTCGACGGCGGGAACCAGAAAATCGAGGTCAACGTGCCGCTCGACCCGGTGCTCGATGCCACGAATCGCGTCTTCCGAGCGCGGGTTCGGCTGGTGAGCGGGCTCAGCACCGACACGAACGCGCCCGGCGGCATCAAGTTGTTCGCGAAATCGGGCTCGGGGTTCGTCTACATCTCGGGGCGCTGGCGCTATTTGACGAAACCCGGCGAGTGGCAAGACGTCGTCCTCGATCCGCGGGCGCCGGACCTGACCACGGGGGCCTTCGACGCCCGGGACATCCGCGAGTTCGGCTTCGAGCTGCGAACGTTCGCGGACACGAAGAACGTCTCCCCTGCCGTCGTCCAGCTGGATTCGGTCTCGTTCTGACCTCCCGAAACGCGGGAAGCCGCCCGGTACGGGAGCGGGTCCTTGCGAGCCCGGGGCCGAACGGCCACGAGCGCGGCGCCCGCCGCGAAACCCGCGTCCACCGCGACGGCAGGATTCGCGCTCGTGGAAACCGACGGGGTCTGGCCCCTCGATTTTTTTGAGCCACGGCCGGCCCCTGCGGGGACATTGTTAGGACGGATGGCCATGCACTCGGGCGCCCCCGATCCGATCCGTTCGTTCGGGCCCGCGGCCGGGCACGGTCACCCATCCGACCATGACGCGCCGTGGTAACCGGCACCCGCTCCCCGACCCGGTCCGGCGCAGGACCCACGGACGCTGCGCTCGTCGTCGCAGCGCGCGCCGGCGAGCGTTGGGCCCAGGAAGCCCTCTTCCAGCGGCATGCGCGGCTCGTCGTCGGCCTCGCCCAGCGCCTGCTGCCCCGCTCGGCGGACGCGGAGGATCTCGTCCAGGACGCCTTCGTGTACGCGTTTCGACGCCTCGACACGCTCAAGAACCCGCAGGCGTTCGCCTCCTGGATCGCGTCCATCACCGTGCGCACGGCGAGCAAGCGGGTGCGGCGGCAACGGCTCCTCGCGCGGCTCGGCTTGCACCGCAGCGAGCCGATCGATGTCGACGGGCTGGTCGCCTCGGGGGCGCCTGCCGACGTCGCGAGCGAGCTGCTCGGGATCTACACGTTGCTCGATCGCTTGCCGGCCGAGCAGCGCATCGCGCTCGTGTTGCGACGGGTGGAGGGCATGGAGCTCACCGAGATCGCGGAGCACATGGGGTTGAGTCTCGCCACGGTGAAGCGACGGCTCACCGTCGCCGAAGCGCGGCTGCGGCGCGCCTTGCACCGGGAGTGACGTCATGAGCCCGCACCGCGATCTCTCACGCTACGTCGCCATCGACCTCTCCTCGTCGCGCATCGATCGCTTGTGGCGGCGCATCACGCCGGCGCTCGAAAGCAGCCCGAAGCGACGTCCGCGACTGCTAGTCTGGGCGCCGCTCGCCGCGCTCGTCGTTTCGCTCTCGGTGATCGTGGCGCTGCTCGTGCCGCGCGCGGCCCCCCCTGTGTCGGCTTGGGAGAACGCCGCGCTCGAGACCGCGGGCGACTCCCTATCGGTGCGCCTCGAGGACGACTCGCGCATCGAGCTCTCGGCGCATTCGCGCGTGGAGCTCGCCGAGAGCACGGCGAACGCGTTGCGCTTGCGCCTCGAGCGGGGAGCCGTGCGCTGCGACGTGACGCGCCATCGCGATCGGCATTTCATCGTCGTGGCCCGAGGGGTCGAAGTGCGCGTGCTCGGGACGCGCTTCAGCGTCGCGATAGGGGACGACCGCGTGGACGTCGCCGTCGAGCGCGGCAGCGTCGAAGTGCGGACGCCCGGAAGCGCGGGGACCACGCGTCGTCTGCTCGCCGGCGAGCGCTGGTCGATCGACCTCGATGCGAGGAAACGGGCGTCCGCTGCATCCGGCGAGCCTTCGGCGGTCCCCATCACGCCGCCGAGCGCGATCCTTCCCGCGCCGACTCCCTCGGGAAGAGCGCGTCCGGCGCCGCCCGCGGATGCAGACGGCACCAGGCGTCTCGAAGGGGCCTCCGCGCGCGAGCTCTTCGACTCCGCGAACCTCGCTCGCCGCGCCGGTGACATCGAGGGCGCGGCCCGGGCCTACGAGGTCCTCCTCGCTCGATATCCGCGCGACGCGCGGGCGGCCCTCGCAGCCTTCGAGCTCGGGCGACTCCGGCTCGAGCGGCTCGGCGATCCCGCGGGGGCCGTTCCGGTGCTCGAACGCGCCGTCGCGCGGGCGCCCAGCGCCGGCCTCCGGGAGGATGCGCTGGCGCGGCTCGTTCAGGCGCTCGCCGCGAGCGGAGAGCTCGAGCGCTGCCGCGAGGAGCGACGCGCCTATCTCGAGCGCTATCCGAAAGGCGTGCACGTCGCGACCGTCCACGCGCGCTGCCCCGATCGTTGACGCGCCCGCGCCTCGCGCCAAAGCTCGGGCGATGCTGGGCTCGCGCCGGCACGCGTCGCTTTTCGCCGTCTTCCTCGTCGCGGCGACCATCGACGCGCGCGCGGACGAGCGCGCATGCGGCAGCGGTCGGCCGTGGATCGGCCTGTCCTTCTCCGGAGACTTCTCGGAGAGCTTCCGTCAGGGCGTGTTGCAAGACCTTCGGGCTGGTTTGTCGAGCCGCGGGATCGCCGTGTGTCGGAGCGTTCCGGACCGCGCGACGGGCGCGCTCGCGGTCGTTCAGCTCTCCGCGAGGAGCGCCGCCAACGTGGGCGTGAGCGTCGAGGTGCGCGACGCCGTCACCCGCAAGCGCGTCACCCGCGATCTCGACCTCGGAAACGTACCGGGCGACGGCCGCGCATTCGCCGTTGCGCTCGCCGCGGACGAGCTCGTCCAGGCGAGCTGGGTCGAGCTCGCACTCGAACGCCGGCGCGAGCCGTCGCACGCCCCGTCGGAGGTCCGCACGAGCGTCGAGCGCGCCCTGCGCGCCTCGGGTGCGCTCCCCGTGGCGCGCATCGGGGCACGAGCCGCGGCCGAGCGCTTCGCCGGAGGACAGCTGCACTTCGGCGCCGATGCGGCGTTGCAGGTCCCCGTCTTCGACGGGCTCCGCCTCGAGCTCGCGTTCGGCGCGCGACAGGGTCGCACCGCCGAGTCC
>CAYYWA010000461.1:0-2497 GCA_964475255.1 uncultured Sorangium sp.
CCCCTCGAGGAGGACTCCGGCGGGGGCGGGCGGACGAAAACAAGCCCCGCGACGCCCTGCGGTACGCGCCTAACCGATCACTTCGAGTGCGGAGGCATCTTCGCCTCCTTGAACACCACGTGCTTTCGAGCCACCGGGTCGTACTTCTTGAGCTCGAGCTTGGACGTCTGGGTCCGCTTGTTCTTCGTCGTGTAGTACGTGAACCCGGTTCCCGCCGAGGAAACGAGACGGATGTTGTCGCGCATCGCGCCGGCCCTTTACCATGCGCCCTCGCCCGGAGCAACCGGGCCTACGGGCCGATAGCGCGAGATTGCCGCGTGGCCCTTGACGGACCGCGCCCAGCGTGGCTCATTTGCGCGCCCGAACGCCGCCCCTGACTCGTCGTTCGCGGAACTCGCTCCCTTTCAGGTGCTCCCATGAAGCGCACGTACCAACCGCACAACACGAGCCGACTCCGGACGCACGGATTTCGCAAGCGTCTCAGCACCAAGGGCGGGCGCAAGATCCTCGCCAACCGACGCCGCAAGGGCCGCTGGCGTCTCGCCGTGACCACCTACAAGAAGTAGGCGTGTCGGCGCGCGCCGAGCCCCGGGGCACCCTTCCGGCGAGCGCTCGGGTCAAGAAGCGCCGCGAGTACCAGGAGATCCAGAGCCGCGGTCAGCGGCTCCCGTTGCCGCACTTCGTCCTGATCGTCGCCGCGCGCGATCCGGACGACGCGCACGGACCGCGGCTCGGGATCACGGCGTCTCGCAAGATCGGGGGCGCGGTGCAGCGCAATCGCGCCAAGCGCCTGGTTCGCGAGGCGTTCCGTGCGACCCGCGAGCTGTTTCCGCCGGACATCGACGTCGTCGTGATCGTGCGCACGAACCTCGGAGCGCTTCGCCTCGCCGATGTCGTGGCCGAGCTTCGTTCGGCGGAGGGCGCGCTGTCGCAGCGCATCGCGCGAGCACGGCGCGAGCGCGGTGCTAAGCGTGGCCCATGAGCCAGGCGAGCGCCGAGCGTCCCGGGATCGTCGTGCAGGTCCTCCTGCTCGTCATCCGGGCGTACCAGCTGCTCATCTCGCCCCTGCTCGGGCCCTCGTGCCGCTTCCACCCTTCGTGCTCGCGCTACACGGCCGAGTGCCTGAAGCTGCACGGCCCGCTGCGCGGCTCCTACCTCGGCGCGCGGCGGATCCTGCGTTGCCACCCGTTTCACCCAGGCGGGTACGATCCGCCGCCTCCCCGCCGCGGAAGCGCTGCTTCGGAGTGAGCCGAGAGCACGAGCCGGGCATGGCTCGTGCACTCCGAGGAATATGGCCAACGGAACTGCCTCTCTGGGCAGCCGGAGCTCCGCGTGGATGGGCATCGCAGCGGGCGCCGGGCTCACCGTCCTGTTCACCTTCATTGCGGGCTTGATCGGCGCCGTCTTCCAAGTGCCGACCGTCACCCTGCTCCTCGGAGCGATCGCGTTCCTCGCCGCCGGCGCGGTGACGGCGCGCATCCGCCCGACTGCCAACCCGCTCGAGCCGGCGCTCGGCGCGGCCCTCGCCGTGTTGGTCTTCGCCATCCTACAGGTGATCACCATGCGCGAGCGCCTGTTCCAGGAGATGAGCCCTGGCCAGGTCGGGCTCTCGATGCTCTTCTCGGTCCTGCTCGCGTTCGCGCTCGCTTGGATTGGCGCGCGCATCGTCCTCCGAGCGCGTGGAGGCGGATCGCCCCGCGCGCCCTCCCCACTGGGATCGTGAGCGCCGCGCCTCGGGCCGGCATGGAGCACTCCTCGACGGAGGGCGCTATACGAGTGTCATGGCAGCGCTAGAGGTTGGATCCATCGCTCCGGATTTCACGCTCGAGGACCAGGACGGAAACTCGGTGCGTCTGTACTCCGAGCTCGAGCGGGGCCCCGTCGTCCTCTACTTCTATCCCAAGGACGAGACGCCGGGGTGCACCGCCGAGGCCTGCACGTTTCGCGACCAGTACACGGACTTCGTCGATGCTGGCGCCACCGTGCTCGGCGTGAGCGACGACAGCGTGGCGAGCCACCGCGCCTTCGCCACACGCCATCGCTTGCCGTTCCGCCTCCTCTCGGATCCCGACGGCAGCGTGCGAAAGCTCTACGGTGTCAAGAAGACGCTCTGGGTCATGAACGGCCGCGTCACCTTCGTGATCGATCCGAACCGAACGATTCGCCACGCCTTCCGCTCACAGCTCAAGTTCCGGCAGCACGTGACCGAAGCGCTGAGCACGCTGCGCACGCTCAGGCCTCCGACGAGCGCAGCGTCGCAGACGGGAGCGCCCTCCTCCCCAACCTGAAATTTCGCCCCCTCGTGCTCCTCGGCACTGGCCAGCACGTCGCATCGTCGCGTCATCCTTCCCGAGCGAGGCGCCTCGCGCGCAGGAGGTTGTCGATGCCCCGAAAGGTACGCGGCCCATCGAGGTGCCGCGCCACGGCAACTTGCGGCACCGCGGAAAGCGGGCCGGGCGCGCCGGCCCTGCGGGGGCCGCGCGGGGGGGGGCGGGTT
>CAYYWA010000461.1:2507-3965 GCA_964475255.1 uncultured Sorangium sp.
CGACTCCGTCGCCAGCGAGCTGCTCGCAGGTTTCATAGAGACCGCCCGGGTCTTCCTCGAGGGGGTTGTGCTCGAGAAGCACCTCGCGAATCCTGGCGATGAGGTCGTGCGTGGGTGACGGCACGAGCAGGGCCGCCAGGGCGGCGTGATCGGCGCGCATCAGCTTGGCGCTGGCGAACGGCTCGCCACCTCGGAGACGGCGCGCTTCCGGCAGCAGCACCTTCTCCTCCATCGCGATGTGGCGGAGCAAGCCCCCGCGAAACGACTCGTAGGACTCACGATCGATGGTCGCCCCCTCGTCGGCCCGGTGCAAAAGCTCGTCGAGGCGCGCGTGGTCCCGCCGAAAGAACTCGTAAAGGGGACCTCGCGTCACCCTCAGAACGTTCCGAAGCCATAGAGGCCCGCGGACCCCGGCGTGAGCACCGGCGTGATTTCGAACGAGGGACGGCGCGCGGTCGTCACTTCGGTGGTGCCGACCGTTTCCGGACCACCGAACACGATCAGACTCACGCCGGCAGCCGCCAGCACGCCGCCACCGATCAGCAGGATGTTGGTCGTGAGCGCGAGCCGTTCTGCCTTTTCGAGCTCGGATTCAGCCCAAGCCGCACACTGCTGCTTCTCCTGACCAGGCACCGGGTAACACGTATCGAGCGCATCTTGCTCGGTGCTCTTCGCCATGAGCCCCGTCACGATGCCGCCGATCAGCGCCGCGCCTCCGACGCCCGCCGTGACGAACCCCACCGTCCGCAGCGTCCCACCCCGCGTGCGCTGCGCCGGATCGACGCGCTCGACGCCTGCGTCTGCCGACGCCGAGTCGGGTTCCGAGGCGGTCGGGGTCGCGTCGAAATCGAAGGTGTACGAGAGCTCCTTGCCCGGTGAGATCACCGCCTTCCACGTGAGCTGGCGACCATCGGGTGCCGTCGCCGTGATCGTGTGCGTCCCGGCGCGCAGGCGGAGCGACAGCTCACCGCCGTCGAAGACGTAGGGCTGGGGAGGCACGTTCGAGCCGGCGCGCGTGTCGAGGATCTCGAGCCGCGGCTCTGAGGACGTGATCGTTACGACGGCGCTGTTGCCGGTGATGAGCAACATCTCGCGCTCGAGCGCCGCACGCTCACCCGGGTCGATCTCGTTGCCGCCTTGCTCGAGGTAGCGCTGATAGCAGTCGTACGCTTCTCCGTCGCGCTCGAGCTTGAGCGCCGTGAAACCGAGGTTTCCGAGGACCTTCCAGCTCTTGCTCTCCTCGTACGCGAGGCGAAACTGGTGGTACGCGTCCTGGTAGTTCGGCGGGGTCGATTGGAGGAGGTCGACGCCGTTCTTGAAGTAGAGGCGCGCTCTCTCCGACACCGCCTCGTCGGCGCGCGCCTCCGCGCCTGCGAGCAATCCCAGCGCGAGCGCCAGAGAAGCGACCCACCGCACATTCCATCCAGGGCAAAACACGGCGCGATTGTGACTCACGAC
>CAYYWA010000462.1:0-2679 GCA_964475255.1 uncultured Sorangium sp.
GTGAGAACCCGGCGCGCCGAGCGCGCGCGTTGCTGGACGCGGCGCCGTTCTTCGGCGAGGAGAGCGCCTCGACGGTGAAGGCGCTCGCGGCAGCGAATCAGCTCGCCGCCGGCGAGCTCGACCGGGCGATGGCGACGTTTCGCGAAGTCGTAGAGGCGCACCCCGGCGAGGTCATCGGCTGGGAGGGGCTTCGCACCGCGGCGATCGCGGCGGGCGATCGCGCGACGGTCGCCGAAGCGAGCGCCGCGCTCGGCGACGCCGTGAGCGATCCGGAGCTCGGCGCGCGCTTGTGGGAAGAAGCGGCGACGATCCTGCTCGACGAGCTCGAGGATCCCATGCGCGGCGAGTTCGCGCTCGCCCGGGCCGCCGAGCGCGACGTCCGGCGTACCGAGACCTTCTGGCGCGCCTTCCGCATGATCCGGGCACGGAAGGATCACGCGCGGCTCATCGCCCTCGTCGATCGCCGCCTCGAGGTGGTCGACGACGCGCACGAGCTGGTCAAGCTCTTGTGGGAGCGCGCGCGGGCGCTCCGGGAGCTCGGAGATCGTGAGGCGGCGCTTCGCATCCTCGAGCAAGTCCAGGCGCTCGACGCCGACCACGTCGGCGCGTTGGCGCTCGCCGGGGAGATTCACCTTTCGCTCGGTCGGTACGAGGATGCCGCCGAGAGCCTCGCGCAGCTCGCGCGTCATCCCATCGCGCCCAAAGACCAGCGCTTGATGAGCGGGGTCGCCGCCGCGGACGTCTACGACGTGCGCCTCGGTCAGCCCGAGCGCGCGCTCGCGCTGCTCGTCGAGCTCGAGGAAAACGGACTGTTCACGCTCGCCGTGCATGAACGGCTCGCGCGTGCCGCGGTGGGAGCCTCCGACTACGAGCGCGCGGTCCGGGTGCTCGAGTCGCTGATGCGCGAGCGCGCGACGGCGAGCGGCCGGGCAGACGCGGCTCGCCTCGCGCTCGTGATCTATCGCGACAAGCTCGAACGCCCCGAGGCGGCGCTCGCCGCGGCGACGGAGTTGCTCGCGGAGGTGCCGGACGACCCGGACGGCCTCGATCTCGTGCTCCTGCGCGTCTTCGAGCCGGGGCTCGCGCGCACCTTGCTCGAGCGCGGCCTGGAAGCGATCCTCACCGCGCTCGGGAAGGATCCGTTCGATCGCGATCGCATCGAGCGGCTCGCTCTGGTCGCGCGCGAGCTCGAGCACCTCACTTATCGGCAGGCAGCGCTCGGCGCCCTGGTCGCGCTCGGGACGGACCCCGCGCTCGTCGATGGCGAGCTCCTCGAGCTCGACCGTTGCATGCAACACGCGCCCGGAACGCTGCTCGACGCGGACGCGATCGCGGCGCTCGTGGATCCGGCCGACAGCGGGCCGGTCGCCGAGATCTCGGCGTTGATCGCCGCGGGCGTGAGCGAAGCGTTCGGGCCGAACCTCGACACGCTCGATCTCGGCCGGCGCGATCGCGTCGACGCGCGCGACGGGCTGCCGCTGTACGTCGAGGTCGCGGCGTGGGCCCGGGCGCTGCGCCTCGACGAAATCGAGCTGTACGTCGGCGGTCCGGATCCGGACGCAGCGCTCGTCGTCGTTCGTAGCCGACCGACGCTCGTGCTCGGACGGCGTTTCGTCTCGCCGTTGTCGCCCCCGCAGCGGGCCGCGCTCGCGCGCGCGCTGTTCGCGCTCCACCGCGGGACGAGCGTGATCGTCGGCCGGAGCGCGGAGGAGTATCGCGCGCTGTTCGCGGCCGCCTGCCGCGTCGGCGAGGTGGATATCGGCGGCCCCGTGATTCCGGATCTCGCGGATCTCGAGCGCCGCCTCGCGCGCGAGCTGCCGCGGAAGATCCGACGCGCGCTCCCCGAGCTCGCGCGCCGTGCGGTCGAGGAGCAGGCCGATCCCGTTCAGTGGTTCGAAGCGGCCCAGGGCACGCTCGATCGGCTCGCCACGATCGCCGCGGGGGACGCCTCGCACGTCCTCGCCGAGGGCGCAGACAGGCGCGGCGCTGCCACCGCGAGCCCGAGCCACGAGCGGCGCGCGCGCCGCCTGCTCGCCTTCGTCCTCTCGGAGCGCCACGCCGCGCTCCGGGAGCGCCTCGGCATGGGGGTTCGATGAAGAAGCCGAACGAGCCCGCCGAGCTCCGAAACGACGACCGGGACCAAGCTCCCGACGATCCCGCGGACGCCCCGTTCACGGAGGACTTCGACGCCGACGCGCTCCTCGACGCGCTGCTCGGCAGCGACGTGGCCACGGTCCGTCCTCCCCCGGTCACTCCCACGGAGAGCGCGACGCGCACCGCGCCGCCCATCGCCAAGGCGTTGTTCCCCGAGGACGAGCAGACCCGGGTGCTGTCCGCGGCGCGGCTCAGCCAGCTTCGCGGTCGCTTCACGAGCGAGCCGGCGCCGAGCCCCGAAACGGTGCGACCGCCACCCGCCGTGGCGCCTCGGTTGGAGTCGTTCCTGCCTCCGCCCGACGCCGAAGACGAAGAGGACGACCCCGAGCGCACCGTGCTTCGGCGCGACCGGCGCTCGCGGCCGACCGCGGCTCCTTCGGAGGTCCCGAGGCAACCCGCGAGCCCAGCGCTCCCCTCGCTGCCGGACGCCGCTCGCCTCGCCGACCTCACGGACAAGAGCGCGTGGGCGGAGCGCGCCGAGTGGCTCGAAGCCCAGGCGCAGCCCGCTGCCGCGCCCGAGGCGCG
>CAYYWA010000462.1:2689-3960 GCA_964475255.1 uncultured Sorangium sp.
CTCGAGGGCTCATCGTCGCGAGCGAGCTCTGGGCGATCGCCGGGGACACCGAGCGGGCCCGCGAGGTGGCGACGGAGGCAGCCGCGATCGGGCAAGCGTCGTCGTTCGCGGATCGCCAGCTGCGTTGGCTCGCGCTGCTCGACGTGGACCCGGCGGCGGCGGTGACGGTGCTCGACATGGAAGCGCAGACCGCGGCGACGGACGAGGCGCGCGCTCACGCCGCGTATCTGAGCGCCGAGCTCCGCCGCATCTGCATGAACGACGTCGCGGAGGCGAAGGAGCGCTACGACGCGGCGGCGCGCAAGCACCCGAGCGACGTCCGCCCGTTGCTCATGCGCCTCGCGGATCAGCTCGCGAGCAGCGGCGGCCCCCCGAAGCTGAAGTGGCGCGAGTCGCCCGAGCACGCCGAGCTCGCTCGAGCGACGGAGGAGCTCGCGGCGCTCCGGAGCCCGCTCGCCTCCGCACCGGGCACGCCGTTCGGAACGTTCGAGGAAGTCCGGCGCGCGCTCGCCGCCGGCCAGCGCGGACAAGCCGCCGCCGCGTTGCTGTCGCTCGCGGAGCTCGAGGGCGTGGGCGGCGCCGCGCTGTGGCTCGCCGAGGCGCTGCTCGGCGCCGAAGCGCGGTCGCGCGGAGAATCCGTCTCCGTGCTCGAGCGCCTCGCCCAGTCCGAAGCGCTCGCCCGCCGCGCGCTCGCGCTCCGCGCGCTCGAGCATGGAGACACGGCGACGCTCGAGCGCGTGCTCGCCTCCGACGAGAACGGGCTCGCTCCCGCCGAGCGCGTCGCGCTCGCGCTGCTCGCGCCGCTCGACGACGCGACGCTCGAGCGCTTCCTCGCCGACATCGCCGAGGATGCCTCGCAGCGCGCCCTCCTTTCCGCCGCGGGGCTCGTGCGCGCGACCCTCGCAGCGACGGCCAGCGCACCGCTCGTGCTGCGCCTGGGCAGCGCCTTGACCCGCTCGAGTCTCTCGGGCGATCCGAGCGCCCTCGCACGCGCCCTCGACGAGCTGGAAGAGCTCGACCCCGGCAGCGAAGCGCTGCGTACCCTGCGCCTCGAGCTCGCCGCCGAGCGGAACGACGGCGCCGAGCTCGCCCGGCGCCTCGAGACGTGGCCAGCGCCCCCGGACGACCCGCGAGCGCGCGCCGAGCGGGAGCTCGCGGCCGCCTTCGTGCGCGAGCTGCACGGCGATGCCGAAGGAGCTCGCGCGGGCTACGAGCGCGCGCAGGGCGCTCTCCGAGCTCGGATCGGCTTCGAGCTCGCGATGGCGGAACCC
>CAYYWA010000463.1:0-3953 GCA_964475255.1 uncultured Sorangium sp.
TTCATGCCCAAGGTGGTGATCGCGGTGGTGCCGGGCTGGGCGGTTGGAGGCGGCCACAGCTTGCACGTCGTGTGCGATTTGACGATCGCGAGCCGCGAGCACGCGATCTTCAAGCAGACGGATCCCGACGTCGCGAGCTTCGACAGCGGGTACGGCTCCGCGTTGCTCGCTCGTCAAATCGGGCAGAAGCGCGCGCGCGAGATCTTCTTCCTCGGCAACGACTACTCGGCCGAGGAGGCGTTCCAGATGGGCATGGTCAACGCCGTCGTGCCGCACCGCGAGCTCGAGCGAACCGCGCTCGAGTGGTGCCGGAAGATCCTCCAGAAGAGCCCGACCGCGATGCGCATGCTCAAGTACGGGTTCAACCTACCGGACGAAGGCCTCGTCGGGCAGCAGCTCTTCGCGGGAGAAGCGACGCGCCTCGCCTACGGCACGGACGAAGCCCGCGAAGGGCGCGACGCGTTCCTCGAGAAGCGCGCGCCGAACTACGGGAAGTACCCCTGGTACTACTGACGCTGGCCGCCGATCCCCTCGAACCGGACCTCGACGAGCTGCTCGACGAGGTCCTTGGAGCCCCTCAGGCCCAGACGATCGCCGAGGATACGACGGAGCACGTGCGGGACGCCGCCAACGCCGAGCAGGGCTCCGGCGAGCACCAGCGGATGGCGGCGCGTGTCGAACGTCCCGTCGGCGATGCCGTCGGCGATCATGCGGAACACGAGGGGTAGGTGCCCGCGCTGGAAGCGCGCGAGGATGCTCTCGAGGCGCGACGAGGACACGAGCGCTTCACGCACCACCAGGCGCAGCACCAACCGCTCTTCCTCGTCCAACCGCGCGATCCGCGCGTACAGGCAGGCGATGCGCTCCCGCACGGGCTTCTCCGGATCGAGGGCGACGACGAGCTCCGCGAGCAACCGCTCGTAAACCTCCTCGACGACCGCGAGGAACAAATCGTCCTTCGTCGGGAAGTAGTAGTACACCATCCCGATGCTGGTGCCCGCGTCCTTGGCGATGGCGCGGAGGGACGCCCCGTCCACCCCTTCCGCGAGGAAACGAGCGCGTGCGGCGTGGAGGATGCGAACGTCGATGTCGCTCTTCGGTCGCGCCATCAGGCAAGCTTCTTCGAGAACCGGAGCGACGCGAGCACGAGGAGGAGCGCGAGGATAGCCGTGAGCCACAGCACGTCGAACCGCACGTCCGAGAGCGCCGCGCCCTTCAGCGTGATGCCCCGCACGATGCGGAGGAAGTGCGTGAGCGGCAGCACCTCCGCCAAAATCCGAGCGGGCCGCGGCATGGCCTCGAAGGGGAACATGAAGCCGCTGAGCAGGATATTCGGCAACAGAAAGAAGAACGACATCTGCATGGCTTGCTGCTGCGTCTTCGCGAGGGTCGAGAAGAACAACCCGAGCGCGAGGTTCGCGGCGATGAACAGGAACGCGAGCGCGTAGAGGAGGCCCGTCGACCCGAGGAGGGGCACGTCGAAGACGAGCTTCCCGGCGAACAGGATCAGCGTCATCTGCACGTAGCCCATCCCCACGTACGGGACGATCTTGCCGATCACGAGCTCGATGCTCTTCACCGGCGAGACGATGAGCTGCTCGAGGGTGCCGCGTTCGCGCTCGCGCGCGACGGCCATGGCCGTCAGCATCACCATCGTCATGGTGAGGATCACGCCGACGATGCCCGGCACGACGTACACTGCCGTCCGCAGATCCGGGTTGTACCAGGTGTTCGTCTCGAGCCGCATCGGCTCGCCCACGAACGGCACGCCGCTCGCCGAGAGACGCTGGACGAAGAGCTCGCTCGAGCGCGCGAGCACCAGGGTCGCCGCCGTGGTGGTGGCGCTCGCCACGATCTGGGGGTCGGAGCCATCCACGATGAGCTGAACGTCCGCGCTCCGCCCCCGCACGAGATCCGAAGCGAAGTCGGGAGGGACGACGAGCGCGACCCGAGCGTTGCCGGTCCGAAGCAGCCGAGCGATGGCGTCGTAGTCCTCGACGTGCCCGACCACGTCGTAAAACCCCGTCGCCTCGAGGCTCCGCCAGAGATCGCGGGATGCCGCGGTCTTGTCCTGATCGTAGACGACGGTCGGCACGTGCCGAACGTCGGTGTTCACGGCGTACCCGAACAAGAGGAGCTGCACGATCGGCAGCACCACCATCATCGCGAGCGTCAGCCGATCGCGACGGAGCTGCAGGAGCTCCTTCCAGGCGATGACGAGCGGCCGCAAGGTCACGCGGCCATCTCCGCGCCGTTCGCCTCGGCGCGTACGGTCGAGACGAACGCGTCCTCGACGGTGACGCGCACCCGCTCCGTGCGCCGGATCGAGAAGCCGCGGGCGGAGAGCCGCTCTGCGAGGAGGCGCTCGCCGTTCACGCCCGCGCGGAACGCGACGCGCAGCACGTGCCCGTAGTGGGACACCTCGTCCACCTCCTCGAGCTCACGCAAGACGTCGGCCGCCAGCGCCGGCCTGTCGATCTCGAGCTCCACCACGCTGAGCCCGCGCGAAGCCACGATCTCCTCGGGCGTGCCGACGGTGAGCAGGCGCCCCCCGAAGATGAAGGCGAGCCGATGACAGCGCTCGGCCTCGTCCATGTAGTGCGTCGTCACGAGCACCGTCGTGCCCTCGGCGGCGATGCGGTGGATCTGCGTCCAAAAGTGGCGGCGGCTCGTCGGATCCACACCCGCCGTCGGCTCGTCGAGGAAGATGAGCGGCGGCTCGTGGATCGTCGCGCTCGCCAGGGCGACACGCTGCTTCCAGCCGCCGGAGAGCGTGCCCGCGAGCTGAGCCCGGCGCTCGACGAGCCCGGTGCTCTCGAGCACCTCGCGCACCCGCGCCCGGCGTCGCTTGCCCGAGAGCCCGTAGATGCCGGCGTAGAAGGTGAGGTTCTCCTCGACGCTGAGATCTTCGTAGAGGCTGAAGCGCTGGGTCATGTAGCCGATACGCTCTTTGATGCGCTCCGGCTCGCTCGCGATGTCGTAGCCGACGACGGTTCCGCGTCCGCTCGTCGGCTCGAGGATGCCGCACAGCATGCGGATCGTCGTCGACTTGCCGGCGCCGTTCGGGCCGAGGACGCCGAAGATCTCTCCCTCGGTCACGCGCAGCGAGACGTCGCGCACGGCCACGAGGTCGCCGAAGCGCCGACCGAGGTGCTCCGTCTCGATCACGACCCGGTCGTTCATGGGGCCTTCGTCCTTCCCCCCGGAGCGCCGCGCTCGATGGTGACGAACGCCGGGACGCCCGCGTGCAGCCGCTCGTCGGGGTCGTCGACGCGGACGCGCACCCGCACGACGAGGTTCGGCCGCTCCCTCGGGCTGAACAAGAAGCGCGGCGTGAACTCGGTGCGGCGCGCGATGTGCTCGACCGTGCCGCGGAACGACCGTTCCTCGGAATCGACCCGCAGCTCTGCGCGATCGCCGACGTCGATGCCCGAGAGCGCGCCCTGCGGAACGAAGACGTCGACGTACGGCCGGCGCGTGTCGCCGAGGGTGACGATGGGCGTGCCCGCGCCAACGACTTCGCCGAGTTCGACGTGAACGTCGAGCACGCGCGCCCGTTGCCCCGCGTGCAACACGTGCCGCTCGAGGCGCGCGTCTTCGATCTCGAGCGCCGCTTTGGCCGCTTCCGCTTGCGCGCCCGCGGACGCCCGCTCTTCGCGGCGCGCTCCTCGTTGGAGCGCGGCGAGCTCGGCCTCGAGGCTCTCGCGCTCGGAGCGCGCGCGCACGTATCTCCCTTCCACGTCGTCCAGGCTGGCGCGCGCGACGGCGCCGCTCGCATGGAGCGCCCGGTGACGCTCGAGGTCCTTCTCGAGCGAGCCCTCCGTCGCGAGCGCCGCCCGCACCCGCGCCTTCAGCGCCGTGATGTCCTCGCGCCGCGCCCCGGCGTCCACGAGGTACGCGCGGGCTTGCGCCGCTTCGGCCTCGAGCGCGCGCGCCACACGTGCGGCGCGGAC
>CAYYWA010000464.1:0-3940 GCA_964475255.1 uncultured Sorangium sp.
TGCGAGGGGGAGCGGACGTGCGGACACGGTGGCGCGCGGGGCTTCTTTCGCGACGAACGGCCTCTGGGCCGATGTCGGCACGGCGCGCAAGCTGGGGACCGCGCTCGCGCGGCGCTGCGCCTGCGGAGAGCCGAGCGCCGGCTCCCCGTCGGTGCGCACGAGACCCCGGACCAGAGCACCCGGAGCGATGCCGATGCGGGGTGCCGAGAGGTCGCCGACGACGCGCGCGCCGCGCTCCAGGAGCACGCCCTCGCTGCCGCGCAGGTCGCCCTGCACCGTGCCCGCGACGGAAATCTCGGCGCCGGTGACGTTTCCGCGCACGGCGGCTTCTTCCCCGACGGTCACGTCGCCATCCACGTTCACGTCGCCTTCGACGCGTCCCTGGATTTCGAGATCACCCTGGCCGCGCACGTTTCCGCGCACGACGGTTCCTCGACCGATCACGGAAGACGCCGCCATCGATCTCACATCTCCATGTCGACGTTGCCCTTGAACGAGGCTCCGTCGGCGATCGTGAAGCGGCCCGCGCGGACGTCCCCGACCAAGCGCCCGCCGGCCTGGAGATCCACGCGCTCGCTCGCGGTCACGTCACCCGTGACCTGACCCGCGATGCTCACGCTCGAGCCGGAAATGTCGGCCTGAACCGCGCCGGTCGCTCCGACGACGACCGTATCGTCGGTCGTCAGCTTGCCGCGGAAGGTTCCGTGCACGGCGACGTCCTCGTTGCTCGTGAGGTCGCCCTCGATGCTGAGTCCTTCTCCGATCACAGTTGCCATATCGCCTCTCGATCAGAACGCGTCGGCTATCGCCGGCGGGGTGTCCCGAGATCCAGCTCGAGCTCGGTTTCGATCCGGAGCGAAACCCGTGCTCCCGGCTCGATGGAAACCTCGGTCGCCTTGAGCTCTCCGCGCACGAGCGCGCCCGCTCGCACGGCGACCGTTCCGCGCGCGGAGACGTCGCCGACGAGCGAGCCGGCAACATCGACGGACTCCGCCGAGATGTTGCCCTCGATGCTCGCGCCTTCGGCGATCTCCGTATCGCCCGTCACCTGGACGTCGCCTTTGAGCTGCCCCTCGATCCGGAGGCTGCCCTCTCCGCCGACGCGACCGGTGACCCGTGTGCTCGCGCCGAGGACGCTTTGCTCGTTGGAGTGCCTCGCTGCCATCCGAATGCGGGCGGGACGCTACATGACCGCTCGCCGTTCGGCAACAGCCAGCTTCGGCCTTCAGGAGCGCCCTGGGCGCCCGGGCGGCCGCCCCGCGTGGAAGGCCGCGAGCACCTCGGCAGCGCGGGGAACCGAGCGGAACAGGGCGCGCGCATAGAGAAATCGCTGCTGGGCCGGCGGAAGGTCGCCGGAACGGCCCCGGGTCGCGAACGCGAGCAGGATCGCGGCGGCCACGCTCACGTTCAGGCTCTCGACGAAGCCGCGCATCGGAATGCGGACGCTCGTGTCCGCGGCCGAGAGCAGCGCCTCGGAGAGACCCGAGTGCTCGTTGCCGAGCAGGAGCGCAACCCGCGGGATGGTCGCGAGCTGCTCGGGCACGAGCTCCCCGTCGGGGGTGGTGGCCACGAGGGTGTACCCGCGCCGGCGCAGCGCTCCGACGGCGGCGGCCGGTCCCTCGTGGACCGTCACGTCGACCCAGCGTTGGCTGCCCTTGGCGATGCGTCGCCCGATCAGAAACTGCTCGCCGCGGGGGACGACGTGCATTTCGCAGAGCCCGAACGCATCGGCGGAGCGCAGGATTGCGGCGCCGTTGTGCGGGTCGTGCGGCGCATCCAACACCAGGGTCACGCTCTCGAGCCGCGCCGCGATCGCGTCCGCGAACCGCGCACAGCGCCGCGGCGTCGCGAGCGGCTCGAGGACCTCGATCACCCGCTCGACCGTCCAGCGCTCGCCGGGCCACCGCGGCCCTGCCGCGAACGTTCCGTCGATGGCGTCGTCGTCCAGCCGGTGCATTGGCTACGGCGCGGGGGCGCCGCCTCCGCCGTGCCCGAGTCGCGGAGACATCAGGAACCGATCGCGCGCTCCACGAGCCGCTCGGCGTAGCGGAGCGCGTGCTCGAGGTCGAAGCAACGCTCGAGCTCCTCGGCGGAGAGCCGCTGCTGGAGCTCGGGGTCGGCGCCGAGCAGCGTGCGGAACGCGCCGCCGCCCTCGAAGGCGCGCATCGCGTGGCGCTGCACGATTTCGTAGGCCTTCTGCCGAGCGAGGCCCTTCTCGACGAGGGCCAGCATCACCGCCTCGCTGTGGAAGAGCTCGCCGGTGCGGCCGAGGTTCTGCGCGAGGCGCTCGGGATAGACGACGAGCCCTTCAACGAGCCCGCGCGCGCGCTCCAGCATGAAGCCGAGGGTCGTCGTGGCATCGGGCGCGATCATGCGCTCGACGGAGGAGTGGGAGATGTCGCGCTCGTGCCAGAGCGCGACGTTCTCGAGCGCGGGCGTGCAGGCGCTGCGCACGACGCGCGCGAGCCCGCACAGGTTCTCGCTGAGCACGGGGTTGCGCTTGTGGGGCATCGCGCTCGAGCCCTTCTGGCCGCGAGCGAAGCGCTCCTCGGCCTCGCCGACCTCCGTGCGCTGCCAGTGGCGCACGTTCGTCGCGAGCCGCTCGATGCCCGCCGCGATCACGGAGAGCGCCGCGAAGAACGCCGCATGACGGTCGCGCGCCACGACCTGCGTGGAGACGGTCTCCGGCAAAAGCCCGAGCCGCGCGAGCGCGCGCTCCTCGATCTCGGGCGAGAGATGCGCGTACGTGCCCACGGCGCCCGCGATCTTGCCGACGCGCACTTCCTCGCGCGCGACCTCGAGGCGCTTTCGGCCGCGCTTCATCTCGGCGAGGTGGCCCGCGAGCGCGACGCCGAACGTCGTCGGCTCCGCGTGAATGCCGTGGGAGCGCCCGATCATCGGCGTCTTCGCGTGCTCGCGGGCCCGGGCGGCGAGCGCGGCGATCAGCCCGTCGAGGCGCGGGAGCAAGAGGTCTGCCCCGCGCACGAGCTGGATGGCGAGGCTCGTGTCGAGCACGTCGCTCGAGGTCATCCCGCGGTGCAGCCAGCGCGCGGGCTCGCCCGCGAGCTCCTCGACGTGCGTGAGGAACGCGATCACGTCGTGGCGGGTGGTCGCTTCGATGGCCTCGATGCGCGCCGGATCGAGCGTGAGGTTCTTGCTCCGGATCGCGGCGGCGGTGCCCTTCGGCACCAGACCAGCCTCTTCTTCGGCCTCACACGCGGCGAGCTCGACCTCGAGCCAGATCGCGTAGCGCGTGCGGTCCGACCAGAGCTCTCGGAACTCCTGGGGCGTGTAGCGCGGGATCATTGCGAGCGGTCGCTTATCGCAGTCGCTCGGGGCCCGCAATCTCGGGCGCGTCGGGGAGGCTCGGCCCGGCGGGTCGCGCCGGGCAACCGGCGCGATCAGCGCAGAACGCCGAGCACGCGGTGGACCTCCGAGGGGACCTCGACCGAGGTGTCGAAGCGGCACGTCATGGGGCGATGCTCGAGGCGCGCGCCCTCGCGGCTGCCGATCACCCGGAACAGCACGGAGCGGCCGGCAGCCCCCGGAATCACCAGCGCGCTCTCGCGGGCGGACTGGCTCGATTCCGTCGGCACGAGCAGCGCGCTGAAGGCGGCGGCGCACGGCTCGCTCGGAGTGCCGTGCAGCACGGCCGCGCCGGTGAGCAGGGTCCGCGGACCCTCCACCGCGTCCGTGACCACCACCGCGTGGCGGCTGCCGTGCGCGGGCGCGGCGACCACCCGCGGCGTTCGCGCGCGGCGTTCGGCATCACACGCCGCGGGTTGCTCGCCGAGATCGCGCTGCGTGGGCACCGCGATCGGCGCCCCCACGGCCGGCCCCGTTGCTTGGAACGGAAAGACGTGCGCCCGCGCCGACCGATCGCGATCGTCCTGGACCTCGACGTACAGCCCGGCGACCCCGCCCGCGTGCGCGATGTGCA
>CAYYWA010000465.1:0-3651 GCA_964475255.1 uncultured Sorangium sp.
GAACCTGGACAGGTTGAGTTTGCTGACGATATCGAGCCGGTTTCCGGTCAAGTACGCGAGCCGCTTGTCGAGGTCACCGAGTAGCGCGAGTCACCGCGGGCGCACGTTGACGGCCTCCGGATACGCGGGTGCCAGGCGTCACCCGCGACTCGGCGCTCTGTGCGTCGCGTTCGCAACGTTCGGGTTTGCCCGCACGTCCGCTGCGGAGCCCGACATCGAGTGGGATGCGCCGGCGGAGTGCCCTTCCGCCGAGGATGCGCGACGAGCCGTGGCCCGCCTGATCGAGCCTTCCAGAGTTTCGCAGCTTCGCTTGATGTTCCGCTCCCGACGAGCCGGCTCGGTCTGGATCGCGGAGCTGCGAACCCCCGGGGGGACGCGGACGTTGCGCGGCGAGACCTGTCGCGAAGTCGTCGATGCGGCCGTGGTGATCTGGGCGCTCGCGGTGGGGGCAAACCCTCCGGAGCCCCAGGAGACTCCTGATGGAGAGAGCGAGGCTCCCGTCCCCCAATCCCCCCCTCGACCGGCGTCGCCCCCTGCCGGCGCATCGTCACGCCGTCGCGTCGGGCCGAGCCTCGAGGCGCCCCCAAACGGGCCTCACGCACCGACGGTGCCGCCGTCGCTCCTCGTCCGCGGCTCCCTGCGTGTCTTGGGAGACGTCGGGACACTACCGGGACCCTCGGCCGGTGTCGCCGTTCGGGTCCGGGTTGGCTCCCGTCGCGTGTCCTGCGAGCTGGCGCTGCTCGGCCTGTTGCCCCGCTCCACGCGGCTCGAAGCCTCACCCAGTCGGGGTGCCGACCTGTACTGGTTCTCGGGGCAGGTCGCGGGCTGCGCCGCCCCTTTGACGGATGCGTCCCTGACCACCTGTTTCGGGATCGAGGCGGGGCGCCTCACGGGCGAGGGCTTCGGGATCGATCATCCGGCGACCGAGCACGCGTTCTGGCTCGCACCGACCGCCAGCCTCATCCAACGGCTGATTTCCGCACGGTCATTTCGGCTCGAGCTGGGTGCTTCCCTCGCCGTACCGGCGCTCCGGCCGGAGTTCGTCCTCGATCAATGGGGCACGGTGCACCGTCCCGCCGCCGCGTCCGCTCGCCTCGAGCTGGGAATCGGATGGCAGTGATCACGGAAACGGCGGGGCCGGCCACTGTATCTTGTGGGCAGGTTCTGCTGGTCGCGGCGTCGTCCCCTTGAGCATGCCCAATGGCAAGCGCAACGACTCTCGACCCATCTCCTCACGTGGTCCCTGACGTCCCGGCGACCGCATCTCCTGCCCCGCCATTCGAGGTCGTCTACGAGGCTGAATTTGCTTTCGTCTGGAGAAATCTGCGCCGGCTCGGCGTGCCGGAAGCCGGGCTCCGTGACGCAACGCAGGATGTGTTCTTGGTGGTCTTGCGCCGCCTCCCTGAGTTCGAGGGGCGCGCTCCGTTGCGGTCCTGGCTCTACTCGATCGTGGCCCGAGTAGCGCGTCAGCACCGCCGCACCCGCAAGCGAAGAGACCTCGGTGTCACGGAGGATGCCTACCAGGTCGTGGATCGCGAGAGTTTCAGCCCTCAACACCGGGCGGAGGACCGTGAGGCCCTGCGCCTCCTGCTCGAGCTCTTGGATCGGCTCGACGACGAAAAGCGTGAGGCCTTCATCCTTTCCGATTTGGAGGGAATGACCGCTCCGGAAATCGCGCAGGCGCTCGGCGTCAACCTCAATACGGTCTACTCTCGCGTGCGGGCGGCGCGCCTCGAGTTGCGCGCCGCGCTGGCTGCTCGAGCTGCAGACGGGCGGAAGCTTCCATGAACGAGATCCTCGAGCTCGATGCCCTTTGCGAAGCCGCTCGGCAGGGCGAAGACCCGACGGACGAAGATCGTCGCGCGGTTCTGAAAGCGTTGGCGGCCAAGACCGGGGTCGCTCTCGGAACGACCGCTGCGCTCGTCGTAGACAACGCTGCCAGCAATGCGGGGTCGCTGGCCGCGGGCACCAGCGGGACGACGTCGCTCGCGCCCGCGGCCGCGATCGCGAAGGGAACGTCGTTCTACAAAGGGCTCGCTTTGTTCGTGGGCCTCGGCAGCGCCAGCGCGCTCGCGGTGGGTGTGCACCTCGACGAGCCGGGCCCGCGAGACGTCGCGCCTTCGGCGCCCAGTGCGGCTCCCCGCCCCGTCCCGGTGGTGCACGCGCCGATCGACGAACCGATTCCCCCAAAGGCTCACGTCGAAAATCCTCCGGAACCCGCGAGACCCGTCGCGCCGAGCAAGACGCCACCACGGAAGGAGCGCACGCTCGAGGCCGAAGCGGCTGCCCTGGCGAACATCCAGCGCGCGCTGCGCGACGGGATGCCGGAACGAGCCCTCTCGCTTCTCGATGCGGAGGAGCGCGCCTGGCAAGGAGGGGCGCTCGCACCGGAGCGGGCCGCGGCTCGCGTCTTTGCGCTGTGCGCCGCGGGACGCGCAACCGAGGGGCGGAGGCTCGCGCGACGGTTCTTGGCGCACCACCCCGATTCGCCGCTCGCGGAGCGCGTCCGTGAGAGCTGCCGCGAGGAGGCCGGTGCGCAGTAGGCAGGTGCTCTCGAAGGTGCACGCCTGGCGCCATCTTGCGGGGTCCTGGCTCGTTTTCCCGGCGTCCGCGCTCATCCTGAGCTGCGAGACGGGGCCGTATTCGCTCGGCTGGGACGATTGCCCCGAACGAGCCTGTGGGCCCGCCCCCGCTCAGCCGGGCATGTGCCCGAGCGGCGACCTCGAGACGTTTTCTTGCCGGCTCGATGCGATGAACGGCGGCGTGTGCGCCTGGCAAGCGCACTGTCCGCCTGCCCGAGCCTGCGAGCCGGCCCAGTGTGGAGCCGCGCCGACCGCCACGATGTGCCCCAGCGACACGATGGGCACGTTCGTTTGCGAGCCCGACGCAAGCGGCGGCTGCTCCTGGCAACAACGGTGTCGCGACCCGAGCGGCTGCGACGTGAGAGACTGCGGCCCCCTGCCAGCGGGCGAGGTCGCATGCTCGGCCGACACCATCGATCCCTGGTCCTGTGCGCCCGATTCGGACCTCGTCTGCCGATGGGTGCTCGCGGAGGGCTGCAGCTTGCACGATCCATAAAGCGATCACGGATTCGGCGACGGCGGCCACAGCTCGAGGGAGAGGCTCACCGTCTCTCCCCGTTGCATGCATCGTCGTACCCTCCTTCGAAAGCTCGGTGCGCTCTCCCTCGGCGTGGGTCTGGGTGCCTTCCTTGGGGAGCGCAGAATTTCGTTTGGAGCCGAACCGAGCTCGCGTTCACCGGCCGTCCCGGAAGATCTGCGGGTCCAAAACGTACTCGAGATCTTCTTGTGCGGCGGAGTGAGCCAGTACGAGTCGTTTTACTGCGTGCTCGATCACGGCAAGGAAGATCGAACCCACTTCCACCTGTACGGCGACACGCCCGAGCTGGCGTCGGCGTTCGAAGCGTGCGGGCACTCGGGAGATCTCACGGAGCCGTTTGCCGAAGACGCCGTGGGACAGCTCGTCCACTTCGGTCCGTTCGCCATGCCGCTTCGCCAGCGGAAGGACGTGATGGATCGCCTGCGCGTTTCGATCGTGCGACACGATCTCGCTCCCCACGAGGCCGCGATCCCACTCGCGCTTTCGGGGCGAACGCTCGGCAACCCGGCGCTGTGCGCGCCGAGCCCGCAC
>CAYYWA010000465.1:3661-3939 GCA_964475255.1 uncultured Sorangium sp.
ATTCAGCGCGTCTTCATCGAGCGCGACGGTGACGCCGCGGGGCCGCTCGCCTACGTCCTCCTGTCCGGGGCCCTCGGCGCGCTCCCCGTCGACAATTTGCGAGCCGCGGTTGCTACCGGGCTGCACCCGGCCACGGCGCGCCCTTTGTCCATCACCGTCGACGCCGCGGGAGATCTCGGGGCACTCCTCGAGCGCAGGGGCGTGGGCTCCATGCGTGCCGAGCACGACGCCCTGCTCGACCTGCGCGTCGACCCCGCCGTCCTCGCGGGCTGCGAGGG
>CAYYWA010000466.1:0-3933 GCA_964475255.1 uncultured Sorangium sp.
CCCTGGAACCGGCCGTACACGCCGTCGTGGGCCGGGGCATCGCGCGGCCCGATCTCGCCGCGGAGCGGTCGCGCGCTGCGCCTCTCCGAGTCCGCGAACACCGCTTGCGCGCCCAACAGGAAGGCGAGCCCAAGGGCGGCACTGGTCACGGAGCGAGGCCACGCTCGCCGGGCCAGGGTCGAGCGCTGCATGCGGCTCATCGAAAGGTGGCGAGCGCGCGCCGGATGTCGTCGCGGAGCTCCGGAGCGAATACGAGGCGAACCCGCTCGACGCTCTGGCCGGCGAGGCGCCCAATCAAGAAAGAAACGTCCGTGAGGCGCCGCGCGGTCCCCCCGGGAAACATCACCGTGAGCGGGTCCTCCGAGTCGTCGAAGGCCACGGTCCGTGCGAGGTCGAGCCCGACGAACACCTGCGGATCGAGTCCATGCGCGCGCGCGACGTCGCGCGCCGTCTCGAGCGCGCGGGAGCGCGCCTCCGGCGCCATCTGCTCGCCGAAGAGCTCGTACGTCTTGAACAGCATGCGCGAGTAGAGCCGCCGCGCCAGATCGGAGAGCACGGGATCGGGATCCTCCCGGAGCCGCCCGAGCGTGACCCAGAGCACCGCGTCGTCGAGCGCGAGGTACGACGCGAGATCCGTATCGCCTGTGCGGGCGATGTCCGAGACGCCCTTCGGCACACCGGCGAGGGGCCCTCCGTCGAGCAAGCGCTCGCGCAAGCGTATGAACAGCCGGCGGAGCATCCATTCGCTCGCGCGTTCGGTCTTGTGGAAGTAGACCTGCTGGAACATGAACAGGCGCGCGAGCAGGAACGACTCGATCGCTTGGATGCCCTTGGCCCCGTCGATCGCGAGCGCCGGGGCGACGCGCGGGTTCTCGGCGACGCCGAGCCGAAGGCTGCGGAGCAGCCAGTCGAGATCGAACTTGCCGTAGCCGACCCCGGTGAAATGAGCATCGCGCAAGAGGTAGTCGCAACGGTCTACGTCGAACGTGCCGCTCACCGCGCGCGAGAGAAAGGTGATGGGATGCCGGCCGCGCACGAGATCGACGACGCGCTCCGGGAGCGCGGAGTCGAAGCGCGCGAGGATGCGATGCACCTCGGTCGCCGAGTCGAGCACGAGCCGCAGCGTCCATTCCTCGTGGCGCCGCGTCTCCGGGAGCGCCTCTTCGAAGAGGTGCGAGAAGGGACCGTGACCGAGGTCGTGCAAGAGCGCCGCAGCGAGGGCTTCGCGCGCGAGCTCGGGCGTGACCCGCTGCTCGGGGGGGAGCTCGTCGTGGATGGCGCGCAGGCGGCGGAGCAGGCGGGTCATCACGTGGGCCGCCCCGAGCGCGTGCGAAAAGCGCGTGTGATCCGCCCCGGGATACGCGAGCGAGGCGAGGCCCATCTGCCGAATCCGGCGCAGGCGCTGGAGCTCCTGAGCTTCGAGGAGCGCTGGAATTATTGCCTCCTCGGCGGATTCGAAGGAGACGAGACCGTGCACCGGGTCGCGAAGGATCATACGCCCCGCGGAGTCTACACCCCGTCCCAGCGCGGGACACGGAAGCCGTCGTGCCGGAGATGAACGCGGTTCCGTGCCGGACGGCGAGCCCAGACGCGCTCGCTCCGGCTCTTGCGCTCCCGGCGGATCCGGGCTTGAGTAGGCAGGATCCCCCTTATGGCTTGACGCTTACGGTCCGCTTCAGCGTCGGGAACGGACGGGCGAACCGTAACCGAGGCGCTGCCTTCTGGGCGCCCCGGACCGTTACGACCGAGCTCTGAGAAAACGAAGCCATGTCCATGCCTCGCACCGACCGCAGGGAGCCCATCCGCCTCGTCGACGTGTTGCGGCAATTGCCCGAGCGCGAGCTCGAGTCGCTGGTCGCCCGCTTGCGGATCCGCATCGACGAGGCCAAGCGCATCGACGTTCCGTCCCAGGTGGCGCGCGCCCTCGTCCAACTTCCGGAGCTGCGCGATCCGGGCCTCTTGCCAGGGCCCACGCGCGAGCTCCTCTATCGCGTCGCGGAGCGCGGAGGCGTGCTCCAGGCCCGCTCGTTGCCGGCCGCGGTCGAGCCGCTCGTGGCGCGAGGTGTCGTCTTCGTGCGCGGCAGCGGCGATGGTGTCGAGCTCCTCATTCCGAGCGCCCACCTGCTCGTGCTCCGGCCGTGGGAGGGCGAGGATCCGCGCGGGATGCGCGCGCTCCTGAACCAGCTCTCGCAGGACGTCGCGGGCAGCATCGCCGCCCACTATCTCGGGCGCCCTGCGACACCGCCGGTCGCGCTGTGCCTCGAGCCCGCCTGGGAGGTGTTGAGCGATCCGGAGCGGCTCGCGAGAGAGATCGAGGAGCTCGCGCCGCTCGAGCGAAAGCTGCTCCTCGCCATCGACAACGTCGGCGGCGAGGTCGACACCGAAGAGCTGCTCGATCTCGAGCGGGAGCCGATGCGCCTGCGCGGCGCGACCGGCGCGACGCCGTCACGGCGCGGGGTCGGGTTCGCGCTCGAGCGCCGGGGGCTCTTGATCCCCGTGCACCCGAACCGGCACGTGATCCCGACCGAGGTATCGGCGATCGTGGGCGCCGAGCGCCGCGCCGAACGGGAGGCGCAGCGCCACGAGATTCGCTCGTTCGTGCTGGGGGAGGATCACGCGCCGCGCCGGGCGCGCTTCGTCGACGATCCATCGCCGCTGGCGCTCGCGATGGCGCTCGCCGTGCGCGACCCGTCCGTCGAGGTGCGCCCCGGGATCGGCACGCCGCGGTCGCTCGTCGCGAAATTCGCGACGCGCTTCGGGCGCGACGCGGAGACGGTCGGCTTCATCGCCGCGCTGAGCCGCGCGATTGGTCTCTGGGATCCCTCGGCGGTGGGCTTGGCCTCGCCGCCCGGCTCTCTCGACGTGCAGGATCTCGGGCGCGCCCTGTTCGAGGCGTGGCGCCGGGGCGGCGTGTGGGACGAGGCGCGGCCCGATCCAGAAGTGCTGCGCGCGCCCCCGGAAGCTCGGGAACCGAGCGCCGTGGGCGTGGTTCGCGAGCTCGTGCTCGAGGCGTTGCAGGAGCTGAGCGACGGGCGCTGGGCGCCGTGGGAGGCGGTGGCCGCGTACGTGCGCTCGGACGCGCGCACGCCCGGTGTCGGGCGGTTGCTCGAGCGCTGGGCTCAGCGCGGCGGCTTCGAGAGCGTGGATCCGGTGGAGCTCGCGCGGCGCATCGCGCTCGAGAGCTTGCATGCGCTGGGCATGGTCGATCTCGGTGACGCCGAGGGCGGCGAGCCCGGCGCGATTGGCCCGACCTTGCGCATCACGCCGCGGGGTCGGGCCTACCTCGCGGATGCTCCCGAGTCCCGCCGCGGCGCCGAGCCGAGCCGCTTCCTCGACAACCAAGCGATCCGCGTCGGGCGCGGAGCGAAGGTCGGCTCGGTCGTGGCCATCGCGCCGTTCGTCGAGATTGGTGGCGTCTCGGGAGCGCTCGATCTGCACATCACGCAGCAAGCCGTGTCGCACGCGTTGAGCGCCGGGTTCGAGGCGGACGTGATCCGCGCGCGCCTCGAGCAGCTCGCGCCCTTGCCCGATCCCATTTCTCGCATCCTCACGCAGGCGAGCGCCGTCATTGGCCGCGGCGAGTTCGTGGCGACGCTGGGCTTTCTCTGGGTCGATGATCCCGAGGTGCGGGAGCTGCTCTCCACGCGCCGGCAGACAGGCGACCTGTTCATCGATCCGTCGCCTCCCGGTGGGCTCTTGATCGCGCCCGGTGTCGATCTGGATCGGCTCGCGCGGCGCTGCCGCTCCCTCGGCGTCGAGATCGTCGTCGACGGCGCGGTCTACCGCACGCGCACGGTCACGCCGGGCCGCGCGAGCGGAGCGCGCCGCACCGACTCGAGCGGCACCTTGCCCGCGCTGCGCAGCACGCGGACGCCGAACAGCACGCGGACGCCGAACAGCACGCGGACGCCGAACAGCACGCGGACGCCGAAC
>CAYYWA010000467.1:0-3916 GCA_964475255.1 uncultured Sorangium sp.
CGTCGGACTCGTCCTCGTCGGCGTCTGACTCGTCGTCCTCGTCGTCGGAATCGTCGTCGGAATCGTCAGACTCGTCTTCGTCGTCCTCGTCGGACTCGTCCTCGTCGTCTGACTCGTCGTCGTCCTCGTCCTCGGATTCGTCGTCCCCGGACTCCCGGTCCTCGACGTCGTCCGAGCTCTCGGGGGGCTCTGCCCCTTGAGCGAGCTCCGCGCCTTCCTCCTCGGTCGCCTCACCCGTCTCCTCGGCAGGCACCACGGCCACCGTGGACGCTTCGCCGGGCTCCGGCGTCGCCGCTTCGGCGGGAGGCTCCGATGGAACGAGCGGCCCTTCGGGGGCGGCTTCTCCGGTCTCACTCTCGAAGACCTGGCGCGATTCCTCGGTGAGCTCCGTGTATTCGCGGAGCGTCGGAAGGTCGCGCAGGCTCTTCAGGCTGAAGGCCTCGAGAAAGGTGTTGGTCGTCCCGTACAGCATGGGCCGCCCGGGCTCGTCCTTCTTCCCGATGATGCGAATGAGATCGCGCTCGAGCAGGCCCTTGAGCACGGGCCCTGAATCGACCCCGCGGATCTCGTCGACCTCCGGACGCGTGACGGGCTGGCGATAGGCGATGATCGCCAGCGTTTCGAGCTGCGCACGCGACAAGCGCACGGGGCGCTGCTGCAAGAAGTGACGAACTTGCGCGGCGTAGCGCGGACTCGAACGAAACACCCAGCCGCCCGCGAGCTCCTCGAGTCGAATGCCGCGAGTCTCCGTCTCCGCCTGCAGCTCGAGCAAGAGCTCCTGAGCGCGCTTTCGATCGATGCGCGCGGCCCGCGCCACGTCCTTGAGCTCCAGCGGGCGGTCCGAGACGAAAATCAGCGCCTCGATCAAACCCTTCAGGTACGCCCCGGTGTCCTCGTCGGAATCCGCTTCGGGCTGTCCTGCTTCGGGCGCGCCCTCCCCCGTCAGCGCTTCGAGCGAAGCGGCAAGCTCTGAAGCCTCGGCAGCAACCTCTTCACCCTCTTCGGCGACCTCCTCGCCGTCCTCGGCGACCGCTTCGCCCTCTCCGGCGACCTCCTCGCCGTCCTCGGCGACCGCTTCGCCCTCTTCAGAAACCTCCTCACCGTCCTCGGCACCCTCCTCGTCCAGGAGCACCTCGACCCGCGACGCGGCCAGCTCGCCGTCTTCCGAAGCCTCGGAGCGCTCCGCGACATCGCTTTCTCCGTCGTCCGCCTCGACCGCGTCCGCCTCGACCGCATCCGCTTCGACTGCGTCCGCTTCGACCGCGTCCACGTCCCCCATCGAGGCGGCTTCGCCTTCGGCCGCGGACTCCGCCTCGGTGTCGGCCTCCTCACTCGACTCGGACGACACCAGCTCGGAGGTGTCGGTCTCGGAAAAAGGCTCCGGCGGAGCGGACTCGACCCTCGACGCGTGGTCTTCGCCGTTTGCGTCGGGAGCAGCGCGCTCCGATCGCTTGGCCGAACGCGCCGGGCGCAACGGCGTCTTCGGCCGCGCTCGACCGCTCGTTCGCTTGGTGCCTTTCATCTCAGCGCTCCGTGTCGAAGTCGATCGCGTCGTCGTCCTGCGAGTCCGATTCGGTCAGCTCCGCGTCGAGGCGTCCCTCGGGAGTATCGAACGATTCTTCGAAGGCCTCCCGCTCGGTGTCGGGCTCCGCCTCGTCTGCCCCGCTCTCATCCGCGTTCGGCGAGGGCTCCTCGTCCGATCCCGAAAACTCCGACTCGTCGAGGGCTTCCGGGCCTCCCTCGGGATCCGTGACCGAGAGCTCCACGTAGATGGTCTCGTAGGGCCCTTCCTGAAAGAGGCGCGTCAGGCGGAGCCGCGTCATCTCGAGCAGGGCCAAGAAGGTGATGATCAGCTCGATACGGCTGCGGTCCCCCTGGAAAAGATCCTCGAAGACGACCTTGGGGCGGACGCGCAGGAGCTCCGAAATTTCGTTGATGCGATCCGTGATCGAGAAGCGCTCGACATCGATCTGATGATCGACGACCACCGCCGCGCGGCGGAGCACTCCCTGGAAAGCATCGAGCAGCTTGAACAGGCTGCGGCCGGCGAACGGCGCGGGCCCCTCCGCCTCCGGCGCCGAAATGCCGCGCCCGAAAACGTCTCGGCCGAGCAGGGGCTGGTCGGCGAGCTGCTCGGCGGCGTGCTTGTACTTTTGGTACTCGAGGAGGCGCCGCACGAGCTCGGCCCGGGGGTCTACCTCGGCCTCGTCGCCCTCTTCCTGGTCCTGCGGCGGCGTCGGCAGGAGCATCTTCGATTTGATGTGCGCGAGCGTCGCCGCCATCACGAGGTACTCGCTCGCGAGGTCGATGTTCAGCTCCTGCATCAACGTGATGTACTCGACGTATTTTTGCGCGACGAACGCAATCGGGATGTCCCGGATGTCGAGCTCGTGCTCCTCGATGAGGTGCAGCAAAAGGTCGAGCGGGCCCTCGAAGACCGGGAGTTGGACCCGGTAGCTCCCATTCGCCGCCGCCTCCGGTGCGACCGTACCGGCGTCCGACCCGTCGGATGGCTGGGCCGCGTCGGCTTTGGGCGTGGGCTCGGTCATGGGAGGGGCCGCAGCCTATATGCCGGGGCGCGTTTCGCAAGCGCCGCGGCCTGAGACCTCGGTTTCCCGGCCGTCACGGCACCTCGAGCAGGGTGACGCCCTCGGTCGAGGCCCCCGTCTCGCTGGTCAGCGCCGCAGGGTTGTCGAACGCGACGCCGCCCTTGGTCCGCAGCACACACGTGCTCACGTGCTCGAGGGCCGTGCCCGAGTAGTCGCAGTACGGGGCGCCCCGCCACTCGATGCGCAGGCGTTTTTCGACGGGAAGCTTCACCGTCAGCTCGTATTTTCCCGGCTCGAGCGAGACGTGCAGCCGTTTGTCGCCGTCGATGGGCAACACCTCGGAGGTCACACGCCGCACGACATCGACCTTGAACTCGGCCGTGGCCTGCCCCGCACGCGCCAGCACCAGCGCGCTGCCCACGCTCTTGGGCACCAGACGGTTGTCACGCGGGAAGAGCACTCCGGAGTTCTTCGAGCTCAACGTCGGCTCGACGCCTTCGAGCTCCACGCCGCCCTTGCCGAGCACGCGAAGCGCCGGTGAGAACGGCCCAGCCCGAAGCTCGACGCGCCCCGCGTCGCGTGCCTCGATCCGCTCGACGAGCCGGCAGGCGAGCGGAGCGCTCCCGCGCACCCCCGCGATCGTCACCTCGACCTGCCCGTCTCCCGAGCGCTCGCAAGTGAGGTTGCCGCGGCGATCGATGCGAGCGAGCGTCTCCGGCGCCACCGCGAAGTCGTAGTCGTCGGTGCCGAGCTGTTTGCGCCCGGCTCGGTCCCGAAGCCACACGGCCGCCCGAACGGGATCCCGAGACAGCACCTGAGCAGGGAGCTCGATTCGGATGTCCGCGGGCGGCTCCTGCTGGTCGCAGCCAAAGACCGCGAGGAGAGCCGTTGCGACCAGCACACCGCGAAGCCGAAAGAGCCGCTTCATGACGACGCGCTCTTATACAAGACTTCAGGGTGCGAACCGATGGAACGCGGCGACCCTTTGGACCGCGAACGGACGGCATCGCGTCGCAGCGGAACTGCAAGGTCCGTTCCATGTAGGTCTCCGGAATGGAGCGCGGGCACGCTCTCGCGCCCGAGCACACGAATCCTCGTCCTCCGCGGTGTGCCCAGGGCACAATGCTACCGTGAGCTCGATGCCTGCCGAGGCTTCCGGCGCGCGCGGCCCGTATGCGGGGCTCGTGCTCGACGGGCAGTTCCGGCTCGACGCGCTGATCGGCTCCGGCGCGATGGCGCACGTTTACCGCGCGCGCCAGCTCGTCGTCGAACGCAACGTCGCGATCAAGATCCTGCGCACGGAGCTCCTCGGGCGCGCGGACGTGCTCGCTCGGTTTCGGCGCGAGGCCGCGATCGCAGCGCGTCTC
>CAYYWA010000468.1:0-3910 GCA_964475255.1 uncultured Sorangium sp.
CCGTTCCACCGGACGTGCCGCCGCTGCTCGCGCCCGCGCCGCCCGATGGAGCGGCGCCGCCGGAGGCCGCGGGCCCTCCGCTCGCACCGCCAACGGCCGCTGGGGAGCCGCCCGAGCCGCCGCCTCCAGGGGACGAGCCCCCGGAGCACGCCAAGGCGAGCAGGATCGAGAGACAAGCGATGACAGGGCCCACTCCGAGAGTCACTCGGGAGCTCCAACCGCGCGGCCGACCAGGATTCGGGGGAGTCGTGATCATGATTCAACGGAAAAGAATGGTGAGGACCGAGCCCCGACCTCTACCAAGGCCGCCCAGTGGGCGGGCGAGAAAGCGGGGCCCGACAGTGGCACCCATCATTCCCGGAAGTCGCGCGCGGCATTTCAGATTTCACCGGTTTTCGGCAAAACGACGCCCTCAGCCTCGATTTCGGGGCGCGATCTCACCCCTCGAACGCTGGCGGGCGAAGATTTCTGCACTGCCACCGCGCAGCGCGTCGATCCCGTTGCCCCCAACCCTGCGCCCATCGAGCGCTCAGCGGGGGCGCAGCACCGCGTAGAACCCGGGGATCGCGGTGAGCGGCTCGTTCGCGCGCGTTGCCACCGCGTCGAGCACCGCGGGGCCGCTCTCGACGCGCTCGAAGCGCGATGCGGGAAAGAACCGATCCAGCTCGGGCGCCCCGAACTGCGAGGGGGGACTCAAGCCGGCCTCGATCAGGCGGCGCAGCGGCGCCGGGATGTGCGTGCCGTAAGCCCCCAAGAACTCGATGTAGTCGAGCTTGCTGCCGTGGAAGACCGATTCCACGAGCAGCACCGTGCCCCGCTCACCGAGCAGGGCGCGGACGTTGTCGGCGAGCGAACGGCGGCGCGCCTCGTCGAGCACGTGCAGCACGCCGCGTACGAACACGTTGGCGGCACCGAGCTCGCTCGCGAGCGCCGCCCCCAGCCCGGGCGCGGTGACGTCGAGCGCGCGGAACGAGACGCGCGCGTTTCCGTTCGACTCGCGCTGCGCGTGCGCAATCGCGCTCTCCGAGACGTCGATGCCGAGCGCCGACGGCGCCAGCTCCGCGAGCGCGCGCGTGTAGCGGCCGTTGCCGCAGCCGAGGTCGAGCAGCGGAAGGCTCCGGTCGAAGCAACGACGCGCGGTCTCGAGCACCCACTCGAGCTCACGGGCGCTCGCTCCGTCCCAGAGCACGTCGCCCCCTGCACCGGTGCGCTGCACACCGCGCCAGTACCGATCCCAGGCGACGCGCTCATCGTGCGGGGCCTTGAGGCCATTGCGAATGAGGGTCGGCAGGAGCAGCACACTACGCCACGACATCGACGAGGGCCCCTACTGTGCCGCCAACCCGAGCCCTAGCCTAGATTTCGCGACTCCGAGTCGGGGACGGCCACGCCGGTCCGGTTCACGAGAGCGCCACCGTCGCTGCACGCGGCGGACGCCTCGGGGAATCGGTTTCGGTCTCGATCCGCCCCGCCCCGCCCGCGGCATCAGCCAGAAGCTCGAGGAAACAGAGCGCGGCCCAACGGCCGATGCGAGCCCTGAGTCTAGATTTCGGGCTGACGCCGGAGGGTCCCTGGCGCGAATTTGGCGAGACGACCCGAGCTTGAATCCGTACCAACAACCGGTGCGCGTCGGAATCGACGGCTCCAGCGATGGCACGCTTCTGAACCTCTCGGGCTAACGCGACCGACGCGCGACCCGAGCGCATGGCCCGCTCGATGGGGGATCTCACAGCGGCATCGATTCTCGATCACCGGTGTGAAATCGAAAGTCGCACATTTGACTATTCCAACGGGGTGAGCTTCGCGGTATTGGGGGGAGTGGAAGGACGTGTCTCGATTGCTCGCACGCTCGACCGCGATCGATGCACGGAGCCGAGGGCAAGCTGGGGCGAGCGTCTTCGACCTGGAGGCGGAGCGATGATGGAAGCCGGGACCGACACGAGGTGGGCACTGCGCGGAGCACTCAGGGCGAAACGCGCGACGTATGTTGCGGCGGCACTCGGCCTCTGCGTGGCCGGATGTGGCAATCCGAGCACGAAAACGACCGGTGGCTCGGAAGGCGCACCGGGCGTGGGCGCGGAGCGACGGGTCGGGAGCACCGCGCTCGCCGTCGAGGTGGCCACGGAGGCCGCGGACACCCGCCCCAACATCCTCCTCATCATCGCGGACGATCTCGGCTACTCGGACATCGGCGCCTTCGGCGGCGAGATCAAAACTCCGAACCTGAACGCGCTTGCCCAAGAGGGCCGCATCCTCATCGATCACTACTCGGCGGCCGCGTGCGCGCCCTCGCGTGCCATGTTGTTCTCGGGGACCAATCACCACCTCGTGGGGCTCGGCACCCAGGGCTTCCCTTCGCCGGAGCAGCGCGGGCAGCCCGGCTACGAGGGGTACCTGAACGATAGCGCGCTCTCCATCGCCGAGATCCTCCGCGATGGCGGCTATCACACGTACATGGCCGGGAAATGGCACTTGGGGTCACAAGCCGAGCAAAGCCCCGCGGCTCGCGGCTTCGAGTCCTCGTACGTGCTGCTCCCCGGCGTCTCGACGCATTTCCGCGAGACGGCGGACCCGCCGACGATCCCGCAACAACGGGAGTATCGCGAGAACGGTGAGTACGTGCTCCCGCCGGAGGACTTCTACTCCACGGATTTCTATACGGACAAACTGATCGAGTACATCGAAGCCAATCGCGCGGATGGGCGTCCCTTCTTCGCCTTCGCGGCGTACACGTCGCCGCATTGGCCGCTGCAGGTGACGGAAGAGTTCATCGACCGGTACAAAGGCGCCTACGACGCAGGCTATGACGCGATTCGCGAGTGCCGGATCCGCGCGCAGAAGCGCCTCGGGATCGTGCCGAAGAGCTTCGTCCCGGCGCCGCCTCTGCCGTCGAGCCCGGAGCTGCCGACTTGGGAGGAGCTCAGCGAGGATCAGCGAAAAGAGCAGGCGCGGCGCATGGAGATCTACGCCGCGATGGTGGAGAACCTCGACTACAACATCGGTCGCTTGTTCACGTACCTGAAGGAGGTGGGGGAGTACGAGAACACGTTCGTGTTCTTCCAGTCCGACAATGGCGCCGAGGGCGAGCCGCGCGATCGCCCGAACGCCAACAACAGCCTCGAGAACCTCGGGCGTCGCGGCTCGTACGTCGGATTGGGCGCGCGCTGGGCGGAAGTGAGCTCGACGCCGTTTCGCCTCTGGAAGACGTACTCGACGGAAGGGGGCGTCGCCGTTCCGGCCATCGCGCGGCTGCCGAGCAGCTGCACGCGCCGCTTCCCGCTCCGGGGCGTGACCCACATCATGGATCTGGCGCCGACGTTCCTCGAGCTCGCGGGCATCGAGGATCCGGGCACGACGTACGGCGATCGCACGGTGCACCCGATCACCGGTCTCTCCTTGCTCTCGGCGATCGACCATCAGTTGCTCGGTCCGAGGCGGCGCGACTGGGTGCTCGTCGACGAGCTGTTCGGCCACCGGCTGGTTCGCCGCGACCACTGGAAGCTCTTGTGGCTGGGCCCCCCGTACGGAACCAGCCAGTGGACGCTCCACGATCTGCGCAACGACGGCGCCGAGCAGGTGGATCTCTCGGAGCAGGAGCCCGAGGTGTTCGCGTCGCTCGTGGCGGAGTGGGATCGCTACGTCGCCGAGAACGGCGTGATCCTCGCGAACCAGTGAGTGAGGAGGGAGAGATGACGCCGAGCGCGCTCGCGATACGCCGCACGGGCCCCGCGTGGCTCTTCGGCGCGCTCGCGGTGGTCGCCGCCCTCGCCGCGCCGGCTCCGGCGCGCTCGGCGAACGGCAAGGCACCGCGCTCGGCGGACGTCGCGCTCGGGAGCCGAGCCCGGTGTGCGGCGTATTCCGGCCTGCCCGCAGGCTTTCGCCGCGACGAGCTCGCGGGCATGGTGTGGAT
>CAYYWA010000469.1:0-3899 GCA_964475255.1 uncultured Sorangium sp.
ATCTCGGCGCGTTCCTAACCGTTTGTCGCTCTAGATTAGGGGCTGACGCAGCTCGAAATCCAAGGCTGAGTGCTCCGGGGGGGCACTTCGCGCTCACCGCGGCAACCCTCAGTTGCTCGTCGTCCTCCGTTCGGAGCGCTCGATCTCGGTCCGGTCAACTCGGAGTTGGCAAGAACATATGGCAACGTATGGCCACGGGCAACTCGGAGTTGGTTCGTACATAGGGCACATATGGCAACCGCCAACTCCGAGTTGACCCCCGCATAGGGTCACATATGGCCACTGCCAACTCCAAGTTGGTATCGGTATATGGCAACATATGGCCACAGGCAACTCGGAGTTGGCTCGTGCATAGGGCAACATATGGCAACCGCCAACTCCGAGTTGACCCCCGCATAGGGTCACATATGGCCACTGCCAACTCCAAGTTGGTATCGGTATATGGCAACATATGGCCACAGGCAACTCGGAGTTGGCTCGTGCATAGGGCAACATATGGCAACCGCCAACTCCGAGTTGGCACCCGCCTCGAGTCCGGATGGCGATCGCCAACTCGGAGTCGAAGCAGCGGTCCGACGATCAGCGCGGACCCAACTCGGAGTTGCCCCTGAAGAAGGCGTGGGGGGTTTTGGCGCAGTCGGCATCGAGGCGAACGCGTGGAGGACCGCGCGGGGCACACTCAGACGCCGCCAGTCCGGCCCAGGGCGTCGAGGATTCGGTAGAGGCCGAACTGGGGCAAACGGGTGTAGCCGGCCCACGCCGCGGCGGCGAGGGTGCCGTCTTTGAGCCAATCCTTTAGCCACTCGGCGGCGTAGCGCGGCTCGCGTTGCTCGAGGCCAGCGCCGGCTTCGATGGCCCAGCGCCGATTGTAGCGCTCGTGCGTGCCGACGGGCGGCGAGAACACGAGCGGCAGCCCGAGCGCGGCGTAGAAGGTCATCTCACTGGGCTTCGTCCACAGGATGTCCGTGTCGGCGAGCTCGGCGTTGAAGTCCCTCAGGTAGTCTTCGAAGCGTTCGTGCACGAGGATGCGGATGCCGCCGCCGGCTCCGAGCGTTCGCTGCAGCCCCGCTTCCGCAACGGCGCGCTCGAAGTCCTCGGCGACCTCGGGGCGAACGCCAGCGACGAGCGTCACCTGAAGGCGCCCGTCGAGGATCAGCCCGCGCAGGCTCGGCAAGAACTGGCGCGCGAGGCCGGCTTGCGCCCCCGCGCCGCCGACCGCGAACGTGAGGCGGACGGGATGGGTGGCCTGGTCGCGCGGCAGCTCTCCGAGGAACAGCTCGATGCCGTGGCGCTCGTCGTTCTGGAAAGTGCCCGTCGGATCGAGCCGCACGAGACGTCGTGCGAGGTTGTGCTTGAGCGTCGCCGAGCTCGTGCCACCGACCAGCTCGTGAGGCAGCGGAAACCCGGTGACGACGATGCGCTCGGCCAGGACTCCGTAGGCGCGCAGCCGACGCCGCGCGCGATGCGAGGGGACGAGGTACGTGATGCGGCTGTTCGCCGGCTCGTAGGGCGCCCAGACGCGATTGATGTCGCTGTCGGTGACGACACAGAACACGCGATCCCAGCCCAGGCGATCGGCCGCGATCGCTGGCATGTAGAAGGTCGTCACCAGTGGAGCGTCGGCGCGCTCGAGCTGCTCGACCAGATCCTTCCCGAGCCCTCTGCGGATCATCCGCTCGAGAACGAAGGCTCCCAGGTTGGGTCTCGACAAGTCGCGCTCGGGATAGAAGCTGACGATGTCGGTCGCGGAGTTCAAGAGCACGCGAAAGGCGCCCCCCACGCCGGGCAAGGACGACGCCCGCGACACGCTCTCGTAGTAGTTGCGGATCCACGCCCACTTTTCGGCATCCTCGGCGCGCGCGAGCGGCGGTCGATCCACCTCGTACACGGGCACCGCGAGGCGGTCGGCGATCGCATGGGCGGGACGGAGGTGGCCGTAGCCCATGTCGATGGCGACGACGATGGGACGCCCGCTCACCGGCGAAGAGTGCTCGTCGCTCACGGAGTGTGCCCCTCGGGTGGCGCGCGCGGCTTCGCCCGCCCCGTCTCGAGGAGCAGGCGCGTCCCCTTTCCGAGCCCCGTTCGGGCGGGGCGCCACCGATGAAGAAGGCTCGTCGCTCACGGATTGCGAACCGCGGCCGGCTCGAGCAGGCGCGCCCGACGCTTCTTGGGAAACAAGCGCGTCCCCTCGCCGATGACCATGTCGTGCCCCTTCCAGTGGACGTGCTGCGAGACGAGCCCGAGCGCCCACGCGGCGAGGATCATCATGTCTTTGGCGAGAACGAGCGGAGCGCACGACAGCGCCACGCCGATTCCCGCGGCACGGGCGAGGACCAGCGCGTCGCTCGCACAGCGCGCGAGGAGGCCCCCGAGCAGCGCGGCCAGGAGGAGCCCGGTGCTCGTACCCCAGGGCAAGGTCAGCACGGCGGCGAGCAGCGCGGAGAGCAACCAAGGAGTCGGATTGGCGAAGACCTCCGCAACGAAGGCGCTGAGACGAAGCCTGCGGCGCATCTGACTCCAGCGCAGGTGGCGATTGAAGAACGACCCCACGGAACGCTCGGGGCTCACGGTGACGAGCAGGTGCGGCGAGAGCACGACGCGCTTGCCTGCCTCCGTGAAGCGGCGGCCGATCAGGTAGTCTTCCGCCAGCACGTTCTCGAAGGCCGGAAACCCGCCGAGCGCCTCGATGTCCTTGGCCCGGAAGAACATGCTCTTGCCGACCACGCAGGGGTGCCCGACGAGGCTCGCCAAACACACCGCCGGCGCCACGAACGAGGAGGCCTGGTAGGCCTCCAGCACGGCTCCGAGCCGCCCCGCGGGCGCGGCCAAAAAGACGCTGTGGACGAGGCCCACCCGCGCGTCGCGGAGCTCCGCCGCGAGCGCGCGCAGGTATCCGGGGCGCGGGCGCACGTCGGCGTCGGAGACGAGATAGTGATCGTAGCGAGCAAGCCGCGACAGGTTCGAGAGGTTGTTGACCTTGGGATTCAGACCCGCTTGCTTGCCGCCGACGCAGAGCCGCATCGGCACGTGGGGGAACTCGTCGGCGAGCTTTCGTACCAGGGGGATCGCCGGGTCGAGTGGGTCCTCCACGCCGAAGACGAGCTCGAACTCCGGGTAGTCGAGCCGGGCGAACGCGCGCAAATTGTCGAGCAGCGCGGCGTCCGCACCGCGCAACGGCTTGAGCACGGAAATGCCCGGCAGAGGCCCGGGGCGGGGTCGTTCGGCGCGCGCGAGCACGCAGTGACACACGACGTGCGAGGACAGGCTGAGCGCGAGCGAGAGGGCCGCAACGACGAGCAGCGCGACGAGCGCCGGGCTTTCGGCGGCCAGCCATTGAAGGGACACGATGCGAAGAGCCTCGCCGAGCCGCGTGACCCACCGACGACGGGCGCGGCGCGCCTTGGCGAAAACGAGGCAACCGTCGTGTGCCGACGGTGAGCGCGCGGCGACGCTCGGGTGGCGAAGAGCGCTCTCGCGAGGGCGAGTGGCGCTCGCCGCCAGCGCGCCACCCGTCACCGCCCGCGAAGGCGCCGGAAAGAGCGCCTTCTCTCGGGAATTCAGCGCGGCACGCGCCTCGCAATGCCCTCCCACGAGCGCGGACGAACCGCGCCACCAAAGGAGAAACGATCATGGATACCGCACGTATGAAGATCGCCTACGTCATCACGTCTCGCAACGGGAAGAACTTCTGGAACCGCATCGGCGTTGCGTTCGTGAATCAAGACGGCTCCATCAACGTCAAGCTCGAGGCCGTCCCCGTAAACGGAGAAATCCAGATCCGCGACTACGTTCCGCGCGACGAGGCGTCGAGCTCGATGTTCCGCGCCCGCTCGAACGGACACGAGGACGAGGCGCTCGCCGAGCTCGCGTGATCGGAGTCCCCGATGGCTCTCGACGAA
>CAYYWA010000470.1:0-3895 GCA_964475255.1 uncultured Sorangium sp.
CACGACGGGCGCGAAGGCGGCGGAACGACGCGAGGGATCGGCCTTCCCCGACTAGGAAGCCCGAAATCTAGGCTCAGGGTGAGCGCGAGTACGCGTACGTCACGAGCGCAAACACGAGCACGAGCGTCATCGCCAGGAAGAATCGGATCAGCGGGTCCGGCTGGATGCGACGCAAGAGCTCTTCGGCAGCGCGGCGCACCTTCGGATCCGCGCTGCTCTCGATGAGACGCGGCGCGGCCTCGCGGAGCTCCGCATACCGGCCGAGCTCGTAGGCTCGAATCAGCTTCTCGAGCTCGGGGTCGTTCGGGAAGCGGCGCAAAAAGGTCGCGCGCTCCCATCCCTGCTCCGTCAATGCCGGGCGCTCGAACCCGGGAGCCTGCGTCGCTTCGGCGCTCTTCTGCCGGCGCCGGCGCCGCTTCTTGCCGCGGTCCTCGGTGGCGGCAGCGGCTTTCGCAGCGCCGGCTTCGTCGCCGAGCTCCTCGCGCTGTCGGCTCTGGTCGTCGGGGCCGTCGGTCATGGCTCGAGAGCCGAGAGTGTAGTCCATTGCGCGTCACTGTCGCCGACGGATTCGCGACGCGTCCGACCACGACGACGGGACCGCGCTGCGCGGCATCGGGCTGGGCGCGCGTCGGCGCGCGGCGCGCGAGCTATGCTGGCGAGGATGCCCGTCCTCCCCCGCGCTGCCTTCGTCGCGTCGAGCGCCGGCGCCTCGACGATCCTCGCGCGCACGGCGCTCGGGCACCCGCCGGGGTGGCTGGAGCTCGGCACCCTCTTCGGCTGGTTCGCGCTCTCGACGACCGGGGTCTTCTTTCCGAGCCTCGAGATGTACGGCTCGATCGTCTCGCGTGGGCCGCAGGGGCGCGGACAGGTGGCGCTCACGTTCGACGACGGCCCGCACCCCGAGACCACGCGCGCGGTGCTCGAGGCACTTTCTGGCACTGCCCACCGCGCGACGTTCTTCGTGCTCGGGGACAAGGCGCGACGGCACCCGGACGTCGTCCGCGAGATCCACGAAGCGGGTCACAGCCTGGGCGTGCACGGCGACTTCCATGATCGCCTGCACTCCTTCCGCCATCCAACGCGTGTCCGGCGGGAGCTCGAGGCGGCGCGCGCGAGCGTCGAAAGAGCAACCGGCGTCCGCCCACGGATCTTTCGCCCACCGCTCGGGCACACGACGCCGCTCACCGTGTTCGGAGCGCGTCGCGCCGGAATGACGATCGTCGGCTGGTCCGCGCGTGCCTACGACGGTCTGCGCGGAAGCCGTCCAGAGGACGTGCTCGCGCGGTTGCGCCCCGGGCTCACCGACGGCGCCATCGTGCTGCTCCACGACGCCGCCGAGCGCGACGATTTCACGCCGGCATCGATTCCCGTGCTCCCGACGCTGTTGCACTGGCTCGACGAGCGCGGCCTCACCAGCGTCGGACTCGATACGTGGTTCGGCGAGTGACCCGGCAAGAGCGCTAGCAACCCCACCGGGGAGCAAACGAGCCGAGCGGAGGGGCCGCCGGCGCAACCGAACCTGCTACCGTGGTGCGCGATGCCGCCCGAGCCCGTCATCCGCGAAGCACGGCCGGAGGACGCCTCGGCAATCCGCCGACTCCTCGATGCGCTCGACGCCCTGCATCGCCAGCGCGTGCCCGGAGCGTTCGGCGGCGCGCCGGGTCAGCCCGCGTCCGTGGATTTCGTGGCCGAGCTCCTGAAGAGCGAGCACTCGACGGTCCTGGTCGCCGACGTCGGAAGCATCGTCGGCGTCGCCTGCGCGGTGCTGCGAGCGCCCCGTGCGTCCGCGGCGTTCTCGGCGGCGCGCTGGGCGGTCCTCGACAGCCTCGTCGTCGATCCCGCCTGGCGACGCCACGGGATCGGCCGGCGACTCGTGCAGAGCATCGAGAGCTGGGCGGCGTCCTGCGACGTCTCCTACATCGAGCTGAACGTCTACGCGTTCAACGTCGAGGCCCGTCGCTTCTACGAGGCGCTCGGCTACCTGCCCGTGCGCACGGTGCTGCGGAAGCGCTGCGCACAAGCTGCGAAGGGCGACTGATCCCTCGTCCGTCGGCGAGGCTCAGAGTCGAGCTCGGGCCTCGCCGCTCGAACGTCGATTGAAAGAAGACGGCGCGTCAGTCCGTCGCCTGAGCCCACGACCAGGGCACTTGTCCCTTCAGGTACAGGTAGTAACCGCCGTCGCGCTCGGCGGGATAGGACCAGTTCCCGATCCAGGTGTTGGTGATGTTCTGACCGTTCAGGTTCACTTGGACCATGCTGTGGCTGTTGACGCTGTAGCCGAGGTCTTCGAAGAAGTAGCAAGTGTCGACGACGCCTTGGAACATGAAGGGAACGCTGGCCGGCTGAATCGCGTCGCAGCCGCTCGGGCACGTGCACTCCGACGGTGTGTCCTCCCCTCCCGACGTGTTCACGCCGAGCTCGATCAGCCATTGTCCGACGCCGTGGAGAGAATCGAGCGCTGTCTTCGTGTGCCAGTCCGTCCACGAAACCCCGTCCGTGACCACGCGGAACGTGTACCACGCGTTCACGCCCACGATGCGGGGATCACTGTCGTCCGGCAGATAGAGCGGCCCGCCGGAGTCTCCGAGGCAGAGGCTCGCAAAGTTCTCGTTCTGGTCGTGTCCCGCCGTGATCCAGTAGGAGGCATCGATGGTCGCGATTTGCTCGTCCGTGATCGGCGAGTCGTGATGCCGGATGTCGGAGGTGGGGAGGATCCACGCGTCCTCCGCTTTGTAGCGACCGAGCTCGAGCGTCGAGGGATCGACGTTGATGCTTTCCTCGCATCCCCATCCGACTTTGACGACCTGCGTGCCGACCGCGATGGGATCCAGCTCGACCTTCGCTTCTGGGATTTGCGGCGTGTCCTCGGCGATTTCGATGACCGCGATGTCCGCCGCGCCTCCCTGCGAGAGGAACGGCTGCTCACAGAGCGGGCAGGCCCACCACGACGGATGAATCGAGGTCTGCACGATCGTGAACTCGCCCTGCTCCGGATCGTCGGCGTCGAGGCCCCAGTGGATCAGGAGGCTTTCGCCGGGCAAATAGTCCTCGGCAATCCCGTCGGGCGGGGGAAAGTCGGGGGGGACGGGCAGGCCGCGGATGGGCCGCGGCACGGCAACGCAGTGTGCAGCCGTCAGAAAGAGACGAGGGCCGACCTTCGCAGCCGTGCACACGTCGCCAATGCCAACTGTCGATCGAAAGTAGTCGGGCGCAGCCGGGCTTCCGCCAATCAGCGCTTGGGACTGACTCGCGGTCGCCTCTCCTCCAAGGTCGCCCGCCTCGCCTCCGAAGGCACACCCGGCCAGCAGCGCGACGCCCGGAGCGATGGCGAGGCGCAACGCGGTTTTCCGAACTCGATGATGATTGATCGGCAGTTTTTTGCTCATGTTCTGCTCTTCCCGCAACGGTTTCGCCGTGCACCACGACAGTCGTGATCCCCGGCACTCGGTTAGAGCCGCGCTGTGCCGCCCACCTTCGCTTGGTCCCCCAAAGTTCCTTTGCAGCCGAAGCAGCCCGGCAATGGGTACGAGACGCGTGGCCGCGCTCCGCCTCCCATCGTCGGCCTCGAGTCACACCCGCCTGAGCCTCGATTCAGGCTTCCTGGCCTCCGGCACCAACCGGAACTCGAGGCTGACTCGAGAGAGTGAAATTCCCCGCTTGGTCGGCTGCCCGACGCGTCCCTCGCTCTCCGCCAGAGCGGTCAGCGGGCCCCGCGCGACGGCCTTCACAGCTCGGAGCGCCCCAACACCGCTTTCTCGGGAGTGGTCCACACTCAGCCTAGATTTCGGGCTGACGCCGGAGGTGATGGCTGAGACCGAAGCGGATTGGAAGACGAATTCGCGTTCGGCACGCGCAGCGATAGCAGCGCTATCGCGAGCACGACGGGCGCGAAGGC
>CAYYWA010000471.1:0-1999 GCA_964475255.1 uncultured Sorangium sp.
CGGACGACCCGCGCCGCCCCACGTGGGAGCAGCCCAGGGCGAGCACGACCGGACGACCCGCGCCGCCCCACGTGGGAGCAGCCCAGGGCGAGCACGACCGGACGCCCCCCGACGCACAACGCGGGAGCAACCTAGTTCTCGAGGCAGTGACGGCGAATGTAGCGGCGCAGGCCGGAGGCGAGCTCTTCGTCGTAGTAGCGCTGGGCGACGGCGCGGGTTTTGGGGCCGGGGTTTTCGAGGCAATCGGCGATGATCGCGTAGCCGTCCTGGAGCACGTGGGCGTCTTCGGGGTACTCCTCACGGTAGGCCTCGAGCAGCGCGCGCAGGCCCTTTGCGTCCTTCACGTCCATGGCGCCGTTGAGGCTGGCGACGAGGGCATTTTCGCGGAAGATGCGCTCGTGTTGGGGCGTGATGGGGTGAGGCAGCATGCCGGGCTCGTGCGGCTCGCCGTCGTTCGCCGGGGCGATGCGCAGTCCGTCCGGAGTGACGTCGGCCGATGCCGGCGTGGTTTGCTGGCTGACGGCGCGCTCGCGCGCTGTCTGCGCCGAAGGTCGGAACGCGGCGGCAGTTCGGGCGCTTGGAGCCTCCGCCGAGGCGTGTTGGGGTTGCGGAGCGACGGCTCGAGGCGACGCGGGCGCCAGGGCGGGCGACGCAACACTGGGTGGCTCGGGTACGCGCTCCTCGGGCAACAAGGCCCAGATGACGAGCAGGGCCGGGGCGGCGAGCATCGCCGCTATCCAGGCGGGGCTCACGCGAGGCCGAGACGGAGACGCGTTCTCGTCCATTCGGCAAAATCAGGGTTTCGTCACCGTCCAGGTGACGGTTTGCGTGGATCGCGACCAGGCCGTGGCGTGGCAGTAGCGCCCGGTCACGGAGGACGGGCACATGCCGGAGCGATTGCGGACGAGGTCTTCCGTGGCGTTGTCGTAGGCCTTGGCCGTGATGGTGTGGGTTCCCGAGGGGAGGGAAGCCGTGGAGAACGTGGTGCCGGCGTTCGTCATCGTCGTGCCGTTGACGGTCCAGTCGACGTCGATCACCGCGGGATCGATCACGGTGACGCGCAGGGTGCCCGGGTCGTCCACCTCGCCCGCCGGCGGATCGGTCGAATCGATGGGGACGACTGCTCGCCAGATGCTGAAGACGATCTGTTCGCGAGAGACGGAGTTGAAGCTCGTATCGACGTTGTTGCCGAACAGGCTGTTCATCATCGAGTTGCACGATGGCCGATACTGGCCGGTGCCGACGTAGCGACTGCCGAGCCACGTGCCCTGAACGCCGGTGGCGCCCATGTCTGGAGTCTTCAGTCCTTTCTGCGTCGTGCCGAGCCACAGGTTCCACTTGTCGTCGGTGGTCATGCAGTTGCCGGCCGTGTTCACCTCGGGGTAGGCCTGCCCGCTCGAGCTGCAGCTCTGCGCTTCGTTGCGCCCGCACCCGGTGCTGGAGCCGTACTCGTCCGCGAGCTGGTGGAAGCCGTGACCCCCTTCGTGCAGCGCCGCGCCGGGCGCGTCGGCGTGGGCGCCGGACCAGAGCATGAGAATGCTGCCGGTGTTTTCCCACTTGCTCTGGTTCAACACGACCGCCTTCCAGTCGACTTCTATGGACGCGGGGACGTTGGCCCGGATGTAGTCGTTTACCTTGTTCTGGTTGACGGCAGCGAGGCGATCGCCGCCGTTCCCACCGTCGAACGCGGTGGGTCCGTTGCCGATTCCGTCGCTCTCGCTGATGGACTTCATCACACAGATGTTCACGAACTTTCGGTAGCGGCCGTACGGCTCTCCGCTCTCGTGCTCGAAGCGCCGCTCGAGCGCCCGCTCGATGTGCGTTCTGAGGGTGGTCTCGACGGTCGTTTCCGTGTAGCCGTCGGCCAGGATCACGTAGTTGACGCGGTTCGAAGGAGGGCCGTTGTCTTCGACTGCCCAACCCTGCGGGCCGCAATCGAGCGGAGGATGGGTCACCCCGCCACCCGAGCCGCCGTCGGAGCCCGAACCCGCGGATCCTC
>CAYYWA010000471.1:2009-3880 GCA_964475255.1 uncultured Sorangium sp.
CTGCCGGTCATTCCCGCCTTGCCGCCGGTCGTGCCTGTCGTGCCTGCGGCCATCCCTGCTGTGCCGCCGGTCATTCCCGCCGTGCCGCCGGTGTCGCTGGATGAGCCCGCGGCGCCGCCGATCGCCGCGCCTCCGCTCATGCCGCTCGCGCCGCCCGAAATGGACGGAGTGCCACCGCTCGCGGGCGCGCCGCCGCCTCCCGTGCCGCCCGTGGAAAGCGTGCCACCCGTATTGGCCGGTGCGCTGCCGCCCACGCCGCCCGAGGAGAGGGTGCCCCCGCTGGAGAGCGCGCCGCCGCTGCTCGTGCCACCCGTGTTCCCAGCATCGGGAACGAAACCGTTCACGGAATCATCCGAGCACCCGATCCCCGCAAGGACGATCAGGAAGACCATCGCGTCCGCTCCGCTCAGGAACCAGAGGGCTCTCCTCTTCATCGCGTCTGCCTTTCGAATGGGTGGAGCTCGCGCCGGGCAATCGGCGTGTCGCGACCCGCCAAGCTCGAGTCGATCGAGTGGCTCGCTAGGCCGCCATGTGAGGGTTAAGTGACGCGTGAGCGTGCTCGGTGATCACAAAAGCGACATCCGCTTCGGCGCGCGTGCACCCTGCTGAGCCGAAGTCGCATCCGCCTGGCACGTGCCGTGCGATGCGGTTGGGCACACATCGCTACACGACGAGGTCGTGCAGCTCGCGTCATTCCCTCGTTCAAAGTACCGCCGCTCCCGCCGCCACGCGCTTGCGCCCCGCCCGCGCACGCGAAGCTGAGTCCGCTCGCGACGACGACGACGAACGACGAACGGCGAGGCGAAATCACCCCGAAGGGGGCTCCCAGCACCCAGGGATCGGCGCGACCCCCTGTTTGACGAACACCTCTTCGTCGAACTCGGGGAGTGGATCGGACGTGCCGAGGTAGGCCTGCGCGATGGTCATCCAGAGATCGTTGTGCGGGCGCGGCCGCGCGTCGAAGTCGAGGTATTGGCCGCCCCGCATGCCGAGCTTGGAGCCCCCGAAGATCATCGCGGGCTTCGGCGACCAGCTATGCGTCGTCTCGGCGACCTCGGTGATGTACGGAACGATGGTGTAGTCGAGCAAGCTCCCCCCGAACACGTCCACGGCCTCCTTCATCTGCACCAGGATGTCGGCCGTCTTCTGGTTGTACCAGGTTTGCACGTTGCTCAAAAACTCGACGATCGACTGGAGCTCGCCGGAGCTCGGCGGTGAATCCCAGACGTGCGCGCGGTCGAGAATGCGATGGCTGAGCGGGTGGTGCATGTAGATCGCGTTCGGATCGTCCGGAAACTGTCCCTTGAACGAGACGTGGTTCGTGCCGGGCGACCACTGGAAGGTGGCGACGCGAATGATGTCGCACTGGAACGCGGCGATCAGGATCGACGCGTGGAGCTTGCCGATCTGCTCGTGGAGCGTGTCATCCGCGGCGTTCGTCTCGGGGCGGCCGTAGTCGTTGCGCGAGCCGGTCTTTCCGGTGAGCGCCGGATCGGGCGCCGGAGGGACGGCGCAGGACGCCCCGCCCATGTCGCCACCGGCCAGGATCTGCTCGGAGACTTGCTGCTCGACCTTGCGGATCGCCTCGGCGTGAGCGTCGATTTTCGGCGCCTCGGCCGCGGGGGCGAGCGTCTTGATCGTCGCGAGCTGGGAGAGCGAGTAGTCGAGCACGCTCTTTCTGGCGCGCAGCCCGCGCAGGAGCTGCTCGCGGTTCGCGTCGGTGTCACCGCCCGGCATGAAGCCTGTGAAGAGCCTCATGTAGAGCTGCGTCGGGCTGAGCTCGGGCAGGAGCGGGACGTTGTCGGTGATGTGGGGGTTGGCGGGGCGTGCCGGGGCGAGCGAGGGCGGGCTCGTGGCGCTCTTGATGGCGC
>CAYYWA010000472.1:0-3877 GCA_964475255.1 uncultured Sorangium sp.
CGGTGGGAGTGCTCGAGAAAAAGACGGCGGCGCCGATGGCGGCGATGCCGACGGCTCCGGCGAAGACCGCGATGCGCGCCTTGGAACGGCGTCGGAGCGCAGACACGGTGGAGACCCCGAAGTTGCTGGACGTCGGGAGCTGGTGCGACGCCGTCACGGTGTTGCCGGGATCCCAGGAAGCGCGATCCGGAGGCGAGGGGATCACGGTGGAGAGCGGAGCGTCCACCGTCTGTTGCTCGAGCCAGCGGGTCAGCGCGAGGCGCATCTCGTGAGCGGACTGAAAGCGAGCTTCGCGCTGGCGCTCCAGGGCACGCTCGACGATGGCGGAGAAACCGCGATCGACGTGCGGCACGAGGGCCGAAAGCGGCTGCGGTGACTCGAGCGCGATCTTGAAGAGGAGCTCGTTGAAGTTCTCCGCGGCGGCGGGCAACGTTCCGCTGACCGCTTCGTACATGATCACGCCGGTCGTGTAGAGGTCGCTCCGATGGTCGATGTCGCGCTGGCCGCGGGCCTGCTCGGGCGAGAGGTAATACGGCGTGCCGATGACGGCGCCCGTCACCGTCATGCCCATCGTGCTCGCGTCTTCGTGCTGGTACTTCGAGATGCCGAAGTCGATGATCTTGAGGAAGTCCGTGCGGCCCGCTTTCTGGTTCACGATGAACAAGTTCTCGGGCTTGAGATCGCGGTGGATGATGCCCTTCTCGTGCGCGGCGCCGAGGCCCTCGAGGAGCTGGAGCATGAGCTCGGCCACGGCGCGCGGGGGGAGCGGCCCGCGCGCGAGGCGATCGGCGAGGGTCTCCCCGTCGAGGAACTCGCTCACCATGTAGCGCGAGCCGTTGGGGAGGACGCCGACGTCGTAAACCTCGAGGATGTGATCGTTGCCGATGCGACCGGTCGCGCGCACCTCGCGCTCGAAGCGCGCCGCGCCGTGCTCCGAGGAGATCGCGTCCGGCAAGAGCACCTTGATCGCGACGCGGCGCTCGACGAGCACGTGATAGCCCTCGAATACGGCTCCCATTCCTCCTTTGCCGAGGAGGCGCTCCACACGGTATTTACCGTCGACGAGCTGACCGGGCTCCAACACTTCGAAGGGTGCAGCCTAGCACCCCGGGGCCCCGGGTGAGTCCGAGCGGTTTTCGAGGCCTGGCGCGGCCGCTGGGCGTCGGATATCGTCCGGGCCCGTGGCCGTTCGTCGTTCGTGCCGTGCGCTCTTGGCTTGTCTCTTCCTCCTGAGCTCGAGCTCCGTCGCTCTGGCGGACGGGGCCCGCGAGCGGGCGGCCGCACGCGAAGCGGCCAACGCCGGCGCTGACGCGTTCGATGCGGGCAACTACGAGCAGGCGGTAGAGCTCTTCACCCGGGCCGAGGCGCTCTTTCACGCCCCGCCTCATCTTTTGTTCATCGCGCGGTCGTTCGAGAAGCTCGGCCGGCTCGTGGAGGCGCGCGAGGCGTACCTCAAGCTCGTTCGCGAAAAGCTTCCGGCGGGCGCTCCCCGGCCGTTCAAGGACGCTCAGGCGGCGGGCGCCGAGGAGCTGAACGCCATCGAGGGGCGGCTCGCGTACGTCACGGTGACCGTCGACGGTGACGAGGACGGGCGCGCGGTGGTGAGTATGAACGGCGTCGACCTCCCACGCGCCATGATTGGGATTCCTGTTCCCGTGGATCCCGGCACTCACGTCTTTTCCGCCCGCACCGACCGTGCTCGGAGCTCGGAAAGCAGCGTGACGTTCGGCGAAGGGATTCGGAAGAACGTCGCGCTCACGCTGACCCCCGAGTTCGGCGCATCGCCGCCGGTCGAAGCGGGCTCGCCCGCGTCGGGGGCGTTCACGGAGGACACGGTCGAGAGCCGCGCGTCGAGCGGATCGACGCAGCGACTCGTGGGCTTCGTGACCCTCGGTGCCGGCGCCGTGGTGGCGGGGGTCGGCGGCGCCTTTCTGGCTTCCTCGCTCGATTCGAAGTCCCAGGCCGACGCCCTGTTCGCCTGTGACGCGACCCCCGAAGGGTGCACGAACGAGCAAGTCACGGAAATCAACGCGCTCGATGCCGACGCGCGGGAGGCCCGCTACCTCGCCATCGCGGGATTTGCCGTCGGCGGGGCCGCGATGGCCACGGGGCTCGTGCTGGTGCTGACCGCAGGCTCGGGGGAGGACTCGACGGCACGGGCTCCTCGGGTCCGCCTGGTCGCGGGCCCCACGTGGATCGGCGCGGCCGGGACGTTCTGAGTAAAAATTTGGGGAGGCGTTCCGCGCTCGGCGCGCCGTCGCAGTCGCACTGTCGTCCGCTCCTTGTCCGCGCCATGACGGGGAGCTTCAACCCGACGGGTTGCTGCCGCGGGCCGCGTCCACCCGGGGCGGACACGGCGGGGAAACGAGCGCCGGGGACGACCGCGGTTCCCCGGTGCGTCCGCGGTCAGGATGTGCGATAGGGGTAGCCGTGTGGTGACCTCGTGTGGTTGACGGAGGTGGATGGGTGAAATGAAACGAGCGCTTTTCTGGCTACCGTTGCTGGCGCTGCTCGATCTCTCGGGGTGCGGAGACTCGGAGCGCACGTTCCGGACGCGGGAGTCCGACGAAACCGGCGGTGGGGGCGGTCAGTCGAACGGAGGAACCCCGGGAACCTCCACAGTTGGGAACGATCCTGGAGCGGGCAAAGGCGGCGGAGGCGCCGATTCCGGCAAGGGCGGCATGAGCGCCGCGCCGAGTGCGGGCACTGGCGGCGGGCAGCCCGCCGACGGCGGTGACGGCGGCGAGGACTCGAGTGACGGGGGAGACGACGGCGCCGGGACGGTTTCAACGGGCGGAGTGACGGGAAACGGCGGCACGGCTGGCGATTCTGGAACCGGTGCCATGGCCGGCGCTCCCGAGCCCGGTGGCCACGACGAGCCGGGGGAATGCTCGCCGGGGGACACGCGGAGCTGCGCCGAGGCGGGCCGGATGGGGGCGTGCGCGGAGGGGACGCAGGCCTGTGGCGACGACGGCACGTGGGGTGAGTGCAGCATCACCCCGGAGGATGAGGACACCTGTGAGGCCGGCAACGACGCCAACTGCAACGGCGAGGCGAACGAGGGCTGCGTGTGCACGATCGGGGCGACACGGCCGTGCGTCGGCGCGCTGGGCAACTGCGCCCAGGGGATGGAGACGTGCCTGAGCGACGGCAGCGGATGGTCCGAATGCAGCATCCAGCCGGAAGCCGAGGACTCCTGCGCTCCGGGTGACGACGCCAACTGCAACGGGCAGCCCAACGAGGGGTGTCCGTGCGTCGAGGGTGACACGCAGCCGTGCGGCCCCCCGACGGTCGGCATTTGTCGCTCGGGGACGAGCACGTGCGGTCCGGGCGGGGTGTGGGGCGACTGCGTCGGGCAAAAAACGGCCATGCCGCGGGACTGCACGTCATCGGCCGACAACGACTGCGACGGCGTTCCGGACGACACGCTGGACGACGTTTGCAAGTGCGAGATCGGCGCGAAGGAAGCGTGCAACACGCACCCTCAAGACGGGGTCGGCATCTGCAAGGCGGGCAGCCGGACGTGCGTCGCCATGCAGGGCGGAAGCGCGAGCGACTGGGGCTCGTGCACCGGCGCTCAGGGGCCGAAGGCGCGCAACTGCGCCTCTTCGCAGGACAACGACTGCGATGGCCTGCCCGACAACCGGATCGACAACGTCTGCAAGTGTCAAATCGGCGCCACCGAAGCCTGTAACCGGCCTCCGCGGGAGGTCGGGATCTGCAAGGCCGGCAGCCGGACGTGCGTCGCCACGCAGAATGGTGCGGGCAGCGACTGGGGTAGCTGCGTGGGGAGTCAGGGACCAAAGACGGCCGACTGCAGCTCGTCGCTCGACAACGACTGCGACGGCGTTCCGGACGGCGGCACTGGCGGCCCGGC
>CAYYWA010000473.1:0-3866 GCA_964475255.1 uncultured Sorangium sp.
CGCCGGAGGCGCGCTTCACGGCCTCGCCAGCGGGCGGCGTCTCCTCGGGTGGCTCTCCCCCCTCGCCGCCGCCGCTCGGCTCGCCGGGCGCGCCGCCCTCGCCGGGCTCGCGCTCGCCGTCGGCGCCCGCCGCGCTCGGTTCTTCCTCTCCCGCGCCGGCAGTCCCTCCGGAGCTGCTCGCGTCGCCCGCGGCGCCGCCCGCGTCGGCACCGCCCGCGCCTCCCTCGCCAATCGGAGTCGGGGTGCCGCCGACGCACTTGCCGGCCTCGCAGGTGCCCGTGTTCTCGCAGGTCTCGCCGTCCGGCTTGCGCGGATCGCTGCAGGCACCCGTCAGCGGATCGCACGTCCCGGCGACGTGGCACTCGTCGAGCGGCGCGCACTCCACGGGCACGTCTCCCACGCACTCGCCGTCCACGCAGCGGTCTTCGAGCGTGCAGGCGTCGCCGTCGCTGCACTCGAGATCGTCATCGGGCTCGTGCACGCAGCCGACCTCGGGGTCGCAGCTATCGACGGTGCACGGGTTGTTGTCGTCGCAGTTCTTCTCCTCGTCGCTCGTGCACTCGCCGTCGGCGTTGCAGGCGGTGTTCACGAGGCACTTGTTCTCGTGCAGGCAGGGCGTGCCTTCGGGCTCGAGGTCGTCCCACGAGCACTCGGAGGCGGAGCAGCTGTTCTTCGTGCACGGGTTGCCGTCGTCGCAGTCCGGGCCGCCCGTGCCCACGCAGACGCCGCTGTTGCACTCGTCGCCCGAGGTGCAGCCGTTCTGATCGTCGCACTCGGCGCCGTCATCGACGGGGTCGAACACGCAGTTGCCCTCTTTGCACGAGTCGGTCGTGCAGGGGTTGTTGTCGTCGCAGCCGATCGGGGTGCCCTTGCACGTGCCTTTGCCGCACTTGTCGTTCGTGGTGCACGGATCGCCGTCGCTGCAGTCGTTGGTGTTGTCCTCGTTGACGCACTCCCCCGTCTTCGAATCGCACGAGTCGGTGGTGCAGGGATTGCCGTCGTCGCAGGTGATTTCCACGTGTTTGCAAACAGCGTTCCCGCCCACCACCGTGCAGTCGCGCGTGCACGGATTTCCGTCGTCCGGGCACTGGGCGAGGATGCAAGGATTGATCGTGACCGTGTAGGTCGGCTTCGGCGGGACGGTGATCGTAGGATTGATGGTCGCTGCCTGTCCTTTCGAGCCCGCGGGCTCCTCGGCGATCGACGCGCACGCGACCGCGATCAACGCCGCGAGCGTACCCACGCCCAGGGTGCCCATTCCAAGAACCACGTCCCGTCTACGATTGGTTGCCATTCAATCCTCGCTTCCTCCGAACCTCGACTTAGAACGAACCCACCAGGCCTGCGTGGCCGAAGCCGACGTACGGGCGAACCTTCGCCACCGGGACGTCCCCCTCGCTGCTCGATGAGGAGCTCATGAGCAAGAGCGCCGTGCCGGCGGCGATCCCGACGCCACCGACCGCGAAACCAACGATCGAGAACCTCCGCGAGCTGCGGGCGGCGTCGTCGTGCTCGGCCGTCTGCTTCGCGTAGGGGTCGCTCGCGAGACACGAGCCGTCGGCGATACACTTCTCGTAGGCCTCGTCGGCCGCCGAGCTCTCGCTCGCCGCGTCGATCAAGAAGTACGTGCCGAGACCGAGGCCGACCGCTCCGACGCCGAACGCGACGTACGAGCCGATGCGCATGCCCTGGCTCGAGCCGCCGCTCGAGGAGTCCAGGCTCGCGTCCAGGTACGGCGCCGGGGACTCCGGCGCGACCGGCACGGGAGGCGGCTCGGGCTGGGCGACCGGAGCGGCTTCGGGCACCAACGCGAGCACCACCTCCGCGCTGGCGCCTTCGGCGAGCTGTACCGACTGGGGCTCCGCCGTGAAGCCGGTGGCCCGCGCTTCGATCCGGTGGTCACCGGGATCGATCGGTTGGCCGACGCCGACGAGCGCGGGCGGCACGGTCTCCCCATCGACGAGCACGGTGAGGTCGCTCGCCTGCTCCGCGCCCTCGACCTTGACCGTGAGGCGCGCGATGCGCGGCTCCACCGCGCGGAGCTCGCGCTCGGCGCTCGCCTGGGCATCGTTGAACGCCGGCGGAGCAGTGGCGGGCCGCGCCTCCGTCACGATCTTGAGGTAGGCCTCGCGCGCGAGGACGAGCTGCCCGAGCTTTTCGTGGGCGCGAGCGAGATACAGAAGGTGCGGCGGGGCGTGGACGAGCGATTCGGCGCGACTGAACCGATCGATGACGTCCGCCCACCGGCCTTCCTGGAAGGCCTGGGCCCCTTCCGTCGCGAGCGCGCGCGCCGCCGCGCGCTCTTCATCGGTTTGCGCCGTGGCGCCGTGCGCGAGAGAGAGGCCGGTGGCCAGCACGGTCACGCCGAGCACGCGGCGAACGAAGCTGGACTCGAAGGAAAGCAAGGCAATCATCATCCTATCTCCTCGAGAGTGGCGGCGGAAAGGCCACGTAAGTCCGCACCCGTAGCATGCCGAGCGTTCATGAATCCAGACCTCGGCACTCGCGCTCTCCCGCGCACTCCCTCCCAAAGGCTCGCTCTCTACGATGCTTTGGCTAGAATCGAGCCGAGGCGTCGTGAACGGCAGCCGAGCCGTGCGCGTGTTCGAGCCGCCCCGTTCACGCACACCGCAACACACCCGCCCCCGGCGCCGCGCCGGTTCGATTGCAACAAACGGCGCGCCGGCGAGGGTTCTGGCATAGTGTACAGGGTCGAAGGATTCGCATGCCCGTAGAAATCGGCCAGCTCATCGAAGGCAAGTACCGGATCGTCCGCCTCGTCGGCGAGGGCGGCATGGGCGCCGTCTACGAGGGCGAGAACGTGCGCATCAATCGGCGAGTCGCGATCAAGGTGCTGCACGCGAGCTTCGTCGGAAACACCGAGGTCATGCAGCGCTTCGAGCGCGAAGCGCAGGCGGCGGGCCGGATCGGAAACGATCACATCCTCGAGGTGCTCGATCTGGGATCGCTCCCGGACGGCGATCACTTCATCGTGATGGAGTTTCTGGATGGCGAGCCGCTGAGCGAGCGGATTCGCCGGAGCGGGCGGATGACCCCGTCGGAGCTCACCCCCATCATCCGCCAGGTTTTGGTGGGGCTCGCGGCCGCACACCAGGCGGGCATCGTTCACCGCGATCTCAAACCCGACAACATCTTCCTCTTGCGGCAGAAGCTCGGCCGGGCCGACTTCGTCAAGCTCATCGACTTCGGTATTTCGAAGTTCCAGGCGCTCTCATCCGACGGGATGAAGATGACGCGTACCGGCGCGGTGATGGGGACGCCGTATTACATGTCGCCCGAGCAGGCGAGCGGCAGTCGCGAAGCCGACGCCCGCAGCGATCTCTACTCCGTCGGGGTGATCCTGTTCGAGGCGCTCAGCGGACGCGTTCCGTTCGACGCGGCCACCTTCAACCAGCTGATGTTCAAGATCGTGCTGTCGGAGGTGCCGGTGATCACGAGCGTGGTCGCGGACATCGACCCTGCCTACGCGACCATCGTTTCCAAGGCGATGGCGCGCGACCCCGCCCACCGCTTCCAGAGCGCCGAGGAGCTCATCCAGGCGCTCGATGAATGGACCGAGCGGGGCTCGGCCGTGAGCCTGCCTCCCGCGGCGCCGCTGCCCGGGGTCGTGCCCGCCGCGGCGCCCGTCATCGTCGAAGCGCCCGCTCAGCCGTCCGCGCAGGCCGAGGAAGTGCCGGCCGCGCCGGTGGCGGAGCCCGCGCGCCCCGCCGTGGCGCGCACGGGGGGAACGTGGGAGACCACGCGCGTCTCGGAGCCCAGTCCCGCGCCGCCGCGCCGCCGTGCCGCTTCCGCCGCGGTGGGTTGACCAGCTGCTTCGCCGCGCGACCACAACGTGTAGGCGCCCA
>CAYYWA010000474.1:0-3854 GCA_964475255.1 uncultured Sorangium sp.
CACGGTGCCCTCGTCGGAAAGACGCCGCTCGAGGTCTTCGCCGCCGCCGAAACCAGGGTGGGAGCGCGGTCTCCGCGGCACGAACTATCAATGGCCACTCAGTCGTGTTGCGCGTTGCGTACGGCAACGTCAGCGTGCTGCTGACCGGCGATCTGAACGCGGAGATGCAGGAGCAGCTGGTTGACGACGGACTCACGCTGCGTTCGGACGTGGTGAAGGTTCCACACCACGGATCGGATGACGTGAGCCGTCGCTTCATCGACGAGGTTGCGCCGCTCGTATCGGTTATCTCGGCCGGTGACGAGGATACTCGCCGCGACTACCTGCACCCGAGGGCAAATCTCCTGGCGATGCTCGGTCAGGCGCGCCGGGGTGCGGAGCCTGTCGTGTTCGTCACCAATCTCTCCGCGTTCGACCGTTGGGCGGGCGAAGCGTTCTACGCAATCAAGGACGGCGACAGCTGGAAGCCGAACATCGAACGCGGGACCTTCTACGCTCGAGAACGTACAGCGTACGGCATCATCCATGTGCGGACGAACGGCGAGCGGCTACTCGTGGTTCGACGAGGCGCTCGGAACGACCGCTACGAGGCGTACGCCTACACCGTCGCATCCGACGGCACCGCGACGTCTGTCGCAATTGACTCCGTGTAGCGCCCAACAGCGTCAGCACCGTCAAGCTGGATGGCCCGGGCCAGCCCACCCGCGGGAAACACATTGAACGACCAGTCCACACGGTCGTCGCTCATGGCCGGCGCAACGATCACCAACACCGGCGCCGTCGTCAGGTAGTCTGGGTCCTCTGCGATTTCGGCGAACGACGCCGTGTCTCTCGTGCTTGGCGTCGCGCTCGAACCGGGATGGCTGTGCCACTCCCCGACGTAGTCGACGCCCCCGCCCAGTTCGCGGACCGTCCTTTCCAGGTAGGCCTGGCAGTACTCCCCGTCACGCTCGAACCGCGCAGGCTCGCTGATGGCATTGGGCCCCGCGTCACTCACCGCCAGCACCTCGACCACCTCGCCACGGCGGCGACCGATCAGAATGCCGCCGGTCTCGTTGGGTGCATGTTCGCGCGCCTGCCTGGCCATCTCGCTGCGGAGCTCTTCGGGAAGGTGGACACGGTCCGGGAGACCTACCCCACAGACCCCGCACTTGGGATGCGGAGCAAGGGCCGTCGAGCTACTCGAGAACGGGCTCTGCAGATCAGCGAGTTCGGGGATCCCCTCCGAGGTCCAGACCCACTGGTTGCATTCGGTCGGGTCGACGAGATCGTCCAGGAGGGTGCGTACTCCCAGCCCCGCTACAACGGCCAGATCTGCCGCGCTCGCGGCAAGCACGGGCTGCCCGCACTCACGGGCAATCACCTCATCGGGCTGAGGCGGAATCGCGATGGCCCGATCGCTGCCTTCGGCGTGGTAGTGGCCGACGCACTCGAGGCATGCGTCGGCACCTGGGCGCACACGAACGAGTCGTCCGGTGGAGCCGGAACGAAGCGCGCGCAGATAGTAGACGGTCATCCGGCGGGCGGCCGCCATCCGATTGAGCGCGAGCTCGACAGCGTCGTCGGCAATGGTGCTGATGACGCAGCTTGCTTGCCACAGCGGATCCTCAGCCGGCAGCTTGAGGACGTCCTCGTAGGCGCACGTGATGTCGCAGTGTGGATTGTGGGCGTTCACGCTCGCGGCGACCACGAGGGCCTTGGGCATGCCGGCCGAGCCAACGCCTGCGAGATGACGAACGGCGTTGTGAGCGTTGAGCAGCGCCGGGTCGATGACGCGCAGCCGCCCAACACCTGCTTTCGCGAGAAGGTCCGCGGTCGTCGAGCCGAGCGCACCAGCGCCAGCCAGCACCAACGAGATATGCTGCACCCCCGTTGGGACCCTTGCCTTGTTTCGGACGGTCAGCGATCGCTGCCGAAGATCCTGGCTCCGCAGAATTCCGATCGTTGCGCCATCGAACACATCCTTGCCGCCGAAGTCGAGCAGTTGCCCAGCGTGCCCGTCCACCGTGACCTTCGGCAGGCTGGACTCTCGGATCGGTATCCGCAGAAACAGCCACTCAATTCCAGTGCCAGCGCGGTTCGGAAAGCACAGCGGCACGTGGACGGCGTTGCGGCTCGCGAGATCCGACGCCAGCTCGCCTTTCAGCCTAGCGACAGCATCGTCGCCGTCCGGAAAAATCAGGCGTGCAAGCTCATCGACTGTGCGAACAGGTGGCGGCTCCTGTTCGAGTCGCCACCACTTCACCTTGAGGACGCCGTCAGTGGCAGGAGGCGTTGCGGACCAAAACTCGGATGGTCGATCGAGGCCTATCCGATCAAGAGACTGCTCATCGTTATGCCAGCCGTCCTTGCCTCGGACGTGGGTTACCGCATGCAGCGGGTAGCGCTCGCCGCGGCGAAACGCCGGAAAGAAGTCCAGGACGAGCTCGCCGCCGCTTCCCAAGTCCTCGAACATCATGGGTCCGAGAAGGACGTCCCCCAGGCGGTTGTAGTGGGCCTCGAGTTCTGACTCGAGGGTGTCAAGCCTCTTCGGCAACACACCGCGCATAGCGTGCGGGAGCCAGGTTCGCGCCCGCCGCAGCGCGTCGACCCCCGTGACGTACGAGTGTGGATCGTCCTGGGGTTCTCGCTCGAACAGGCAGATGGACCCGTTTGCCATCTGATGTCGTGCGGAGAAGAATCGGGGCGCACGGGCTGGCGATCCACCGTCGGTTGTCGCGATGAGCGGAATGACCTCTGGACGGGCGTAGGGGAATGCTTCCGGGTACTCGAGCGACAGAACCACATCCTCGTTTGCCCTCCCGCGAGCAATGACCAGGGTCCCCTGGAACACGAGTCTGCCGTCGGCGAGCGCGCCCTCGTCCAGGCGCATCTCGGGGAACTCGCGTGCGATGGCCTCGCACTCCCGTCGAAACAGTACGGGCTGCCGGATGAACCAAGAACTGTTCACCTGTCTCCCATGGGCCGACTGCGCTCGACACGGCTGATCACGGCCGGGGCCGCCTTCTTGGTACCAGAGCCGCCTCCGTCGTCCCCATTGTCGTCGTCGGCGCCAAAGGCGAATGTCTCCGCCAGCTTCCCGCGATCGTCACTGAGCGAATACGTGCCGTCCGAGTACGCATCGATGAAGAACGACCAGGCTCGGGATCCCATGTGGTGGACGTAGTCCTTGCCAACGGCGTTCGTGTAGCGCTTAACGGCGTCATCGTCCGGATGGTCGTGCTTGCTGTCCTTCTTGTCGGGCGCCGAGATGATTACGCGATCGGGCGCGATAGTTTTGAGGTGCTCTTCATACGGCTCGGGGTCGTCCGCGCGGTCTTTGAAGAATGTGTAGGATCCGTGGTGCGATGCGCTGAGAACATGCGCGCTGATTCGGTTCGCTTCCGGCTTGCCGTGGTACCCGGTAATACGGATCCAGGCTTGCTTGTCCGAGTCGCCGGTGATCATGACCCGCGTCTTGTTGTCACCGTTGCCGTAGCCGATGCGAACGACTGCGCACTGATCGTGAATGCGAGCGTAGCGTTGCTCAGGAGTTTCGCCTTCGATCTCGTCTACGATGTATTCTGCCGGCGAAAGAACGTGCACCTCTCCAGCGCCCCAATCGTAGGGGCTCCGACTTCCTTCGAGTCGGATCTCTTGGCCACCGCGCTCGGCGACCTCCTTGATTAGCTTGGTCAACTCACCGTACGGGCCCTTGTGCGCAGAGCTCGGCTTGTGCCCGCTGTGCCACACGGCGCCGACTTGGACCGCCTCACGGATCTCATCCAGACCACCGAGGTGGTCGCTATGGGGATGCGTGTTCAAGAAAACGTCGAGCATGGGCTTGCCGTCGTCGTTCTTCGGCAACACGTCTG
>CAYYWA010000475.1:0-3831 GCA_964475255.1 uncultured Sorangium sp.
CCTCGTTGAACGATCGGGCTGCCTGGGCGGCCGCTCCGCTGTGCAGGGCGAGCGCGCCGAGCACGCCGAAAACGAGCCCGACGCGCGTGGCGCGTTGGCCGAGGGCGAGCACCGGAGCGAGCGGATCGCCCGAGCGGTACAGCGGAGGAGCGGGCGGCATCCGACCTACTGCGGTTGCGGTGCGGCGTTTGGATTCCCCTCGACGATGGGCGACACGGCGAACGCGATCTTGGCGATGCCGGCGCGCTTCAAGAGATCGAGCACGTGGATCACGCGCCCGTGCTCGACCTTCTGGTCGGCGCGGATCACCGCTCGAAGCTCCTTGTTCTTGGCCTTCGCTTCCGTCGCGAGCTTCGCGATCGCGTCGTCGCTCGGCACGAGCTCGGAGTCCACGCGTGTCTTGCCGTCGGCGGTGAGCTCGACGGAGAACACGGTCTGCAGCGCTTCACCGCTCGCGGCCTTGGGCAGATCCATCGGCATGCCCTGCGAGACGATGATCTTCGCGGTGACCATGAAGATGATGAGGAGCACCAGCGTGACGTCGACGAGCGGCGTCACGTTGATCCCGGCGATGAGGCCGTCTTCGTCTTCGCTGGTGGTTCCGGCCATGGCTCAGACCTCGTTCTCGCGAGCCGTGTCCTTCTTCTCGTCCTTCTTTCGTTCGCGATCGCCGTTCGCCTTCGCGGGCACGGGTGCGACGAGGTACGAGAGCAGCACGTGGCTCAGCGCGGCGGTGTTCGCGAGGATAGAACGCGCGAGGCGCTGGTAGTAGTTGTACATCGCGACCGCCGGGATGGCGATCAAGAGGCCGATGGCCGTCGCGACGAGCGCTTCGGCGATCGCCGCCATCACCTCTTGCGGCGCGGCGACGGCCGTCTGCGCTTGCGTCTGGTTTTGCACGGCGAGCTGCTCGAACGCCTGGACGACGCCGATCACGGTGCCGAACAAGCCGATGAAGGGCGCGTTGTTCCCGAGGGTGCCCAAGAACGCGAGCCGCCGCTCGAGCTTCATCTTCTGCAGCGCCATCGCGCCCTGCATCGCTTCTTCGGCCGCCCGCGGACCGCGATCGGCCTCGGCCAGACCGGCGACGACGACGGCGGCTTCGGCGCTCGGCGACCGCTCGAGCGCCTGGCGCGCTCCGTCGGTGTCTCCCTGCCGCAGCAGATCGCGGAGCTTCTGCGCCAACGACGCGATGTCGTCGCGCAGCGACCAATAGAACCAACCGCGCTCGAGCATGATCGCGACCGAGATCACACTCAGGAAGATCATGAGCCACATCACCCAACCCGCGCCGAAGTTGGTCATCAGGTTTTGCAGCCACTCCACCAGGTTCATTCGATCGTTCCTCGTTGGGTTCAGCGGGTGATTTCGTGAGGCCTCGCATCTGGGGGCGCAATCGGAAATCGCGCACTTCAGCGGGTGCCGCGGGGCTGCGTAGCACAGGGGTGGAGCGCTCGCTCGCGAATATCGGGCGGCCGGTTCACCCGCGGGTCAGGTCCAGGCCCCGGGAATCCCGCCGGAATTGGGCGTGCCCCCTCCCCCGGGGCCGCCCCGTCCGAGACGCGGGCTCAGAGCTCGTGGGGCATGAGGTCGTACGGCGAGCGGAAGAACTGCTGGGGCGAGTACTGCCGGAGGCAGCTCACGCGCCGCGTATAGATGTCCGCATAGAGATCGACCTGCAGGCCGAAGCTCGACATCTCGCTCTGCTCTTTGAGGAGCGAGCCCCAGTACGGGTGGAAGGTGCGCGAGACGCGCTCGGTGATGGCGTCGTGCTCGGCGACGTTCGCGCGGAGCTCGGCGCGGATGCGTTCGAGGGCGCGCTTCACACGCGCGCGCTCCGCCTGAGCGAACACGTCGTCGCCGTTGCCTTTGACGAGCTCCTTGTACCGACCCTGGTAGTAGCGAAGCTCGTCCTCGAGCCGGGCGCGCGCATCCTCCAACGTGCGTTGGCGCGCGCGGTCCTCCGCGGTCATCTCGTGCGCTTCCACCTCGGCGTCGAGCTCGGGGATGATCATCGCCGTGTGCCACGACGACTCTTTCTTCGAGCGGAGGATGTCGCCGTAGATGTGATCGCCGACGTACAGCACGCTCGAGCCGCGGAGGTTCGCGAGGCGCTCGAAATCGGCGAGGTTTCCGCCATCGTAGACCTTGCCGCGCTCGAGCTGCGTCTTCACGTGACGCAGCACGTCCCCGTCGATCTCCATCAACGGACGCCCTTCCTGGAACCAGCGCGGCTTGCCGGCGCTGCACACCACGAACTCGAAGTAGTGCCGCCAAGACGGATACTCGGGCATCGCGTCGCCGAGCAGGAACGTCATCATGCGGTCGGTGTACGCGAAGGGTGAGTTCGTGAGGAGGAACAGCTTCTTCCCGGCCGAGCGGAGCTTGTGGAGGGTGCGCGCGAGATCCGGGTCGCGCTCGACGTAGCGGTCGAGGTCCGACGTGACGAAGCTGTAAACGGTGCCGTCCGCGTGCGCCTCGTCGATGGCCGAGCGCACGTCGGCGAACAGCTTGTCGAAGCTGACGCGCTCCTTGCGGCGTTCCATGGCATCGACGATCGCCGCGTAGCTCGTGACCTCGGAGAGCGCGAACAGCGTGTCGATCCAGTGGTACCGCGGGGTGTGCGGTCGGATTCGCTTGTGGTGATAGAGCTCGGTCAGCTCTTCGCGCGGGATCTTCTGCATCCCGTGGTAGCCGAGGTGCACCACCTTGTAGCGATCCATCTTGAGGACGTGCCCGTAGCGCTTGTCGACGAGCAAGCCGCGGATCGGGAAGCGCGTGTCGTACGCCAGGTTCTTCAGGTAGCTCGGATAGCCGCGCCGGAGCAGCCGCTCGATGGTGAGCTCGACGCTCAGCCGATCCATCTCGTTCTGGCGGTAAATCGCCAGCGTGTAGTCCATGTCGAACCCCACCCAGTCGATGGTCGACATGCGGAGGTCCCGGTTCACGTAGACCCGATCCTTGCGCGGGATGGCATGCCCGTGTGGGGGCGGGATGCTGACTCCCGCGAGGGGGAGGGCGAGCTGGCGCGGCTCGGCGCTCATTCTGGATCGAAAGACCTCGGAGTCCCGGTGTCGGTGGGCCGGCGCCGAGGCTCAACCCTGTACCGTAGCAGGCTTTCCCCGAATCGCCGAAGTTCCAACACCGTGCCCCGGACCTGCCGCGCGGAGGCCGAGTCGAGCCCCCGTTTGCGCGAAGCCCCCAACCAGGGGCCGTTTACCCATGAAGAGGGGGGTGTCGAGATCGACGAAGCGGAATCCACCGAGGCCCGCCGCCAGGGACGCCGAGGTCGTCATCGCGAGCTCGGTCTCGACCATTCCGCCGATCATGAGGCCGAGGTTTGCGGCGCGTGCCGTCGCGATCATGTCCCAGGCCTCGAGCAGGCCGGCTTTCATGAGCTTCACGTTGACGACGTCTCCGGCGCCGGCCCGGGCGAGGGCCGCGACGTCCGCGGCCGAGCGCGCGCTCTCGTCGGCCGCCACGGAGACACGGCCACGCTCGAGCACGGCGCGCAGGCCGTCGAGGTCGTCGGCGGCGGTCGGCTGCTCGAACAAAACGACGCGCTCGCGCAGCTCACCGAGCGCGTCGAGCAAGCGCACCGCTTCGTCGGCCGACAAGCTCGCGTTCGCGTCGAGGATGAGGGCGGCGCGGGGCGCGGCCGCGCCGCGCGCGCGCAGGCGAGCGCGGGCCAGCGCCCGGCCGGGGCCCCCCCCGGGGGGCGTGGGGGGCCCGGGCTTGGGGGGGTCGGCGGGGGCGGCGGGGGGGCTGCGCGCGCCCCGCGACGAGCTCCCTGACCTCGCCGGCCACCGCCTCCGGACCCACCGCCACGTT
>CAYYWA010000476.1:0-3776 GCA_964475255.1 uncultured Sorangium sp.
GGAACGCCAGGCTCACGATCGGCACGAGCTGGACGAGCTCGGCCCAGGCTGGGTTGGCAGAAGCGCTCGTCGGCTCGGCGGCGGGATTTCCATTCATGGTTGCGGCAGTCGTTCATCGCGAGAGGACACGGCGCCTGTCTCAGGATGAGACGATCGCTTCGGCGCCTTGAGCTTCCGAGTCGAGCTCGTAATGCGCTCGTGCCCGGCACGCAACGAGGCCCCCGGAGTTTCGACCCCGCGCAATCGCGTGAAATCGAAGAGTGGGGTCGGCCCCGGGAAGCTCGAATACGGGCGATATCTCGGGGCAAGAGCGACATTGGCCGGCTAGCCACCCTGGACCCCAACCTTCCCATCCGCACAGAGCGCTATTAGGGAACACAAGTAACGACCGTAGAGGAGGGCATGGCGGCTCGTGAGCTTTCTGCGACTGAAGCCCCTGTTATGCCCCGAGTAGCCCACTCCGGCTTTGCTCCCGGCGAGCTCTCGGCGGCTCACGCCCTGCTCGACATTCTGGAGCAGGAAGGGGTCGAGTTCATCTTCGGGGTCCCTGGGGGCGCTCTGGCCGGATTTTTCGAGGCCCTCAGGGCCCGGGGGAGCATTCACTTCGTTTTGGCCAAGCACGAGGGCGGCGCCGCCTATATGGCGGCGGCCTACGCGCGCGTGAGTCGAACTCTGGCAGTCTGCTGCGGCACCAGCGGACCGGGCGCGACCAACGCGATAACCGGAATCGCCGGCGCCTATAGCGACTCCGTGCCCGTCTTGATGCTGAGCGGCCAAGTAGCGACCGACGTGTTCGGCAAGGGGGCAATCCAGGAGAGCACGACGTTCGGTGTCGACACGGTGAACCTGTTCAAGCCGGTGACCAAGCTTTCGACCATGATCCCGAATGCAACGCGGTTCCCTGCCCTGGTTCGGAGTGCCATTCGGACTGCGGTCGCAGGGAGGCCCGGCCCGGTGCATCTCAGCATGCCCGCTGACATGCTGCGCCAAAGGGTGCAGCACACGACGATACCCCCGCACGAGTACCGCTCTGCTTCCTTGGTCCTCGACCAAGCGGGAATCGCTCGTGCGGCGCAGCTTCTGGCGGAGGCGCGCCACCCCTGTATCCTCGCCGGCAACGGGGTGACGGCCTCGGGAGGAGCCGGCGCCCTGCTCGAGCTGGCGCGTGAAGCGAACATCCCCGTGGTCACGTCGCCGAAGGGCAAGGGCGTGTTCCCGGAGACGGAGCCCTTGTCGCTGGGTGTCCTCGGCTTCGGCGGGCATCCTCGAGCGGAGGAGTATTTCGCGTCGGGGGACATCGACGTGCTCTTGGTGGTCGGCTCCTCGCTGAACGAGTTCGTCACGAACGCGTGGTCGATCCCCATCCAACCGCGAACCGCGCTGATTCAGATCGATATCGACCCGACGTCGATCGCGAAGAACTATGCGGTAGACCTCGGGATCGTCAGCGATGCGCGCCGCGCGCTGCAGGAGCTCGCCCTCCAGCTCAGGGGGCGCCGGAAGGACGTCGGCGACGAGCAGCGGCGTCGAATCGAGAATTTGTCGGGCAGCACCCCCAGGCACCTCGTTCCGGAATCCATCGACTCCGATGCGGTGCCGCTCAAGCCGCAGCGGATGATCCGCGAGCTCCGCGCCGCGTTGCCCGACGACGCGCTGCTGTTCGTCGACAACGGCAACTCGATCATCTGGGGGACGCACTACTTCGAGGCCCGGCGCCCGAACACTTACTTCGCAGATCTCGGCCTTGCCTCGATGGGCAGCGCGGTGGCGGGCGTGATCGGAGGTGCGCTGGCTGCCCCGGGAAGAAGAGCCGTGGCGCTCGTGGGAGATGCGGCGTTCGCCATGCACGGCTTCGAGGTGCACACCGCCGTCGAGCAGCGTTTGCCCGTCATTTGGCTCGTCATCAACAACTCCGGGCACGGCATGGTCCAGCAGGGGGATACTCTGATGTTCGGAGAGTCCCTTCGGGTCGCGGAGTTCCGGGTCCCCCTGGACGTGGCCGCCACGGGCCGTGCCATGGGTGCTCGAGGCGTCCGAGTGCAGGCTCCAGACGAGCTCGCCGCCGCACTCCACGATGCGCTCCGCGAAGAAGAGCAGCCCACCGTCATCGACGTCGTCATCGACCCGGCCGAGCTCGCGCCGACTCTCGTGCGTCGCGTGCAATCGCTCAGAAAGGCCCTCTCCGGAAAGAGTGTGAGCACCAGGCCGCCCTTGGGCGGCTGAGCGCGGGAGTTGTGAGCAAAGGTGCACCAGTTCGACACCCCGCGTGCGCATGATATCGTGCGGCGCACTCCACGACGAACGCCAAGGTCTTGGCGGTCCTGCCGCCTTCGCGGAGACGCGGACTGACCCGCGTCAGCGCACTCGGCCTAGGCTCCACGGGGCGACTCCCACCCGCGAGTGCCGTCGAAGCCGGTGTTGACGCGGCGCGCTTGACAGGCGAGCCGCGCGCGAAGTATCCGGAGGAGACTGGTATGTCTTATCAGTCGCTCGTACTCGATGGTTTGTTCGTCTGCAGGTGGCAAGAACCCGACCCCAAGGATGTGGAGAAGTACGCGACGGAACTCTCGGTCGCGCGCGCCCAACAGGGGCGACCGCTCGTCGCCCTGTTCATCATGCCGCCCGACAGCGCCGCACCGGACGACACGTTCAGGAAGGCTCAGGCCGAGAGGCTCCCCGAGATCATGAGCAACGTGAGCTTCGCCGTCGCCGTCTTCGAGGGTACCGGATTCTTCGCGAGCCTTCGACGGAGCGCGTTGGTTGGAATCCTGCTCCTCGCACCGAAGAAGTACCCCATCTACGTGCGCTCCAGTGCGGAAGAAGCGCTGCTGACGAATCCTCCCGGGCCTCTCGGCTTCAACCCGCAGATGGCCTTGCTCGAGCTTCGACGCCGGAACTTCTGTAGCTGAAGCACTCTACCGGCTCGCGGCTTCGCGGGACGATTCAATCCGTCCAGAACGAGTCGAACGCGTACAGGTCGGTCGGAATGGTTCGCCCTTCCACGATCTTGCCGTCTTCGAAGCGGTACATGACGGCATGCGGGCAATCGAGTGTCTTTCCTGCCCGACGCGCCGTAATCCGACCGTAGATCATCAAATAGTCTCCATCGGGCGCCACCGCGAACGGCTCGAGCTTCAGTGTTCCCTCGCTGAGCTCGGCAGCACGGCGAAGCACGGCGAGGTGCTCCTCGAGCGTGTGCGTCTCGCAGGCGATCGGCGATCGACCGGGAATCGTGTACCTCAGCGCCTGCGAGGCGAGCCGTGAAACCACCGCGAGGTCCCGCCTGTTGAACGCCTCGATCATCCGGCGGTACGCGACGACATTGGCATGCTGGTGGGAGCTCATGAGCACATTTTAATCTCGGATCTCGGGGAATGGAGCACTGGAAATGCTTCGGCATTCCCGAACCCACTCCGAGCGAAGAACCCGAATGGCACCGACGGATTGCTGCGCCCTGCGAGGTATCGCCGTCGACGGTCGCCGAGTCGCTCGATCGTGCCAAGCGTGCCGGGATGACCTGCGAACAGGCGCGCGTGCCGAGCGACTCCGAGATCGAGGTGCGGCTGTTTACGATCGGGTGGCTCCATGACGGTGGCGATCAAGGCCGAAGCCCGGCTCCACGAGCGTGGCGTTTGGCACCGCCACTTGCCGCCTCTCCGCTTCCCGGGAGGCAATCGACGGTGGGGCGTTGCGAGACGCGGCTCGGGCTCAGTCACCGGCGTCGCCGATGAGGAGGGTGGCGAGCCCCGCCGCCGCGGTGCCGCCGATGAGGATGT
>CAYYWA010000477.1:0-1248 GCA_964475255.1 uncultured Sorangium sp.
ATCCGCTCTTACGACGCCACTTGCCGTCAAAATGGCGGATCATCCGCCCAAAAAAGGCGACAACTTGCCGCGATCGGGCCCGCGAACCAGCCCCGCGCCCCCGGGCCCCCGCATTGACGCTGCAGGTCGAAGCGGGTCAGCTCTCCGCATGCGTCGTTCACCCGTTTCGCTCCTCCCTTCGGGGGCGCGCTCCACTCCTGGGGAGCCATGAGTCTTCCGCTCGGGACGCTGCTCGCCACGCTCGAAGCGCTCGCGCCGCTCGAGCTCGCGGAGGACTGGGACAACACGGGGCTCTTGATGGATCCGAGGGCGCCGGGAGAAGAGCTCGCCGTCGAGCGGGTGCTGCTCACCATCGACGCCACGGAGGCCGTGATCCAGGAGGCGGTGGCGCTCGGGGCGCAGTGCCTCGTCGCCTACCATCCGCCCCTCTTCGCGCCGAAGAAGCGCTTCGCGCGCGGCGCGGATCCGGTGGTGTTCACCGCGGCGGCGCACGGCATCGCCGTGTACTCACCGCACACGGCGCTCGACGCCGCGCCCCTCGGCCTGAACGACTGGCTCGCGCAGGGCCTCGGCGCGGGGCGCGTCGAGCCGCTCTTTCCCGCGACGCCGCCCGAGTCGAACGACCTCAAGCTCGTCGTCTTCGTGCCGGAAGATCACGCGGACGCCTTGCGGGACGCCCTCGCGGAAGCCGGCGCGGGCGTGATCGGCGCCTACTCGCGCTGCTCGTTCACCCTCTCGGGTGAAGGCACCTTCTTCGGGCACGAAGGCACGAACCCCGCCGTCGGGAGCTCCGGACAGCTCGAGCGCGTTCCCGAGCTCCGCCTCGAGATGGTGTGTCCGCGGCGCGCGCTGCCCGCCGCGGCGCGCGCCATCGCCCGCGTGCATCCCTACGAAGAGCCCGCCTGGGACGTCTACCCGCTCGTGCCGCGACCGCGGAGCGGAGCCGGCCCCGGCCGCCGCCTCGTGCTCGACACCCCGGCGCCGCTCACGGAAATCGCCGAGCGCTCGAAGCGCCACCTCGGCCTCGCGCACCTCGCCGTCGCCGCGAGCGGCCGCCATCGCTCGGGCGCGCCCGTGCGCACCATCGCCCTCGCGGCGGGCGCCGGCGGCAGCCTCTTCGAGCGCGGCAGCGGCATCGATCTCTACGTCACGGGTGAGATGCGCCACCACGACGTCCTCGCCAAGCTCGCAAGCGGCGCGAGCGTCCTCCTCGCCGGCCACTCGAACACCGAGCGCGGCTACCTCCCC
>CAYYWA010000477.1:1348-3769 GCA_964475255.1 uncultured Sorangium sp.
CTCTCGACGTTCGATCGGGAGCCGCTCGACATCGTCTGACCGCGAGCATCCGGGACGGCGCGAGCGTCCTCCTCGCCGGCCACTCGAACACCGAGCGCGGCTACCTCCCCACCCTGAGAGCTCGCCTGCTCGAAGCCACGAGCGGCCACCTCGAGATCACGCTCTCGACGTTCGATCGGGAGCCGCTCGACATCGTCTGACCGCGAGCATCCGGGAACGCGAGCACCGGGAAAACGTGAAGCTCGCGGCCGCGACGTCCATTGCCGCGAGCCCTCGGTGTGCTCGTTGACGGGCACGCGGCGCGCGTGCGGACGCCGACTCACGGCATGGTTCCTCGGTCGAGCGATTGCCCTTCAGTGATGAGGCCGTGCTGTGAGTGGCGAGTGAGGCGGAGGGCGTCGGGCTTCGCGAATGGGCGCCCGTTTGGGGTGGTGTGCTTCGAACCTCTCTGGATGAGACCGACTCGGGACGGACTCGGGGCACAGACGGCTTCGCGCGCTCCACCTCGACAGCGCGGCAAGGTCAGTTGGCAATGGGCTTGCCCGCGGCGAGTCGACCTGCGCGTTTCGCGGAGGCGGAACCAGAGCGCCCTGCCGGGGGCGATCGCGAGTTTCTCGCCGTTGGCGGTCGGTGGGCGTGGGCGTGGGCGTGCCTGCCGATGTGCGCTGCCGCGAGCGGCGTGTCGCGAGGACTCGTTTACGGTACGCGACTTCTTCTCGACCGCCTTTTCGCGCATCGTCTTGCGGGCGCTGGTTTGCCTCCCGGGGTGCCCGGCCGCGCGCTACGTGTCGCGCCGACTCGTTCACGGAACCTCAGAAGCTCAACGACCAAGAACTCGGGAGCGAGCGTTCTCTTCTCGACCGCTCTTTCGTGTATCGCGCTCGCGGCGCTGGCTTGCCCTCCGGTGTGCCTGCCGCGCGGCGTGTCGCGCCAACTCGTTCACGAAATCAGAAGCTCACCGAGCGAGAAAGCTCACGGGCGAGTAATTTCTTCTTGACGGCTTTTCGGGAGACCAGGGTCACGCGAGCACGAGTGGGTTTGAAGGGGTGCTCTGCCAGGCGGTGAGCAGCGCGTTCGCGCGTCTTTGGGACTGAAACGGTTCGCGTGCCGATCGGCGGGGCGAAAGCGCGTCTGCATGGCACGAGGGGGGCTCGCGAAACACGGGTGTATGCTCGCGCCATGAAAGAGGGTGGTTGGGTCGATGATCCCGTGGACTGGGTCTTGGCACACGAGGAGCTCGAGCGGCTCGCGAAAGAGCGCGCCGTTCTCGATGGCCGCGAGGGGTTGGCGTTGCTCCGTGCCTTTCGCGCCAAGGTGCACCGGCACCTCGGATACGCGTCGTTCGCGCAGTACGCCGAAAAGCTGTTCGGCTACGGCTTTCGAACGACCGACGACAAGCTTCGGACGGCGATCGCCCTCGAGCGGCTCCCCGAGCTCCGCGCTGCCCTCTGCGAAGGCTCGCTTCCGTGGTCTTCAGTGCGGGAGCTCGCGCGCGTGGCGACGCCCGATACCGTGCACGAGTGGCTCGGCGCCGCGCGCGGCAGGACCGTGCGTCAGATCGAACGACTCGTATCGGGAAAGGCGCGCGGAGAGCACCCGGCCGATCCCGGGCGTCCCGAGGCGCGTCGTCGCGTCCTTCGCTTCGACGTGAGCGCGCAGACGTACGCGACGTTTCGAGAGGCGGCGGCTGCGATTCGGCGCCGGTCCTCCGAGCCAATGAACGATGACGCGCTTCTCCTCCAGGTGGCGCGCGAGATCTTGCAGGGACCTTCCGACACCGGACGCTCGTCGTACCAGGTCGCCGTCACCGTGTGCGAACGGTGTCAGCGCGGGGTCCAGCACGGCGCCGGCACGGACGTGGAGCTGTCTCCCGAGGTCGTGAGAATGATCGCGTGTGACGCGCAGCTCGTTGGAAGCGTCGCCGCGGGGGCCGGGCTCGAGGAGAGCGGCCCCAATCCCCGTCACGACGTGGCGCCCGCCAATGCTGACCCCGGTGATATCCCCGAACCGAAGCCGCCTCGGAACGGAGGGTCTGTCGCGGACCATCCTCACGAGATGCCGCTTGGCGATGCCGGCGGTTTCGGCGAATCGATCGACGAGTCCTGGCCGCAGCGAGCGCACGGCGCGCGATGCGCCGAACGCGTGGCGGCCGAACGACAACCGAACTCCCGAGTGGAATTTCCGGACTCGGCCCTCCCGGCCCATGAACAGCCCAATGAACGGCCGTCGCCCCCTGTGCGCTCCCACCCGGGACTGCCGTCCCCAACAAGCGCAAGGGCAACGCGCCCCTCCAAGGGAGCACGAACGATCCCGCAACGGAGCGCCAGTCCGCAGGCGACTCATGAGCGGCGACCAACCCACGAACGGCAGACGACCCACGAACGGCAGACGACCCACGAACGGCAGACGACCCACGAACGG
>CAYYWA010000478.1:0-2731 GCA_964475255.1 uncultured Sorangium sp.
CGCAGTACCCGCACCCGTTCAAGTTGCGGTCGAGCGAGGTGGTCCAGGCGAGCACGTGCTCGGGGTTCCCCTCGAGCATGCTGCCGTCGCCGCCGCCGACACCCAGGCTCGCGTAGCCGCACGGGGCATCCGCGCTCTCGGAGATGAAGTCGAGCTTGAAATGCATCACGGTGTCGCCGTCGGTGTCCGTGAGCAACAGCTCCGTGTGATCGCTCTTCGTGAGATCGTCGAACCGGTGCCCGCGCTTTTCGGGCCAGCCGCAGCACGAGCCCTCGCCGTACGTGTTGTCCGTGAACGAGGGATCGAACGTCACGCGAATGCGCGCGTAGTCCTGCCCGTTCAAGCGCTCGATCACCTGCTCGATCACGACCGCAGGATCGTCGGGCGTCTGGTCGCCGCCGCCGCCGAAGCACAACGTCGCCGGCGGGCGGATCACGGTGACGTTCGGGTCGCCGCCCTGCCGCTCGCACGCGCCGGTGCACTCGCTCGCCGTGTCCGGGCCGCAGCCGGCCGTGATCGGGCGAAAGCCGGTGCCGCTGCCCGTGAAGTGCGGCCCGCTCGTGGTCGGGCTGCTCGACGAGCCCGGCGTGGTTCCTGGCGTCGTGCTCGTCTTGCCGCTCGAGCCGTTGCCCGTGCTCGGCCCGCTCGCGCCGCCGGTTCCGCCGTTCGGGATACCGGGCGGGCCGTCCTTGGCCGCGCCGCACGCCTGCACCAAGAGGAACAGGCACAGGGGAGCAGAGAGGAGGAGGCCGTTGGGTCGCATCGATCTCAGCATTCGTCTGTCTCACTTTCTCGGGCGATGCCGCACGGCACCGCCGTTCGTCAGGGAAATGAAAACGGGCTCACGCCGTCAATGCGGCTTGAAGATCGTCGCGCACCCGACCGTGTAGTAGAGGCGGCCTCCGGGTGCGGCGACCTGATCACACGTGGTGGGGCAAAGGTGGATGCGCTCCGGCGCGCTCGGGTCGTCGTAATACCAACCGCCGTTGTCCCCGCACGCGTCCGCCGACTCCACGTAATAGAAGTACGTGCTCTGACACTCGGAGTCGGCGTACTTGATGTTCACCTGATCGTACGAGAGCACGGTGCCTGCGGGCGGCTCCGGGAGCTTCAGCTCGCAGGGGATCGCCGCGTCGCCGCGGATCCGGTTCAACGCGTTCAACACCTCCCGGCTCACGTCGCCCCCTTCGACGAGGTAGGCGTGCTCGGTGCCCCCCGCTTCCGCGATCTCCGCGAGGTTTCCGAGCAACGGCCCGACACCGAGCACGTACGTCTTCACGCCCAGGTTGCCGCTTCGACACTCGCTCGCGGCCGCGACGGCGTCGTCGAGATCGGGGCAGCACGTGCCCTCCTTGCAGCTCAGCGGCGCCTCCGGTTTTCCGTCGGTCAAGAGCAGGATCACGATCTCACGCCCTTTCGCGCTCTCGCGCCGACTCCGGGCGTACTCGCAGGCGCCGCGCAGGGCCGCGCCGGTCGGCGTCTCGCCGATGGGGCTCACGGACGCGAGCGACTTCGAGATCGCCGTAGCGTGATCGGGCAGCACGCCGATCTCCACGGCCGCGTCGCGGTAGTCCGCGTCGTTGCAGCTCGCCGAACCGATCGGCTGATTGCCGAAGTAGCCGATGCCGATGCCGATGCCGGCGCTCTCGGGATCTTCCAGAAACTCATCCATCGCCTCGCGAACGGCGTCGAGGCGCGTCTTCTCGCAGGTCGGATCGGGACACGCGCCCGTCCCTCCTTCGAGGCACGTGCACATCGAGCCCGACTGATCGAACAGGACGTAGATATCGAGCGGGATGTTTTCGCTCTCGTAGCTCTCGCCGGCGCACGCGGAGGGCGGATCGAGCGGCGTGCAGTCGTCCGGGGAGCCCGAAGGGTGCGGCTGGTTTCCGAAACCGGTGCCTCCCGTCGTGACGATGACGTTCGGGTTGCCGCCGGTCGCGGGCGCGAGGGGCGGAGCCGACGTGTCTGCCTCACCGTCGCTTCCGCTGCAGCCGAAGGCGAGCGCTGCACAGGCGACGAGTGAGGTGAAGGCGCAAAGCAGGGGACGTTCCGAGGAGCGGCGCACGGGGGGGTTGTGTCGGGACCCTCCCGGCGCGGCTCACGTTTTTTTGCCGTCGACCCCGGAGCGCGCGCGGCTCGGTTCGAGACACCGGGTCTCACCGCGAGGCCGCCTACCGTTTGTCGACGCTCGCGCGGAGCACGGACGAGCCGAGCAGGGAAGAATTTCGTCCGAGCGGAACGCGGATTGTCTACCCCGTTGCCTTCCGCACACCCTCGTCCCCTCGCAGGGTGGTTTGTTGAGCCGCCTTCCGCTCCCTGCGACACTGCCCAATCGACGTGCTCACTCCCTCGACGCGCCGCCATGCCGGCCTGACCATCACCGGTCGGACCGCGGAGCCCGTCGTCCCGCTCGCGCGGGTCGGCTCCGACGACGCGGCGCTGGTCGAGGGGCTCCGGGCCGAGCGCCCGCAGGCCATCGCCGAGCTGTTCGACCGCTTCAGCGGCGTCGTGCGCACGATGCTGATTCGCACGCTCGGGAGCCCGCGCGACGTCGAGGATCTCGCGCAGGAGACCTTCCTGGTCGTGATTCGCCGGATTTCGACGCTGCGCGATTCCTCCGCGCTCTCGAGCTTCGTGATCGGCGTCGCGATCCGCGTCGCGGGGGGCCGGCGGCGGCACCCCGCCGGGGGGCGCGGCGCAGAACGCGGTCGTGGGCTGCACCCCGGGT
>CAYYWA010000478.1:2741-3753 GCA_964475255.1 uncultured Sorangium sp.
GCCTGTGCGGCGGCTGGGGCTCGCTGCGGCGAAAGCGCGGGTCGCGCCGCTGGGTCGGGCTCGAAGAGGTCGAGCAGGGCTCGGCCGAGCAAGACCCGGTGGTGCGCGAGAGCGTCGCGCGCGTCTATCGCGCCCTCGATCGAATGGATGCGACCTCGCGCGTGGTCTTCGTGTTGCGCCACGTGGAGGGGCTCGAGCTCACCGAGCTCGCCACGGCCATGGACGTCTCGCTCGCGACGGTGAAACGGCGGCTCGCCCGCGCCGAGCGGCGCTTCGAGGCGATCGCCGGGCAGGATCCGCTGCTCCGTGCTTACATCGGGGGTGGGTCATGAGCGGGTTCGACTTCGAAGGTCTCGGGCGGCGCCTTCGCGAGGATCTGCCCGTCGCGGATCCCGGCGCGCGCTACTCCGAGCAGCGCCTGCGCCTGATCCAGGCGGTGGCGCGCCGCCGCGCGGGCAGCGTGCGGCGCACGACGCTCGTGATGGGGTTCGCGGCGGCGGCGGTCGCTGCCGCGCTCGTCCTGTGGCTCGGTGTCTTCTCGCCCGCGCTGCCGGGCGGTCCGGAACCCCTCGCGTTCGAAGTGGGCGACACGAGCGAGCCGGGAAAGGTCGGCGCGTACTACGCGCCGAGCGCGGACGGCACGCTGCCCATTCGCTTCGAGGACGGGAGCACGATCGAGGTCGCGAAACGCTCGGGCCTGCGCGTGTCGCGCGCGGAGCGCGGGAAGACCGCGCTGCTCCTCGAGACCGGCACCGCGAGCTTCGACATCGTTCCGCGCCCCGGTGCGGTTTGGGAGATCGCCGCGGGGCCCTACCTCGTTCAGGTGACGGGAACGGCGTTCGCGCTCTCGTGGGACGGGGCAACGCGCACGCTCGGGCTCGAGATGCGCTCGGGCTCGGTGCTCGTGAGCGGACCAGGGCTCGAAGGCGGGCATCGCGTGTCGGGCACCGAGCGCTTCGCGGCGCGGGTGACGGCCGGGCGCATCGACGAGCCGTCGCGCGCAGCGCCGCCT
>CAYYWA010000479.1:0-3735 GCA_964475255.1 uncultured Sorangium sp.
TACCAGGCGACCGTATCGGCCGATGTGCCGGCGATCTGCGCGGTCGCGCTGTCGAACGGCGGCCCGGCGACGCGCTGCGGCGGGGCGGCGCGGCAGAAGTCGTCGCCGGCGGCCCACGCCGCCCCCGCCCCCCGCGCGGGGGCGGCCCCGGCACCCCCGGTCCCGAAGCGGTGCGGGAACGGCTCGCCCTCGCTCCCTTCTATCGAAAGCACGTCGATGCCAACGGGGTTCCCGTTCTCGCCTCCGATGCTCCCGACGACGAGGCGTTGATCCTCGCGTGTGAGCTCTTGAACAACATGTTGAGCCAGCGCGACGACGTTCGGCAGGAGCTCATCCGCCGGAAGGCGCGCTTCGCGATCATCGGAAAGAACGAGGGCACGGCCGACATCCCCGAATACGGCTACCGGAATCGCCCCCAGGAAGACATCGACTACATCAACCAGCGGGCGCGCGGTCTCGGGGGCATCGTCGCCTCGTGCGGCGAGGAGAACATTCTCTGCCTGCAGGGAGACCGCTACTACAACGAGAGCATCTGTGTGCACGAGTTCGCGCACACCATCTCCCTGTACGGCGCGTACAGCGCGGACGACGACTTCGAGGATGCCCTGAAGGCCTCGTTCGACGCGGCGGTCGCCAGCGGAATCCTCGAACAGACGTACCGCGGCGAGAACCTCCAGGAGTACTGGGCCGAAGGCGTTCAAGATTGGTACGGAACGAACGCCTCCTCCAATCCGCCGAACGGGGTCCACAACCACGTGAACACGCGCGCCGAGCTCGCGGATTACGATCCGACGCTGCACGCGCTCATCGGCACGATTTTTCCCGAGTCGGTCGACTGGGGCGACTGCCACGTCGATCCGTAGCGCGCTCGCGCTCGCGCTGAGCGTTTTCGACGTCCGGGCGGTCTTCTCGAGGTCGTCTTCTCGAGGTCGTCTTCTCGAGCTCGTTGTCTCGAGCTCGTTGTCTCGAGCGGCGGTGTCGGCGCGCTCCGCTGACCCACCGCGCCTCGGACTACCGGTCGCACGCCGAGCGCTCGGCGCGAAACTGCTCACGCTCGAGCTCGATGCTTCACCGCTCGCGCGCCGAGCGCTCGCGGCGGAGCAGCTCGCGCTTGCGCTCGATGCCCCAGCGATAGCCGGAGAGGGAGCCGTCGGTGCGCACCACCCGGTGACACGGGATGAGCACCGCGACCGGATTCGCGGCGCACGCTCCCGCGACGGCGCGCACCGCGCGCGGCGCCCCGATGGAAGCGGCGATTTCCGTGTACGTCTTCGTCACGCCCGGCGGAATCTTCCGGAGCGCCCGCCACACGCGCTCTTGAAAAACCGTGCCCCGCACGTCGAGCGGGAGCGCCTCGACGGCCGCTCCGGGTCGCGTCTCGACGACGCCCACCACGCGCGCCACCATCGCGTCGAACGCGGGCTCGGCACCGACGAGCTCGGCGTGCGGGAACCGCCGCTCGAGATCGTGGAGGAGCGCCTCGGGCTCGTCGCCGAGGAGCACCGCGCACACGCCCCGCTCCGTCGCGGCGACGAGGATCGAGCCGAGCGAGCATTCTCCCACCGCAAAGCGGATGGTGACGCCGCGCGCTCCTTCCCGGTACTCGGTCGGCGACATGCCGAGGGTTCGAGCCACGTGCTCGTAGAAGCGGCCCGCCGAGCCGAACCCCGCCGCGTAGATGGCTTCCGTCACGTTCCTTCGCTGGCGGAGCTCGCGCTGAATGCGCGTGCGCAGCACCGCGTCGCGGTAAGCCTTCGGCGTCACGCCCGTCGCCTTCACGAACAAGCGGTGCGCGTGCCCCTCACTCAGCGCGACGTGCTGGGCGAGCACGCGAAGGCTCGGTGCGTGCTCGTTCTCTTCGAGCAGCTTGCACATCGCGATCACGGGACGAGCCACGCTTTCGGACACCGGCTCGCGCGGCTTGCAGCGCTTGCACGGGCGAAACCCGGCGAGCTCGGCCGCGACGGGCGACGGGTGGAAGGCGACGTTCTCGGGGCGGGGCCGCCGGGCAGGACACGAGGGCCGGCAATAGATGCCGGTGGACGCGACGGAATACACGAACGTCGCTCGTTCGTCCCGCTCCGCCACGGCCGCCCACCGAGGGTCCGAGAGCGCCGTCGTTCGCTGAGCTCCTGCTGCCTTCATCGCTCTCCGTCGTTGCCCGCCCGGTGCGCCGCGGACCGGACGAGGATGCGTCGTTGCCCGCACCGCGGGCGCGACGAGTATGGAATAGGCCCAGAGCCCACGCTTCGCCTCCCGGATCTTGCTCTGGCATTCGATTCGCGCGGGCAGAGTCCAAGCCGGTTCGGAATCCGTCGCGCCGCTCCACGCGTGGCACGGTGAGCCGAGCGCACGCAGGAGTTGCCGAGCGCGTTCTCTCGTCTTCGTTCCTCGAGGGTCGAGCATCGAGGCTCGAGGCACCACGCCCTCTTCGCTGCGTTGGCATGCGCGGTGCATTGAACGAGCTCCACCGGACTGGGAGCGCGTGGCGCCGCGCCGAAGGCCACGCGACTCGGCGCGCGCTGAGGAGGTCGCCGCGAGTTCATCGCCCGCGGCGACCTTCGGATGCGAGCCAACCTATAGCGACGCGTACGCCGTCAGCCCGCGCGACGCCCGTCGGGCGCGAGCGAGTGCGTCACGGTCAGTCGCGCTTCGGCCAACACGTGGCCCTTGATGGCGTTGACGACGTCCGAGCCGCGGATCGGCTCGGGCAGCTTCAGGCTGTCCACGTCGAGCGCGTACAGCGTGAAGTGGTAGCGGTGCGTGCGCTCGTCGTTGAAGGGCGGCCACGGGCCGTCATAGCCGCCGTAGTCGCCGCCCATCTCCGCGTCGTCGCCGAACCATTCCTTGTAGCTGTTGACGCCGCGCACGCCGTAGCTCGTCTTGCCGGGAGGCTTGCCCTTCGGCGTGAGCCCCTGCGAGTCGAGCCCCTCGGCGAGCTCCCGCGTGGACGCGGGAATGTCCACCAAAATCCAATGATAGAAGTCGCTCCGCGGCGCAGAGTCGGGAATCGTGACGTCGCTGCGGTTGGCCTTTTCGGGCGATGGCGCATCGACGTCCACCGCGAGCAGCGCGAACGATCGCGTCCCTTCCGGCACGTCCGACCACGCGAGGTGCGGGCTCAGGTTCGGACCCGGAACGGGCCCCGCCTCGCCGCGCACGCCCATCGCGTTCTTCTCCGGAATCGGCTGTCCATCACGCAGTGAATGACTCGTGAGCTTCATGGCGCGCATCATCCCGCCGCTCCCGTGCCCCAGCAAGGCGCGAGCGATCGCGCTCGGCACTGCCAATCGCCTCCCCCCGAACGGAACCATCGTGTTGGGGATGGGGCCCCAAGACCTTGAGGCGCCGCCGGATTTGCTCCGGCGGAGCGCGGGTGTGCCTCCGCTGGGAGAGGAGCCGTACCGGCGCGGCTCAGCAGCATACCGGCGAAGCCGGTCGGCTCTTCGGAGCCGCGGTGCTACGGCGCGTCGGCGTCCGTCACGGTGAAGTTCGTGACCGCGAACTGCGACGTGAGATAGTCGTAGACGTACATCGGCGTGGGCTCGGGGGGATCGCCGTCCATGCCGTCGACGCCGCCCGCGTCGGGCGTGCCGTCTCCCTCGCCAGCGCCGGCCGCACCGCCCGCGCCGCCCGCACCGCCCGCACCGCCGTCGCTGGCTCCGCCCCTCCCCTCGGGCCTGTCGCCGGCGCCCCCGGCACCCATCATGCCCTCGTCCTCGCCCGGGTCGTCCG
>CAYYWA010000480.1:0-3732 GCA_964475255.1 uncultured Sorangium sp.
ACGCGAAGGTGTGCGCGCGCAAGCTTCCCGTCGACGGGACGGGTCGCGGTGGCCCCTGGGAGAGCTGGGCGCGCAACTTGCTTCGCGAGCTGGAGCGATAGGGCCCTTTTTCATGCACGCTCGACGCGTTGCCACTCTCGCCGCCGCCGTGGCGCTCGCGGCACCGCCCGCGCTCGCGGCCCCGACGCTGTGGGAACGCGCGCGCGACCCGCAGACGGCTCGAGCGGAGCGCGCGCGCCGCCGCCGGGCGCGCAGGTTCGATGGTGTGGTCCAGGCCGAGGGCGATCTGCAAATGATGCAAGACTTCCGGCTCGGCACGCTCGCCATCGCCGAGATGTCGGGAGCCCACGCGTTCACCCACCCCCGCCTTCGTCTCTTGCTCGCTCGGGTCTTGATCGAGGCGGACATCGGCCGCGAAGCGCAGGCCGCGGAGCTGGCGCGGGCCGTCCTCGACCGACTCGCCCCGGGTGAGGTGTGGCTCGAGGCGGAAGCGCGCGTCGTGCTCGCTGCGGCAGCGAAGGAGCCAGATGCGGCGCTCCGCGAGATCGCGCGGGCGTTGCCGCTCGCGTGGCATCCCGGGACGCGCTCCGCGTTGCTCCGTCGGCGCGCCGACGCGCGCATGGCGCGCGGCGAGGTGCTCGCGAGCGCGTCGGACTATCGCGCCGCCCTCCCGACATCGGGGTTTGCCGCCGAGAGCGCGCTCGCCCGCTTCGGGCTCGCCGTGGCGCTCGAGCGCTCCGGCAATCTCCCCGCAGCGCTCGAGGAGCTCCGCCTCGCACGGCTCGTGGCTCCCCGAGTGCACGGCGCCGAGCTCGGTGTCTTGTCCCTTCCGGGCGTCTTCGCCTTTCGCCCTTGGGACGCGCACTACGCGATTGCCCTGGCGGAGCTCAGCGCCATCGACGGCGCCGCCGACGCGAGCGCGGCCGCGCTCACGTGCGAAAAGGCGATGGCCGGCTTCCAGGAGTACCTCGGGGCCGCGCCGCCCTCGGACCCCTGGATCCCCGCTGCCCGAGTGCACCTCGAGGCGATCAAACCCACCTGCCGCGAGATGCGCGAGCGCGCGCCTCGCGACGAAGACGAGTCCGAGGAGTGAGCGCCGAGCGTGCCCCCTCGGCTGGCTCGCCGAGCTCGAGGGCCAGCCAGGCTGTTGTCCCCCAATGATTGACGATTCCCGCCTTGCACGAGTGAGGCGGGTTGAGGTCAGGCGGGATTGGGGAGAGGACGCGAGCGAAGGATACGGCTCACGCTCTCGGCGTCTTCGACCGACTCGAACACCGGGCGCAGATGGGGGCCGCGACCGAGCTCGCCGAACGCACCGCTCGTCGCGACTGCGCGCGCGCGCGGGCCGTCGAGGATCAGGAATACGTCGCGGAAGCCGTCGCGGGACGGCGCCTCGATCACGTCGATGATGCGCGTGCGGTCGAGGTGTAGCTCTTCGTTGCGGCGCTGGATGAGCACGCGCTTGTTCGTGACGAGGTACTGCGTGTCCTTGGCGAGGAGGCCCGGGCGTACGACCGCGTCGTAGAGCAGGTATCCCGCGATCGCGAGCAAGAGCAGGACGGCGAGACCCATCCCGAACGCGAGCGCCACGAAGGAGAACCCCGGAGTGACGAACGCCGGACGCAGCTCCGTGAGCGTTTCGAGCCCGCGTCCGACCATGCGCCCCACCGCCACGAGCAAGAACCCGGCGATGGCGAGCAGGAACCACTCGCGCTGTCCATGCGGGAGAAAGGCACGGGCAGTCGGTCGAGAGCGCGCGCTCCAGACGATGCGCTCTCCTTCGTCGAGGCGTTGCCCAACCGGGCGTTCCCCTTGTCCAACCGGCGCGAGCGCCTCGGCTCCGCGAACGATTGCCCAGACGCGATCCGGCGCGAGCAAGCCCGGGAGCGTGAGGCGCAGCCGGCGCCGCAACGCGCCCGTGGGCACCGCGCGCACGACCTCGAGATCCCCGACGTTCGGGACGTCCTTCTGCCAGTAGATCCGCGCGAAGCTGATCGCGTTGCGCTCGATGCTGCGTGAAAACGGACCGTACTTCACGATGACGTGCGAGTCCGTGACGAGGTAGCGCGCACCGGACAGCCAACGCTTCGGCACCTGGATCAGGAGCAGGCCGAGCGCGACACACCAGACCGCGAAGGCGAGGGGTGCGGCGAATCCATTGCCGAGTGCGACCGCGATGACGGCCGCGAACGACGCCGAAATCGCCGCCACGACGAAGGCGACGAGCGCGATCGCGCGCAAAAACGCAGGAGTGCGCGGGACGTGCGGCCGGCCTTGCCAGACGATCCTCTCGTTGAACAGCGAGTCGCGGGGCACGGGCGGCACCTCAAGAATCGTAACGAGCCAATTGAACCATAACTTCAGTCCCGCGGCGGAGCGAGCCCTCGTACTCCTAGCGAGCCGCGTGCCGCCTCGATCGAACCGCGCTCGCGTTCATCGCCGGGGATCAGTACCCGGGGACGGTGAAATTGGGGCTGGCGGTCGAGGACCGGGCTGTGCAGTGTGGCTGGAGCACCTACCCCGCGGTCGGCGAAACGAACACCACTTCCAGGCGTGCGTTCCGTTCCGCGGCGTTCTTCGCGCCGGGCACGACGACCGGGGAGGCGTCCCCGCCAAGCGTCGTGACCACCTTGGGCGCCCCACCTTGCCGCAGCGCGTTCGCGACGGCATCGAGCCGTCGCTGCTCGCGCTCGCCACCCGCTCCTTGGGCGGTGTGCAGGACCAACAGCACCGGGAAGTCCGGATGCGCCTTCGCAACCTGCGCGAGCGCGCGCACGCGTTCGGAAGCCTTCGCCTCGAGTCCGTCCGCGTTCGTGAACGCGTCGTGGAGGGTGACGACGACCCCCCGATCGTCGCGCACGGGGGCCATCGCCGCGCGCGACAGCTCTTCGAGCAGGGCGTCCGCGGCTCCGGCAGCGGGGTTCTGGGCGGTCCGGGGACGGCGCACGTCCGAGAGCTCCGAGAGGCAGCGCGAGCGAAGCCGCCTGGCGTCATCGATCGGCGCCGGAAGCGTGCGCCGCGCGAGCTCACCGTCGAGCGTGTCGAGCTCGCGGAGGGACGCCACCACCGCGGGACGGTTCGCCGACAAGAGCTCCGCCGAAACGCAGAGGAGGCGTGCCTCGAGCGCGAGCGCCCGCGCCGCATCCAACCGGGCGCGCTCGCGGTCGCGCGACGCGGGACGGTTGGTGGGCAACGGTAGGGTGTCGCGCAGCACGCGCGCTCGGAGCTCGAGGGCCTCGGCCTCCGCGAGCTCGCGGCGCTGCTGCTGCTCGAGCGTGAAGAGCTCGCGTTCCGCCTGCGCGAGCCGCGCCTCTGCCAGCCCCTGGCGCGCCGCGGCCGTGGCGAGGCGGGTGAGGATGACGGCATGCTCGAACGCGGCTACGGCGTGCTCGGCCAAGATCTGCGCGCTCTCGAGATCTCCCGAAGAATGGGCGTCTTCCGCCCGCTCGAGCAAAGCTTCGGCGTGAGCCAAGGCTTGGGGGGCACGCTCGCCCGCCGCGCGGACGGCCGGGCTCTCGCGCACTTCCTCGGCTTCGGCAAGCGCGGCTGGCTTTGGCAGGGACGCGCCGCAGCCAGTCAGGAGAAGAAGGCCGGTCAGGGCGAGGCGCTTCCCCGGGGGCTCACTCGCGGTTGAGGGGAAACAGCGGGAGATGTAGGTGTGAGGCCGCGCTCTTTCTCACCGGCCTCGAGCTGCTCCGCGGCGCGCCCCCGCCGGGCGACGGTCTGCTCGAG
>CAYYWA010000481.1:0-1879 GCA_964475255.1 uncultured Sorangium sp.
CGCGCGAAGGGCGCGACACGCGCCATCGCTACGACGAAATCGTGGGTCAGAGCGAGCCCGTCCGCGGCTTGCTCAAGCTCGTGGATCGCGTCGCCTCCTCGGACGTTCCCGTGCTCATCGCCGGCGAGTCCGGGAGCGGAAAGGAGCTCGTCGCGCGTGCCATTCATCGCAACGGCGCGCGTGCCGGCCGCCCCTTCGTCGCCGAGAACTGCGGCGCGATTCCGGAGAGCTTGCTCGAATCGACCTTGTTCGGCCACGTGCGGGGCGCGTTCACCGGCGCCGCGCGCCCGCGCGCGGGGCTGTTCGAGGTGGCGGATCGCGGCACGCTCTTCCTCGACGAAATCGGCGAAATGAGCCTCGGTATGCAGGCCAAGCTCCTCCGGGTGCTGGAGGACGGCGAGATCCGGCCCGTCGGATCCGAGCGCTCGCGCAAGGTCGACGTCCGCGTGATCGCGGCGACGCACCGCGATCTCGAGGCGATGGTCGCGGCTTCCAAGTTTCGCGAGGACTTATACTATCGCCTCAACGTGATCACGATTCGGATCCCGAGCCTCCGGGAGCGCATCGGCGATGTGCCGCTCCTCGTAAAGCACTTCGTCCGCCTGCACGCGAGCGGTCGCCGCGTGCAGGTCTCGAAGGCGGCCATGGACCGGCTCGCGGCGTATGCCTGGCCGGGCAACGTGCGCCAGCTCGAGAACGAGGTGCGGCGCGCCCTGGTGCTCGCCGACGAGCTCGTGACTCCGGAGCATCTGAGCCCCGAGGTCGCGGGGCGCGACGGGCGGGCGGTGAGCGAGCTCAATCTCCGCCAGCGACTGGACGCGCTCGAGGTCGAGCTCGTCACGATCGCGCTCCGTCGCACGGAGGGGAACCAGACGCGCGCCGCAGAGCTGCTCGGGATCTCCCGCTTCGGCTTGCAGAAGATGATGAAGCGGCTCGAAATCGTGTACGAACCGGGTGTCGCATGACGCTTCGCCCCGGTGACCCGAGGCCCGTCCTCAAGTGGGCGGGAGGAAAGCGTCAGCTCCTCCCCGAGATTCTGCTCCGCCTGCCGCCGCGAGCGGAGACCTACTACGAGCCGTTCGTGGGCGGGGGCGCGGTGTTCTTCGCCCTCGCGGCTCGTGGAGCGTTTCGGCGCGCGGTGCTCTCGGACACCAACTCGGAGCTCATCAACGTCTACAGGGCCTTGAAAGAGGACGTCGCGGGTGTCATCCGCGCGCTCGAGAAGCTCCGCGACGGGCACTCCACGGAGCAGTACTACCGAGTGCGCGCGCGCGTTCCCAAGTCGGAGACGGCCCGGGCGGCGCGCGTCATCTACTTGAACCGAACGGGGTTCAACGGCCTGTACCGGGTGAACAGCAAGGGCGAGTTCAACGTGCCGATCGGCCGTTATGTCCGCCCGCGCATCGTGGACGAGAAGCGGCTCCGCGCCGCGGCCGAAGCCCTCTCCGTGGCCGAGATCGTGCTCGAGGATTTCGAGCGTGTCTCCGCCCGGGCGCGGCGTGGGGACGCCGTCTATTTCGACCCGCCGTATCTCCCCGTGTCGCGCACGGCGAGCTTCGCCGAATACCAATCCACGCCGTTCGGTTTCTCGGAGCACGAGCGCCTCGCGCGCGTGTTCACGCGGCTCGCTTCGCGTGGTGTCGCGTGCGTGCTCTCGAACTCCGATACGCCAGAGGCTCGAGAGCTGTTCGGGGCGCATCGCGTGGAGACGGTCTCGGCGAAGCGCGCCATCAACTCGGTCGCGAGCCGTCGCGGCGCCGTCGGTGAGCTCTTGGTCTCCGCAGCGGCGGCTCACTCGACGCCGGAGAGGCGCCGCCCCGCCCCCGCGCGCCCGGCGGGGGGGTGGCGGGTCGAGGAGTGCCGCCCGCGGTCCCGCGCC
>CAYYWA010000481.1:1889-3717 GCA_964475255.1 uncultured Sorangium sp.
GCGGCTCTGGGCCGCCGCCCGGGCGGCCCCCTCTCCGCCGCCGCGGCGCCGCACGGCCGCGGCGCGACGGCCGTGCGGGTAGCGCGTCAAGAATTCCCTCGCGCGTTCCCGAGCGAGCTCCGTCTCGCCGGCTCGCGACCAGCTCTCGACCTCGCGAGCGAGCGCGTCCTCGGCGAGCGCGCCGGCGGCATCGCGCTGCTGCGCGGTGCGGAAGGCGCGTGCCGCTTCCCGGGGCCGGCCGAGCTGGTCGAGCAGGGTCCGCCCCAGGGTGAAGGCGGCGAGTGGAGCTCGGGCGTCGTTCGGGTGGCGCCGGAGCAGCCGCTCGAGCGGGGCCACGGCCTTCTCCGGCTGGCCGCCGAGGCGTGCCACGTCCGCGGCGAGGAGTAGATCCTCGGGCGTGTCTCGGATGGCGTTCGGGCCTTCGGCGCTGAGACGGGCGAGCGCCGCCGCGTAGTCGCCTTCCTCGGCCAGCGTGCGCCAGGGCCGCGGCGTGGGGCGCGGGTCCGAAGCGAGCGGCTCGGGTGCGACGGCGGTGTTGGACGGCGGCGCCGCGGCGGGCACGGGCGCTTCGCGCGGGAAGCGCGCTCTCTCGCCGGGCGCGAGCTCGCGCTCACCGTGTGCATGACTCACGCGGACGCGACCCCGCTCCACGTTGACGTGAACCGCCTGATCGTCCACGGCCACGGTGAAGACCGTGCCGAGCACGGTGATGTGGACGTGCCCGGCGAGCACGCTGAACTCGCGCTCCGGCCGCGGTGTCACCGAGAAGCGCGCCGTGCCGGCGGCGAGCCGCATCGCGACCGAGGTCGACGAGCCCGGAAGCGCTTCGACCCGGGCGTTGCCCGAGACCAGAGTCACTTCGGAGCCGTCGGTCAGTCGAAGCACGCCGCTCGGAGCGGTGTTCGTCGGCGGCGCGGGAGCGGGGAGCGAGGCCCTTTCGGGCTGCTCGCGCCAGAGGCCCAGGACCACGGCCACGGCTGCCGCGAGGGAGAGGGCGGCCACGGCGACCGCCCGGCGACCCCGCGCTTGCGCCGACAGCGCGCGCTCGAGGCGCTCCCGAACCCGCTCTTCCCGGTCCGAGCTCCAGCTCGGCCGAACGCGCTCGCGCAGCATCCTCGTGTAGTTTGCGCGCTCACTCATCGGCGAACACCTCCGCGAGGGTCTCCGCGGCCGCGGCGATGCGTCGCTTCGCGGTCGCGAGGGAGCAGCCAGAGAGCGCGGCGACTTGCTCGAGCGGCTCGCCTTCGATGTAACGCAGCGACCACGCGATCCGCTGCGCCGGAGGGAGTCCATCGAGCACGCGGTAGACGCGCGCGATCGTCGCACGCTGTTCCGCGCTCGCCGAGGCGTCAGCCACGGACTCGTAGGCGACCGGATCGTCGAGCCCGAAGAGCCGCCGCAGTCGGCGCCGCTCGAGCCGATGCCGCGCGGTCCGGACGGTGATGCGAGCGAGCCAACCCTTCACGGCGCCCGGATCGCGGATCTGCCGCAGCCCGCGCACGGCGGCGAGGAAAACCTCCTGGACCGTGTCGTCCACCTCCTCGTCGCGCCCGAGCAGCCGGTAGGCGACGGCGGCCACGTAGGGCGAATAGCGCCGGAACAGCGCGTCGAGATCCAACGCCTCCGGCGCCGCCGTGAGCGGAGCGGAGAGGGGAACGACGCGCAGCGCGGGCTGGTCGCGAGGCATGCCTGCCCTCTCAGTGTGGACCAGGCTCCGTACCGGCTCACCGCAGACGAAGAAATTCGCCTTTGAGCCGAACCGCGACGCTCCCTGCACCGAGCGGGTGATGGACCACCCCCTCGCCTCGAGCCCGCCAGCGTCCTTCAC
>CAYYWA010000482.1:0-3715 GCA_964475255.1 uncultured Sorangium sp.
GTGGCGCGTACGCGCCGACCGGGGCGATGCCTCAAATCCCTCCGACCGGAGCCATGCCGAGCGTGGACACGAGCGGGCTCGCTCCCCTGCCCCCGCCGGGCGCCCTCGCGTCGGGGTCGGCCGCGGGGGTGTCGCGACCCTCGATGCCGGGCCCCGTAGGCACGACGCGCAATCCGCTGCTCGTCCTCGTCTTCAGCATGCTCTGCTTCGTCTACGGGATGATTCAGCTCTTCCAGATGGTGAGCGAGCTGAAGGACTTCCGGCGGCAGGACGACATCCATCCCATCCTCGTCTTCGTCCCCGTCCTCGGCCTGATCGAGATGTGGCGACTCCCGGAGAAGGTGCTCGATGCGAAGCGGCAAGCGGGCGTGGCCAACCCCGAGGTGGTGCACCCGATCCTGTACGTGCTGCTCGGCATCTACTTCCTGCCCAACGATCTGAACGAGGTCTGGCAGGCAGCCGGGGGCGGCTCCTCACAGGTGCCGCCCGCTCGATAAAGCCTGGACCCGCTCGCTCAGCCTGGATTTCGAGCTTCTTCGTCGAGGGAGCCGCCTCTCCGGCGTCAGCCCGAAATCCAGGCAGAGCCTTTCGTCGGGCCCTCGCGTCGATCGTGAGCGGGACTCGCTTTGGCGGCGTCGGAGTGGAGCCGTGCGACGTCGGTCCGTTCGCCGCTCGAGTGGTAGAACGCGAGAGGACCGTGGTCGCTCGAGGCTTGCTCGTGCTCGTGTTCGCCGGGCTCGCGGCGCTGGCCGTCGCGTTCGAAGCGCCGCTTTGTCCGACCGCGTCACTCTTCGGGGTTCCCTGCCCGGGGTGCGGGCTGACGCGGGCGACGCTGCGCTTGCTCCAAGGCGACTTGAGCGGAGCGCTTCGACTGCATCCGCTCGTGATGGTGCTGGCGCCGCTCTTCGCGGGGGCGCTCGGGTTGGCCCTCGTGCAGTTCGTCGCGGGCCCGCGCTGGCGTCTGCCGAGCCTCGTCGCGGGCCGCCAGCGCCTGGTGACGGGAGTGTGCGGCGTGCTCCTCGTCGCGGTGCTCGGTGTGTGGGGAGCCCGCTTCTTCGGTGCATTCGGCGGCCCGGTTCCGGTGCGCTCGCTCGTGCTCGAGCCCGGGGGCGCCGCTACACGTTGAAGCGGAAGTGCATCACGTCGCCGTCGCGAACGACGTAGTCCTTCCCCTCGATCGCGAGCTTGCCGGCCTCACGGCACTTCGCTTCACTCCCGAGCGCCACGAAGTCCTCCCACCAGATCACCTCGGCCTTGATGAAGCCGCGCTCGAAGTCGGTGTGAATGACGCCGGCGGCGCGCGGCGCCGTCCAGCCTTTCTGGATGGTCCAGGCGCGCACTTCCTGCTTGCCTGCCGTGAAATAGGTGATGAGCCCGAGCAGCGAGTACCCGGTGCGGATCACCGCGTTGAGGCCGGGCTCCTCGAGCCCGACGCTCTTCAGGAACTCGGGGCGGTCCGCGGGCTCGAGCTCGGCGATTTGCGCTTCGATCGCCGCGCAGATGGGAACGACCGGCGTGTTCTCTTCGGCCGCGAGCTTCGCGAGCGCCGTGTAGTGCGGGTTCGCGGACAGGTCGCCGAGTGACTGCTCGTCGACGTTCGCGACGTAGAAGGTCGGCTTCTGCGTGAGCAGATTGAGCTCGCGCACGATCTCGCGCTCCTTCTCGTCGAGGGCGAACGACCGCGCCGGCTTGCCCTGGTCGAGGTGCACCGCGAGGCGCTCGCACAGCCCGACCGCGAGCTTCTCCGTCGGATCCCCGCTCTTGCTCTGCTTGCGCGCGCGCTCGAGGCGCTTGTTCACGGTGTCGAGGTCTTTGAGGCAGAGCTCGGTCGCGATGGTCGCGACGTCGGCTACCGGATCGACGCGGCCCTCCACGTGGGTGACGTTCTCGTCCGTGAAGCAGCGCGCCACCTGCACCACCGCATCGACCTCGCGGATGTGTGAGAGGAATTGGTTCCCGAGACCCTCACCGCGCGAGGCGCCGCGCACGAGACCCGCGATGTCCACGAAACGGATGGTCGCGGGCACCTCGCGCTCCGGCTGCACCACGCGGGCGAGCGCCGCGATGCGCGGATCCGGCACCGGAACGACGCCGACGTTGGGCTCGATCGTGCAGAACGGGAAGTTCTGCGCCTCCGCCTTGGCGTTCGAGAGCGAGTTGAAGAGCGTGCTCTTGCCGACGTTCGGCAGCCCGACGATGCCGCACGAGAAGCCCATGGGGGCGGCGGTCTACCCCCCAAAGGCCCGGGTGGCAACCCGGTCGAGAAAGCGCCGGAGCACGTCTCGACCGGCCACCGTGTCGCGAATCGCTGCCCGGATCGCCGCGACGTCGAGCCCTTCGCGCGCGATCTGCTCGCTCCGCCCCTCGACGTAGAGGGCCATCACCTCGGAATCGAGCTCCGGGTGGAACTGAACGCCCCACGCGTCCTCGGCGAAGCGCACCACCGCCGAGGGATCGAGCGCCGTCCGCGCCACGACGCGCGCGCCCGGGGGAGGCTCGAGCACGGTGTCGACGTGCGTCATGTTCACGGTGAAGGGCCGATGCTCCGGATCGAGCAGGGGATCGTCGGCGAGCAGCTCGAGCGCCACGGTCCCGATCTCGCGCCCCTTCGGGTTCCGTTCGACGACGCCGCCGAGCGCGTCGGCAAGCAGCTGGTGCCCGAAACACACGCCGAGCACCGGGACCCCGTCCTCCACCGCGGCCCGAAGGCGCTCCCCGGCGGCGCGCATCCACGGCTCCCGATCGAGCACGCTCGCGGGGGATCCCGTGACGAGCACCCCGGAGAAGCCGGTGAGCGCCGGCACGTCCCCGAGACGCGCGTCCACCTCACGGAGCTCGAGCGCGGGTTGCCCTGCCGCTCGCTCGATCATCCGCGCGAACCCCCCGAATCGCTCGCGAGCGGCAGGGATCGGCTCGCCCGTGACGACGACAGCTACCGTTTGTCGCGCTAGCGGGGCCACGAGGGAATCGTAGCAGTCCGGGAGCCCTCCATCTTTTGGCCAGGAGCCCGCGCTGGGCAGACACCGGCTCGACGAGCACCCGCTCGACGCCGAGCTTGGGTGCCGGGACGCGCGCCAGCGGACGACCGCGGTGTATTCTCGTCCGGCGTGACGCGCATTCGAGAGCTCTCGTTCACTCCGCTCGACGTTCCGCTGATCGAGCCGTTCGGCATCGCCACCGGCGCCCAGGTGATCGCTCACAACGTGCTCGTGCACGTGTGCTTCGACGATGGGACCACCGGGCTCGGCGAAGCCGCGCCGTTCCCGGCGGTGAATGGCGAAACGCAAGCGAGCGTCCTCGCCGTGCTCCCCGATGCGGCGCGTGCGCTCGCTGGACGCGACGCGACGCGCTTCCGACCGCTCGCAGAGGCGGCGCGCGAGGCCGTCGGCTCGGTGAAGAGCGCCCTCTGCGCCGTGGAGACGGCGCTCCTCGACGCCTTCTGCCGGCGCGCCCACCTCTCGCTCTGGGAGTTCTTCGGTGGCGCCGAGGCAGAGCTCGAGACGGACATCACCATCCCGACCGGCGAGGTCGAGCACGCACACGCGGCGGCGCTCCGTGCCCAGAACGCTGGCTTCGGCACGCTGAAGGTGAAGGTGGGCGGCGCCGCGCCGGAGCTGGACCTCGCTCGACTGCGCGCGATCGGCGCGGCCGCGCCCCGCGCCGCCCTCATCCTCGCCACGCACGAGCGCTTGTCGCCCGACGCAGCGGAGCACTT
>CAYYWA010000483.1:0-3699 GCA_964475255.1 uncultured Sorangium sp.
TGCGTGCCGAGCACGACGCCCTGCTCGACCTCTATCACGCGGAGTATCGGGAGAAGCTCCGCTGGCTGGGAAGCGGAGAGCCGCTTCGCGCCCGGCCCTTCAGCGACTTCTCTGCCGGAACCCGCTGGCTCGCGAATGCCGACGCCATCCGTTCGGTGCTCGATCCCGCGACGTTCCTTCCCGCGCCCGGTACGAGCTGCGGCGCGAGCGCGACGGTGGACGCAGTCGGCATGCAGCTCAGGCTCGCCGTCAACCTCTTGAACCACCCCGTTCGTCCTGCCCGGTACGTGTGCGTCGTAGACGGTGGACTCGTGCCCGTCGGCAACGGCGGAGGGGGCTACGACAGCCACTCCGACAACACACGAATCCAGGCTCGCAATCTGACGCACCTCCTGAGGACCCTGCTCGATCTCGTGAAGGCGCCCGGCGAGGACGCGCCCGAGAAGCTCGACCTCGATCGCACGTTGATCCTTCTCAACTCGGAGTTCGGTCGCAGTCCTGCGGCAGAAGGTCAAAACGGCCGCAACCATTGGCCCTACGGCTATCCAGTCGTGACATTGGGGGGTCCGGTGCGGTCGCGGGGCGTGACGGGCGCCATCGGAGCGGACGGGGTTGCGGTGCAGAGCGCCACACCGCAGGAAAGCAGAATCGCTGCCTTGCTCGCCCTCGGGATCTGGCCCTTCGGGCCTGAATCCTTCAACGTGGCCGACGTCCGGGGCACGGTGACCGAGGAACAGGCGGCCGAGCGCGTGCTCCGGGATCAGCTGGGTGTCACGTGACGCACACCGAGCGCGCTCTGACCCTCGTTTCGGCGCTCGTGCTCGGAACGTCCTTGGCCGGCTGCAACGACGTCCAGACGCCGGGTGCACGGCCGCCCGCGGCTCCGCCCAGCTCGAGCGCTCCCGGCCCAGAACCGGAACCCACGGGGAGTCTCGACCCACCCGCTCCGCCGTCCGAACCGCCCGATGAGACGGAGCCGGTGGTTCCCGTGCCGGAAAGCTCGTGCGACGCGGGCGACGATGCGTTCGTGCGTCGAGCCACGCTCGCGCTCCTCGGGCGCCGTCCGCTCGGCCAAGGCGAGGTCCTCGCGCACGTCCAGGCGCTGTCCGAGCTCCGCAACGCGCAGGTTGCGGCGAATGCTCCGGATACCGCTCGTCGTCTCGTCGCGCGAGCGATGATGCACGACGACGCGTTCCGAGTGCGGTGGACCGACTTCCTGAAGGACGGCCTGAGGATCGCGAGGACTCAAGCGAAAAGCCAAAGGCGCTGCTACGGGGAACTCGAATCGGCTTCTCGCGATGGCGGTGCGCTAGCCAAGTACGTGCGCGACAATCCGGCGACGGCCTCGCAACCCCCCGTCCCGAGCTTCACGATGCGCGAGCTTCTTGCCTCGGCGCTCGAGCTCGACGACCTCTCCGTACTCTATCGCGCTCATCTCTTCGCCATGATGAGCAAGCCGATCAACGGCGCCGCGCTCGAGCTCGAGCTCGAGCTCACGCGCCGGAACGACTTCGGAGCGGCATTCGAGTCCGCCTACACCCGACGCGACATCGCCTGCCTCGCCTGCCACAACAGCGAGTACTCGATCACGGCGTCAACGGATCCAGCGACGAATCGGTTCTGGCCGGTCCCGGCTCTGTTCGAGCGAGCGTTGTTCGGCAGCTCCTCTGGCCTGCATCCGCCCGAAGAAGCCGAGCAAAAGGGGAGCGACCTGCTCCGCGCTCGCGGAATGTTCCGCTACATGGGCGTCGTTGACGCCTCGGGGACGACCCCGTTCGGGTGGTCCGAAGCGTGCGGCCAGTTCACTCAACCGATGTCGGACGATCCGCTGCACATCGACACCTGGTTCGGCAGCATTCGCTCGACGCCAGAAGCTCCATCTCTCGGCCTCCGTGCCAGCGTGTGGGATCTCGAGCGTTCTCTGCAACGAGGCGTCGAAGCGCTCGTCAGAGAAGGCTTGCCGGCGAGCGGCGGCGAAGTCGCGCCCGACGTCGCGTTCGCGGCGCTCGTAGCCCTCACCCTCGGCGCAAACGTCTGGACGGAGGTGATGGGATCGCGCCTGACCGTTGCGCACAATTTCCCGCGCACCGCCGTTCAGCGGGACCTCCTCGTAGCCCTCACCGATCGCTTCGTGCGTGCCCGGTTCTCTCTGAAAACGCTTCTGCTCGATATCCTCGAGCACGAAGCGTTCAATCTGAAGCCGCCGAGCGCCGGTTGCGGAAGCGGCCCGTACCCTCTCGACCGCATCTTCGACCCCTGGACGGACGCCGAGGCCGACCCGGCAATGCGTGGCAATGGCCCGAGCGACGCCGTGTTCCCCCTCTCGCCTCGGCTCATCCGACGCTCGCTCCACGTCGCGATGGGCTGGCCGATGTACCCGGAATATCCTGCGCCAAGCAGCGCCGAAGAGACGCTATCGCTGGCAATCGGGTTCTTCCTCCGCGACGGCGAAGCGGGTCGCCGCGGGCTCGATTTCCAAGGAAGGCTCGCCTGGGAGGCGGCCTACGGGAGCTGCCATGCGCTCTCGGAGAACGATTTCATCGCCAGGCTCGTAGAATCGGGCGCGGCCGACCCGACCGCCACGGCTCTGGACGCAGTCCTCGCGCTCAAAGACCGCCTCGTGGGGGACCCGCGGGTCACCGACGCCGAACGTCCACTCCTCGAGTCCCTGCTTCAACTTCCACTGAGCAGTCGTGACTGGCCCGCGCTCGAGGGCGGGCTCCGACGAGTGTGCGGTGTTCTCGTCGCAAGTCCACTGTTCATGCTGGGCGGGCTGGTACCCGATGCGGTCGGCGAGCTCCCCAGGCTGACCCCCAGCGAAGCTTCGACTCGTGTCGCTTGTGAAAGGCTCCGCGACGCGCTGGCGGCCGTGGCTCCCGGCACCGCGCTCTCCTGCTCCGAGTGAGGGGGCCCAAGCCGCACGTGACCGGCGGGTTGGGCCACGTGCTGGTCTCTCGTCTACAGAAGTGACGAGCGACCCGTGCCGCAGCAAGCACGGAGTTGCGTGCCCGACGAGCACAGAGAACACTCCGGGAGCGTCGCACTCCACGCAACGTGATGACGACGCCGATGGGCATCGGCTCTACCAGAGCCGAGCAGCGCCGCCTCGCGGCCGTCACCGGTCCCAGCCGTCCCGCTTTTCGAGGCACCCGCCACCCGACGGATATCTCGGGAGAGCGAGGCGCGTGCACAACTCCTGCGCACCGTCCCCATCGCTGTCGCGGACGCCGATGCTGAGCTCGAACGCCTTCCCGTTGGCCGCGTACACGTTAGCGCTGCTGCCTCGGAAGTTCCGGGTAATCTCTACGCCGGACTCGGCAAAACCGCCGCTCACGTTCAAGCCCCGGCTACCGTCCCGGTTGTGCGTCCCCGCCGAAACCTGGCCGGTTCCGTACTCCAGGGTGACCGAGGAGCCGTCCGCGTGCGCGGTGGTTTTTCGAAGCACCGCGCCCTGGATCTCGGTCTGACGCCCGATTTGCGCGGAGAGGCTCCCCACCTCCAGAACGACGCCCGTGTGCGGGTCCTTTCCGTAGAGCAAGGCGACGTTGACGTAGTAGCTCCCGTTCTCGGTCTGCCCGTAGGCGCCGTGGAGAGGCTCCACCTCCCCCTGGCTAGCCCGCGCTGCGTTGTTGTTCCCGCCGGGCGGCTTGAGCGGCGGTGATGCGTTCTTCCGCACGAGATCCGCGACGCCGGCGGGGG
>CAYYWA010000484.1:0-3692 GCA_964475255.1 uncultured Sorangium sp.
GCCTGTTTACCGCCTCGTCCAGTGCCCAGGAGCCGCCGGCGCCCACCGATCGTCAACTCGTTGAACAGGCGCGCGCACTCATCGCGCCGATCGAGGGCCGTGTCGACGGCGACGCGCGCACAAATCTCCGCAACATCCTGACGCGACTCCTTACGCTGAGCGAGCAGCTGCCCGCTCCTGGGCCGGCGTTGCCGAAGCTGGAGGGTCCGCCGCCGAGCGATCCGGCCGCCATTCGGTGCGAGCATGCATTCCGTCTCACGAAGGGCGGGCTGGCTGGCGAGGTGTGCGGACAGTTCCCGCTCGAGCAGGTCATCGGCGACATGCGCAACGTGCGGGACTTTGTGCTCGCGCTCGAGGCCGCGGGCTACCAGGTCGGCATGACGAGCGTCGTCGCGCCGCCGCCCGTCGAAATCTGCGGCGATGCGATCGACAACGATGGCGACGGTGAGATCGATGAGGGCTGCCAGACCGAGCCGCCGCCTGATCCCGTCGATTGCGTGCTCTCTGACTGGACGATGACGGCCGCGTCTGCGTGGGGTGCGTGTCAGCCGGACGGGACGCAGACGCGCACCGAGACGTGGGTGCAGGCGATCGTGACGCCGGAGTCTGATGGCGGTGCGGCGTGTCCGTCGCCGCTGCCGAGCGAGTCGCGCACGGCCTCGCAGTCCTGCACGTATGCGCCGCCACCGCCACCGCCGACCGGGGATCACGGGTATTTCGACCAGTTGCGCGGGCTGGCGTCGCACTGGCTCTCGTATGACCTGAGAAGTCAGGCGCAGATCGACCAATACTCGCGGTCCGGCACGCCGAACAAGGCCGTCGTCTACGATCCGGCTGCGGATGCCGCCAAGGTCATCATCCCGTCGTTCGTCGATTACGGCGTGTCGCTCACAGCGGCTGTCGATTCGACGCAGACCACCCTGCCGCTCAGCGCGGTCATCTCCTCGCACGCGAACAACGGAGCCATTAAGCTCGGGTCGGAGATCCTGAAAATCACCCGGCCCTCGGGCACGTCGAACCTTACGTTCCAGCGGGGACAATACGGCACGACCGCGCAGGCGCATCCAGCGGGCACACGGGCGCTCAATGCGACGAACAGCCTCCAGAATCAGGTGCGGCTGCCGCTGGGGACACAGGACGGTCACGTCTACTTCTTCACCTGGGAAGGACTCTGGACGGAGACCTACTTCAGGACTGGAGAAATGGGGAGTAAGACGTTTCAATTCAGCGTGGGGCCGAACCAGCAGATTTGGCTGGAGCCGGCCACGCGCTTCGCGGTTTCGGGCACCAGCAACCCGGTCCCCGGCTTCGATCCCTCGACGGACATCGCGGTCATCGAAGCGCGGACGTATCTCGGGCTGGGCGGTCCGATCCCCTACGTGCCGGGCGCCACCGATGGTCTGGTCGGCAAGACGGTGCCGAAGGTGGATCCGATGCGTCCGGTCGATGGTCACTTCATCGTCAAGCCGAACACCTGGGTGCGGTTCTTCGTCCGCATCGAGTCCAACGCCTCGGACTACGACTGGATGGACCTCTGGGTAGCTGACGCCACGCAGGGGCCGGTCCACGTCTACAAGCGCGTCCCGCTGACGATCAAGGGCAGCAAGAGCATCGACCGGTTCTGGTTGGAGTTCAACTCGTCCACGGATCGATTCGTCAGGGGCACGGAGCGCGACTGGATTTCGTATGTGCGGAACTTCGTCGCGTTGCGAGATCCCGGCGACGTGACTCCGTTGCTCCAGCGGCCGGTGAGGTAAGGGAGCATTGGCCGTCGTCCAGGTTTCCGCGGTCGGTTCGACCTCGCTGTCGCTCACCGGAGTGGCAGCGGGGAATACCGTCATTGTCCTCATCGCGCAGTACTCCGCCGACAACCGGACGTATAGCGTCTCGGACGATGTGGTCGGAGCCTACACGAACGACAAGTTTTTCCAAGGGTCCACGGCTCGGCGGGTCTCGTTCCAGTCGTTTCGGAATCACCCCGGCGGCAACATCACGATCTCCGTCACACCTTCGGCGTCCTCGCAGTTTGTCGCGGCGGCAATCGAGGTCAGCGGCCTCGATGACGCGGCCACGCCGATCACTGGCGAGTTTTCGGACGCCGGCAACACGAATACGCACCACTGCGCGGCGGTGGGAGAGATCGACACGTCCGGCGCGGCGCTCATCCTGATCGCAGGGGCGCTCAACTCGCAGGCGGGTGTCACGAGCGTCAACCCGACCGGCAGTTACACCGAGATCGACGCGGGCCTCAATCAGGCGTTTCTCGCCTACTGGGACGCGCCGTCAGCCGTCACCGACGAGCGCGGCCAGTGGACCAGCGGCGGCACGGCGCGCACAGGCATCGGCGCGATCATCGCGTATCCCGCGGGTGTGGGTGGGGGCGGTGGCTCATCCATCCTGCGTCAGATATTGATGCACCACCAGTAAGGGGAACCTGATGATTACCTTGACGAGTCCAGCGCAAATCAATTCCATCCTCGGGGGCAATGCGCCTGTCGGCTATGACCATCTCGTGCTCAGCCCGTTCACGATGGACAGTTCCGCGTTGACGGTCAACGGCACGCTCAAGCTCACGTCCACGGCTGCGCCGACGATGCAGGCGATTACGGGCCGGTTGACGATCAACGGCGGATCCGGGGTGTTGGAGGTCGAGGTGTCGCAACTCGACTTCTACCGGCGGATTCAACTCTCTGGCCCACAGATCACAGCGGTCACGACGATCATCCGCAACGCACAGGACGCGCTCGAAGATGGGCTGATTGCGCTCGGGGTCATTGCGGGGACGCAGAGCACAGGAGCGTAACGGCGAATGTTGCTCGACATCGTCAAGAAAGGCTCGATCGATCGCAGTGTCGTCCTGCGGATCATTGATAGCGCGGACGGGACACCCGAAACCGGCGTCGTGTTCAACACGTCGGGGATTGACCTGTGGTACCGCCGGGAAGGGGCCACGAAAACCAGCATCACGGAAGCGGCTCTTACCGCGCTGGACGATGCCCACGCGGATGGGGGCTTTCTCCATATCGGCGACGGTTACTATCGGCTCGACCTGCCGGATGCGGCATTCGCGTCGGGTGCCAATCACGTCGATATTGGCGGGACCGTGACGGGCATGGTGGTCATCGGCGGGCGCGTCAGACTCGTGGACTATCCGATTGAATCCAGCACTCCTGCGGTCGATGTGACGCACTGGTCGAATCAGCCGGTTGCCGCAGTCGCAAGCAACGGCTATCCCGTCGTTACGCTCAAGGTCGGTGCTGGCACGGGCGAAGTCGGCCTCTCCTCGGGTGCGGTCCCTGTCACCGGTGATTTGACGAACACCATGAAAGCCTCGGTGAACGCGGAAGCGGATACCGCGATCAGCGATGCGGCGTTGGCAACCGCGGCGAACCTGGCAGCCGCGAAAGCGGTCGTGGACGCAATCAAGGCCGTCACCGACCTGTTGCCCGACGCTGGGGCGCTCTCGAGTCTCGCGACGTCAGCAGAAATTGCGGGCTTGAACGACCTGGATGCGGCCGGAATCCGAGCGGCGCTTGGCATGTCGTCTGCCAACCTCGACACGCAACTGGCGACTATTCACGACTTCCTCGACACCGAGGTCCTCGCTATCTACGACCTACTCGATACGGAAGTCGCCGCGATTCTCGCCAAGGTCAACGCGTTGTCGTCTGATCCGGCCGACCAGTCGGCGG
>CAYYWA010000485.1:0-3666 GCA_964475255.1 uncultured Sorangium sp.
GGTTCAACCGCCCGAAAGGCGGCAAGTTGCCGCGTTCTTCGCGGTTCAACCGCCCCTTATCGCGGCAATTGCCGCCGAAATGGGCGGATCATCCGCTCACTTGCCGCCAATCGCTCGCGGATGGAGGCGGTATTGCCGCCATCCGCGCCTCGGATGGCGGCAAGTGAGGGCGGTTGATCCGCTCTTCGGACGCCACTTGCCGTCAAAAGGGCGGATCATCCGCCCCCGTATCACGGCAATTGCCGCGTTTGGCACCCCAAAGCACCAGGCGGCCCCCGACGGACGGGGCGCGAACGGTCGACCCGCAGCGCCGAAGAGGGTCCTGGCGCCGACGAACACCAATCCGTGCCTGCCCTAGCGTGCGCGCGCGTCGCGCACCGCTCACGGTTTGACGTCGCGCCCGTCGGCGCCGCCTGTCGTCTCGCGGGGATCGATCTCGTTCAAGAGCTCGCCGAGCCGCGGAAGGACCTCGTCGCGCCAGCCGCCTCCCATCCTCTCGAACGCGAAGCGACCTTGCGGCGTGTCGAGATCGATCCCCGATTGTTCGAGGATCAAGCGCGTGCCGCCGTCGTCCTCCGACAGCGTCCAGGTGAGGGTCCACGCATTGAACGTGAAGACGAGCCGGCGCTCTGGCTCCACCTCGAGGACTCGGCAGGGAACGTGCCCCCAGTGCCCCATGTCGAGCGTGAACTGGTGCCCGACGACGGGGGCGATGTCGCCCGCGGCCCACCACCGAGCCAGGAGCTCGGGCCGGGTGAGCGCCCGCCAAACGCTGCTCGGCGCTTGGGCGAAGGAGCGCTCGACACGAATGGTCGCGAGGTTCTTCTGTTTTTCGATCGTCATGCTTCCTCCACGTCTCGAACGTTGATGGGGTTGATTCAGCGCTTGGCTCGTCGAGCCCGCCGCTCGCCTCGCGTCGCGGGGCGCGGATCTTCGGCGTCGAGCAGCGCTTCGAGCGCATCGAGCCGCGCGTTCCAGTACCGCTCGTAGCGAGCGAGCCAGCGGTGTGCCTCGGCGAGGCGAGCCGCCCGCAGGCTGCAGTAGTGCGTCCGCCCAACGACTCGCCGCCGAACGAGCCCTGCTTCCTCCAGCACCTTGAGGTGCTTCGACGCGCCCGCCAGGGACATCGAGAAGGGCTCACACAGCTCGCTCACCGTGCGCTCGCGCTGCCCGAGCCTCTGGATCATGGCCCGGCGCGTCGGATCCGAAAGCGCGTGGAACACGGCGTCGAGGGGGGCGGAGTGATGCTCAACCATCTGGTTCATCGTCATAGCCGCCGCCCCGACTACTGTCAACCATCTAGTTGAATGATAGTCGCGCTCGAGCGGGCGCGTGCTCGGCAGCCGCCATCCGGAAGGCTCGTTCGAGCGGGCAAGCCCCGGGTCCCGGCGTCGATGGGGACACGGTCCCTCGTCACGGAGCCCATCGCCGTGGAACGCACACCTTCTGAGCGCGCGCCCTCGGCTCCGATGCTCGGCCGCAACGGTGCCGTCTCGGACGTCCGCGCATCCCTCGCGGCCCACATTGACGGGCCGCGCCCGCCGGCTATCCTCCCGCTTCGATGATGAAGTTCTCCGTGTTCCTGCTCGGCTGAAGCCCCGCTCGAAGCTGAACGCTTCGCTCGCGTTCTCGCCAGACCTCTCCGCGACGGCGCGGCCGTCGCGAGTGTCTTTGCTAGCTGGAACCAGGAGTCCCGAGCTTCGGACTGACGCCGAAGCGGATGGCCTGAGCCCGAGACCGCAGCGAGTTTCCTACGAACTCGTCCGCGGCGGCACCAGGACGCCGAAATCCGGGACAAAGGAGATTTTCGAGTGCCTCATCATCTCGCGCTCTCTGCAGCGCAAATCGAGCAGTTCATCTTCGAGGGCTTCGTCCGCATCGACGACGCCTTCCCTCGTGACCTCGCCGACGCTTGCCGTCGGATCTTGTGGCTCGCCACGGGCTGTGCGGAGGACGCGCCCGCCACGTGGACCCGTCCCGTCGTGCGCATCGGGGAGCTCCCCAACCCCCTGTTTCGCGACGCCGGCAACACCCCGAAGCTGCACGCCGCTTACGACGCCCTCGTCGGCCGCGGCCGCTGGCTCCCGCGCGGCAGCCTCGGCACCTTCCCCATCCGCTTCCCGTCGCCGGAAGACCCGGGTGACTGCGGGTGGCACGTCGACATGAGCTTCGGGACGGAGAACGAGCCGGACTTCATGAAATGGCGGATCAACGTCGCCTCCAAGGGCCGCGCGCTGCTCATGCTGTTCCTCTTCTCCGATGTCGGCGAGGACGACGCGCCGACGCGCCTTCGCGTCGGCTCGCACTTCGACATCGCGCGGCGCCTCGCGCCCCACGGAGAGGAAGGGCTCACGCTCGGCGAGCTCGCCAGCAACGGGTTCGCAGAATCGGCACACCGCCCCGAGGCGCTCGCGACGGGACCCGCCGGCACGGTGTACCTGTGCCACCCCTTCCTCGTCCACGCGGCGCAGCCCCTTCGCGGGCGCGTCCCGCGCTTTCTCGGACAGCCCGCGCTCCTGCCCAGCGTTCCGCTCGATCCGCTGCACGCGGAGGGCGAAGCGTCTCCGGTCGAACGCGCCATTCGCCTCGCGCTCGGTCCGTAGCGCCGGGGTCGGAGTCCCCGGCGATCTCGAGCGCGGGAACGGGGAGGTCCTGGACCCACGCGCGAGCGTCGAAGCGCCACAGCTCCTTCCGCCGCCTTCGCGCCCGTCGTGCTCGCGATAGCGCTACTATCGCTGCGCGCGCCGAACGCGAACTCGGCTTCCAAATCCGCTTCAGTCCCGAGCCTCCCCTCCGGCGTCAGCCCGAAATCTAGGCCGAGGGGTGCCCGCATCCGCCGCAATGTTCGACGCCGTCGAGCATGACGAGCCCGCCTCCCTTCGTGCACCCCTGGGGCCGGTTTCACCGAGCTTTTCGGCGCGGCTCCGGAGGAACTTGCCGACGCGCCTCGCTGCTACGGCTCAGGCTCTCGCCTTTCCGCGGGCGCGCCCTTTCGATTCGCCTGACGCGCGCGCCTGCGATGCGGGGGCGGCCGCGGCGTTCGCGGCGCTCTTCGTCGTGGTTTGGGCGGATTTCGGAGCGCTCCCGACGTAGACCGCGAGGTGCTGGCCGGTCAGCGTCGATTGCGCCGCGACGAGGTCGGCGGGCGTGCCTTCGAACACGATCCGTCCGCCCTCGTGGCCTGCGCCCGGGCCGAGATCGATGATCCAGTCGGCGTGGGCCATCACCGCTTGGTTGTGCTCGATGACGATGACCGATTTGCCGGCGTCCACGAGACGGTCCAACAGCCCGAGCAACTGCTGGAGATCCGCCAGGTGAAGCCCCGTGGTTGGCTCGTCGAGCACGTAGATGCCGCCCTGGGCCCCCATGTGCGTCGCGAGCTTGAGGCGCTGACGCTCGCCCCCCGACAGCGTGGTGAGCGGCTGACCGAGCCGGAGGTAGCCGAGCCCCACGTCCGCCAAGCGCGCGAGGCTCGCGTGCGCGGCCGGCGTGTGCGCCTTGCCGGCGCCGAAGAAGGCGACCGCTTCCGTCACCGACAGGTCGAGCACCTCGGCGATGGTGCGCTCGCCGAGCCGGTACTCGAGCACGGAAGCCTGGAAACGCCGACCCTCGCACTCCTCGCACACCGTGGTGACGCCCGCCATGATCCCGAGGTCGGTGTAGATC
>CAYYWA010000486.1:0-3660 GCA_964475255.1 uncultured Sorangium sp.
GGGCAACCGACGGATGCGAGGGCGGCGATGGCGGCGACGGCGGCGCGGGCGGCCACGGTGGCGGCGGCGCGGGCGGCATCGTCGTCGCCGTGCTGCACAAGGCCGGCACTCTCCAAGGCGACGACCGCATCACGGTCACCTCTGGTTCGTTCGGAGCGGGGGGCAAGGGCGATCCCGAGGATTCGTCCACGAACGGCACCGCCGGCGACACGGCGCGTGTCCTCGACGTCGTTTTGGGAGGACCGCAATGAACCACGACCTATGGAAGAGCCACCTCGAGGGGGAGCGTGCAATCACGCAGCAAAGACGCCGACGTACACACCGCCGCTGCGAGCGGTCGCACCCTGCGGCGTCCCTGGTGGGCCTCGCGGTGCTTGCCGTTTTTGCGGGAGGTGCATGTGAGGAGATCGACTGTCACGAGAGCCGCACTTGTCCGCCCGTCGGCAATGCCGGCGCTCAGAGTGAGGCGGGCGCCTCCGGCCACCCGAGCGCACTGGGAGCGGCAGGGGAAGCAGCGGGTGGAGCAGCAGCGGGTGATGGCGGCGATCTCGCTCCGTCGGGTGAAACCGGCGACACCCTTGGTGCCTTCTGTGATGAGGAAGGCCAGCTGCGCTGCCCCGTACCAGGAGCGACCGCGCTCTGGATATGTCACCAAGGGCGATGGGCGATCTACGCAGAGTGCGTCGACGGGGACGCGTGCAGCGATGACGGTCCACGATGCAAGCCCATCACCATCGCATGCCTCGAGCGCAAGCCCGGCGATGCCTTCTGCCACGGGGACGCGCTCCATGTTTGCAGTCCGGATCGAACGCACACCATCGTGACCCATTGCGAAGGTCCCTGCGTCGATGGCGAATGTCTCGACAGCACGTGCGGCAACGGCAGCGTCGAACCCGGTGAGGAGTGCGACGACGGAAACGCGGACGATAGCGACGCTTGTTTGACGACCTGCGTCGAAGCAATCTGCGGAGACGGTTTCCTCCACCAGGCTAAGGAGGAATGCGACGACGGAAATGACGACGACTCCGACGAATGTCCGTCTACGTGTACCATCGCTCACTGCGGAGACGGCTTCGTCCAGGCCGAGCACGAAGAATGCGATGACGGCAATCAGTCGGATGCAGACGAGTGCTTGAGCTCTTGCAAAAAGCCCGTCTGCGGAGACGGCGTCGTGGAAGGGGCCGAAGAGTGTGACGACGGCAACACGAGCTCGAGTGACGACTGTACGGCTGCGTGCAATCGACCGACCTGCGGAGACGGCTTCGTCCACGCTGGCGAGGAAGAGTGCGACGACGGCAACACGGCGTTCGGCGACGGCTGCTCCGCCACGTGTCGCTGGGAGGTCACTTCCATTCGCCTGGGAGGGAAACATGGCTGTGCCCTCTTCGAGAACGGCAACCTCCGGTGCTGGGGAGCGAACGACGCGGGTCAGCTCGGCATCGGCACGACGGATCCGCTGGCGCCTGGCAGCGCCCCGGTCGTAGCGCGCGACGTCTCCCAGTTTTCTCTCGGAGACGTCAGCACGTGCGCCGTCATCGAGAACGAAGCATATTGCTGGGGTTTCGTTCCCCTGCGGAAAGCGTCGTTCCAAGCAACGACCCCCACCAAGCTCGATGTCGGGTTTCCCGTTCTCGAGGTAACGAGTGGGCCCGACGCATCCCATGCGTGCTTCGTCGGCCTGAACACAGCTTCACCCTCCGAACTCAGATGTTGGGGAAATCCAAATCTGGGAGCGCTCGGGTTCGATCCCGTCACTGCCATCTCCGATCCGATGGACGTCTCCTCGTTCCCGCTCTTGGACCTACCCGACCAGGTGGTCCTGATGAGCGCTGGAAACGAGTTCACGTGCGCGTTGCTCTCCGATGGTTCCGTTCGATGTTGGGGCTTCAACTTTTACGGGCAAGTTGGCCAGAACACTTGTGATTTTTGTCCGTCCGAGAGTAATCCCATCTCCCTCGGACTGGGCTTCAGGTCACGCGACCTGGCAAGCGGGTTCGAGCATACGTGTGCGCTCGGCGTCTCTGGTTCCATCAAGTGTTGGGGTTCCAACCAGTACGGCTCGCTCGGCTACGGTGATTCGGTACCCAGAGGGCACGATCCGGCTCTGTTCGGAGATGCCCTTCCAGAGGTGCCAGTCGGCGACGCCGCAACCGCCCTCGCTGCTGGCTCCTACTTCTCCTGCGCTCTGCTGGTCGATGGCACGGTCAAGTGTTGGGGCAGCGCAGCGAACGGCGTCCTCGGTCAACCACTGCTCACCAGGTCCGATTTGACGAACGACTTGGGAGACGAGCCCGATGAGCTCGGCGAACGATTGCCACCCATCGATCTCGGTCCCGATGCGGTCGTCCTCGAAATTGCTGCCGGACGCGGTTTCGTTTGCGCGCTGCTCGACACCCGCGCTGTCACGTGCTGGGGACTGAACAGCGAGGGGCAGCTCGGCGTTCGGACTGACGACGATATCGTGGGGGACGAGCGCGAAGAGATGGGCGCGGCTCTCCAGGCCATCGATTTTCGGTGAAAGGGACCGGTCATGCCGCCGGTCCATCACTTGATTGTGTGAGCGTTCCCTTCGTTCCAGCTGCAGAGGAGACGTCTGATGTCCGTTCATTCGAAGTACCGGCTCGAGCACTGGTGGCCCACCCGCGTGGCGCGCCTCTCCTCGGTTCTCGCGGTCACCATCGGTGTTGCCATCGCGTGCGGCACCGGGGAGGACGACTGCGAGGAGTCGCGCGCCTGCGCCCCCAGCGAGGGGACGAGCGCTCAGCCGCGAGGCCATGCCGGCGAGCCTGCAAGCGAATCCCCGGAATCGGGCGGCTCGGCTGGAGACGCCGACGGAAACGGCGGTGCTGGCGGCGCGACGACGGGCGGCTCGGATGCCGGGGCCGGTCAATCGGGCTCACCGAGTGATGCTGGTGGCGCACCGGGTCTTCCGGAGATTGGAGCCCTCTGTTCCGACGAGCGCGCCCGGGCGTGCCTGGAAGTCGGAACGCGCCAGATTCTCGCGTGTGCAGATGGAGCGTGGCAGCCGGCAACCGAATGCGCGGCGGAGGAGGTCTGCGACCCCCGCACGGCCGCCTGCGCACCGATCACTCCGCCCTGCCTCGAGCGAGAGCCCGGGGAGGCCTTCTGTGACGGCGGCTTCCGCCACGTGTGTGCACCCGACCTGCTGAGCACGATTGCGACGCTCTGCGTGGGGCGCTGTTTCGAGGGGGAATGCGTTCGAGGCACGTGCGGAGACGGCGTGGTGGACCCCGGTGAAGACTGTGATGACGGCAACGACTCGGACGAAGACGCATGTCCCACGACGTGCCTCGAGGCACGCTGCGGTGACGGCTTCGTGCACGCCTCGCGAGAAGAGTGCGACGACGGAAACGAGTCGAACGACGACGCATGCCTGAACACGTGCAAGAAGGCGGTGTGCGGTGACGGCTTCGTGCACGAAGCAGAGGAAGAATGCGACGACGGGAACGACGTCGATGGGGACGACTGCTCGTTGGACTGCAAGTTGCCCGTTTGCGGTGACGGTGTGGTCGAGGGGTCGGAGGAATGTGACGACGCAAACTCGAGCTCGAGCGACGACTGCACGATCGCCTGCAAACGACCGACCTGCGGCGATGGCTACGTCCACACCAGCGAGGAGGAATGCGACGACGGCAACAC
>CAYYWA010000487.1:0-3634 GCA_964475255.1 uncultured Sorangium sp.
GGGCAGCGGGATCGACGTCGCCGCGAGCGTCCACGGGGGCGTGCTGCTCGCGCGCCGAGACCCCACGGGGCTCACGCTCGAGCCCGCGAGCCTGCCGCCCGGCATCGCGGTGAGTGTCCTCGCCGCTCGCGAGCCCGCGTCCACCCCCGAGCTCCTCGCGCGAGTCCGCGCGCTCTCGATGCGCGACTCCGCCGCGCACGCTCGCCTCATGGGGCGCCAGGGCGCGGCTTCCGAGCAAGCGGCGGTGGCGATCCGGAACGGAGATGCCCCCGCGTTCCTCGCGGCGCTCCGCGAGCAAGCGGCGGCGCTCTCGGAGTTGGGTGCTGCCGCGGGGGCGCCGATCGTCACGCCCGAGGTGTCCGAGCTCGCCGAAGCGGCCGAGCGCAGCGGATGCGCGGCGCTTCCGGCAGGTGCCGGTGGGGGCGACATCGTGCTCTGGGTCGCGCCGGACTCGGGCCCGTGCGTGCCGACGCATCCGCGGCTCGACGTTCTCCCTCTAGCGCTCGGCGCCGCGGGCCTCGAGCGGCTCGATTGACCCGTAACTTCGCGGGGTTGTGTCGCGTCGGCCTTTCGACCAGGTCGTCCTGCGCCGCGCTCGCTGCGCGCGCCGAACGCGGAATTCGTGAGGAAATCCGGCTTCGAGCTCGACCCTGCCCTCCGGCGTCAGCCCGGAATCTGGGCTAAACCTGCTCCGCCGCGCATGGACAACGCCGGTTCGCGAATTCCTGGGTTTTACAAGCTGCCTTTGCGCGAGCGCCGCGAGGTCGTGTCGGAGCGGGCGGGCGTCTCCCTCGAGGCCCTCGTGCGCGCCGTGGACGGTGGCGGGCTCGACGCGCTCATGGCCGACAAGGTCGTCGAGAACGTCATCGGGACGTACGGGCTTCCGTTCGGCATCGCGCTCAACGTGCGCATCAACGGCCGTGATCGCCTGGTGCCGATGGTCGTCGAAGAGCCGAGCGTGATCGCGGCCGCCTCCAACGCGGCGCGCCGCGTGCGGGCGAGCGGCGGTTTCAGCGCGGAGGTGATCGAGGGCTTGATGATCGGCCAGGTGCAGCTCACGCACGTGCGCTCGCCGGCGTTGGCCATCGAACGCCTCGAGCGCGAGAGCGAGGCGTTGCTCGCGCTCGCGGCGCGCGCCGTGCCCGGCCTCGTCCAGCGGGGGGGCGGCCCGCGTGCGATCGAGATCCGCGATCTCGGTCAGGGCTGCATCGTGCTCCACGTGCTCGTGGACTGCTGCGATGCCATGGGCGCGAACCTCGTCAACACGATCGCGGAGGCCATCGGTCCGATCGCGGCCGAGCTCGCTTTCGCGCGTCTCGGTCTCCGCATCCTGTCGAACCTCTGCGATCGGCGCCGGGTGCGCGTCACCTGCCGCGTGCACGCGCGGGAGCTCGCGCTCAGCCGGGCTTCGGGCGCCGAGAGCAGCCGCTCGGGCCCGATCTCGGATCCGCCGCCGTCGTCGTCGCGGGGGGACATCGATCCGAGCGAGGTCGTCGATCGCATCGTCGAGGCGTCTCGCTTCGCGGAGCTCGACCCTTACCGCGCGGCCACGCACAACAAGGGCATCATGAACGGCGTGGACGCCGTCGTGATCGCGACGGGCAACGATTTTCGCGCCGTCGAGGCCGGTGCCCACGCCTACGCGGCGCGCAACGGCCGCTATGCGCCGCTCGCGGTGTGGCGTCGCGACGGGGACGATCTGACGGGCGAGCTCGAAATGCCGCTCGCGCTCGGCACGGTGGGCGGCACCCTCCGCGTGCATCCTGCCGCGCAGCTCGCGCTCTCGATCCTGGGCACCACCAGCGCGGACGACCTCGCGATGACGGCGGCTTCCGTCGGCCTCGCGTCGAACCTCGCCGCGCTGCGGGCGCTCGCCACCGAGGGCATCCAGCGCGGGCACATGGCGCTCCACGCGCGCTCCGTCGCGGTCGCGGCCGGCGCGCAGGGCGACGAGGTCGAGATCGTCGCCGCCACGCTCTCCGAGCGCGGGGACATCACGCGTGAAGCCGCGACGCGCGTGCTCGCCGACCTCCGCGCTCGGCGCTGAGCCCGAATTTCGGCGTTCTAGCCTCGTTTCGTAGGGGCGGCACGCGCCGGCCCTCCCCACGCGGGCACTCTGTCCGACGCAGTTTTCCGCATATCTCGGCGCGTTCCTAACCGTTTGTCGCTCTAGTCCAGTCGGGGGAGGGCCGAGCCCTCGCGCCGCCGGGGTCGGAACGGCGTGAGGCGCACGCGGCCCGCACGGCGCGCTGGCGCTCGGCGGGAGGCTCGCGTCACTCGAAGCGGAAGTGGTCGAGCGCGAGCAGCGGCTGCGACGACGTGCCGGCGAAGCGGAGGCAGAGATCGTGCACGCCGCTCGGGATCGTCACGTCGCAGGTGACGTCGGTCCACGCTTGGAAGCCGCCGGTCGTCTCGACGGCGCACGTGCCCGCGAGCTCTCCGGGAGTCTCGGTGAAGCCTTCACAGCCTCCGACGTGGAGCTCGATGGTGCCTCCCTCCGCGTGGCCCGAGGCCACCCGAGCATGAAAAGCGGTGGCGCCCGCGCCGAAATCGACCTGCGAGTAGCCGATCCAGTCTCCGTCGTTGAGATCGATCACGGCGACGCCGGCTCGCTCTCCTCCGACCCGCACGAAGTCGACCTCGACGCCGCGCTGGTCCGCCATCATCTCGGCCTCCACCCGCGAGAAGGCGGGGACGCTCTCGAGCTGAGCCACGGGGCTACCCTCGGCCGAGAGCTTGAGGATGTTGCCTTGCTCGTCGTACGTCAGCGTGTCGAGCGTGATGCTGCGCTGGTAATCCGAGAACCCGTCGCGGTTCGACAGCACGCGGTTGTGATAGAAAATGTACCAGTTCCCCGCGTACTCGACGATCGAGTGGTGGTTGTTGTTCCCGTTGTTTCCCGAGGGGTTCGGGAGAATCGTGCCGGCGTGTTCGAAGCCGGTCATCGGGTTGTCGCTCACCAAGTAGTCGATCTCGGCAGCGTGGTTTTTGAACGTGGTCGAGTAGGAGAAGTAGTACTTCCCGTCGCGCTTGTGCATGTACGACGCTTCGAAGAAATCCGGCGCGGGGATCGTCGTCGCCGTGGGATCCGCGAGGCTTATCATGTCGTCGTTCAAGCGAATCACGCGCGCGTTGTCGCCCGTGTCCTCCGGGCCGCCGCCGAAGTACAGGTAGGCCTGCCCATCGTCGTCGACGAAGCACGCCGGATCGAAGATCCAGTCGACGTCCTGCACGCCGGGCGTGTTCGAGTCGATCAGCGGCTTGCCGAGCGCATCCTCGAAGGGGCCGGCGGGGCTGTCGGAGACTGCGACCCCGATCCCGCTCCCGCCGTTGGGGAAGTACAGATAGTACTTTCCCGTGGTCGGGCTGTGGCAGCAGTCCGGCGCGTACAACCGATCCGTCCACGAGATGTTCGCGGCGTCGAGCACGACGCCGTGGTCCTGCCAATTGACGAGGTCGGTCGACGAGAACGCGTGATAGTCGTACATGTCGTAGTTCATCTGATCGTCGAGATCGTGCGACGTGTACACGTAGACTCTCCCCTCGAACACACGCGCCGCGGGATCTGCCGTGAAGACGTGACTGACGATCGGATTGCGGGCGAAGCCGTTGGCCGGACCCCGCGGGAGCCCTC
>CAYYWA010000488.1:0-3613 GCA_964475255.1 uncultured Sorangium sp.
GGAGGGATTCGAACCCTCGGTACCCTTGCGGGTACACATGATTTCCAGTCATGCACCTTCGGCCTCTCGGTCACCTCTCCGAGGCCCCCGCGCTCATCGCCGAGAGACGTCGCGCGGGACGGACGCGGAGCCCCATCGCAATCGGATGGAACTCGGCGGAGAGAGTGGGATTCGAACCCACGGTACCCTTGCGGGTACACCTGATTGCGAATCAGGCACCTTCGGCCGCGCGGTCATCTCTCCGCGGCGGAATGTGGCAGGGCTGCGCCCCCCTGTCAACGCCAGCTGCATCGATCGTGCCGGCGCGGCGCACCACCCTCACGCGGCCTGCTCGAGCCAGCGCCGCAGCGCTCGATGGTCCACGGCTCCGGCCCGCTCCGCGACCTGCCGTCCCTTCGAGAACAGCTGAAACATCGGGATCGCCTGCACGTTGAAGCGCGACGCCAGGTCCGGCTGCTGCTCCGTATTCACCTTCAGCACGACCGCCCGGCCAGCGAGGTCGCGGGCAAGGCGCGCCACTTCCGGAGCCACGATGCGGCACGGAGCACACCAGGTCGCCCAATAGTCCACGAGGACCGGCACCCGTGCGTCCCGCGTGATCTCCTCGAAGCTCGCCGCATCGACATCGATGGGCTCCGCGATCGGCGGCAGCTCGGCCTTGCACATCTCATCCAGGATGGCGATCGCCCGCATGGTCAGCGGCACCCGGTGCTCGCGGCCGCACACCGCGCTGCTACGCGTCATGGCGCTCACGGTGAGCATCGGGGGCGCGCGGGCACGCGCGCCCACGAGCTTTCGGCGGTACCCCGCGCGAGCGGAAGCGAAGCTCCGCGCCCATGTACTATCCTGGCCCGTTGGGATGAACGTCCCCCACGGCCTCGTGCGCATCCTCGTCTTGGGTGTCGGCATCGTCGTCCTCGCCGCGCTGTTCCGAGGAGCTCCCACCTCGCCGCGCCGCCGGCTCGGGCGCAGCGTCGCGTTGTTCGGCCTCTACGTCCTGCTCGCCGCGGGTGCCGCTCTCCTCGAGTACGCGGGGTTGAAGGGCGGCTTCACCCGCGGTGTTCGCTTCGGCGCCGAGCTCGTCGAGGTCCTCATCTTCATCAATCTCGCCGCGCTCTTCGTGTTCGACCTGCTCCTGCGCGTGGTCCGGCTGAACGTCCCCGACATTCTCCACGACCTAACGTTGGGGGTCGCGTACATCGTGGCCGGCGTGTGGGCGATGCACCGGTTCGGCGTCAACCTCACGAGCATCGTCGCGACGAGCGCCGTCGTCACCGCCGTGATCGGTCTGTCGCTCCAGTCCACGCTCGGAAACGTGATCGGCGGCCTCGCGCTCCAGGTGGACGACTCCATCCGTGAAGGAGATTGGATCGAGCTCGACTCACACACCCAAGGCCAGGTCAAGAAGGTGCGGTGGCGCCACACGGTGATCGAAACGCGTGACTGGGACACGCTGATCGTGCCGAACAGCCAGCTCCTCGGACAGACGATCAAGGTGCTCGGCAAGCGCGAGGGTCAACCCACCCAGCACCGGACCTGGGTCCACTTCAACGTGGATCACCGCTATCCACCCGGCGACGTGATCCGTATCGTCACCGAGGCGCTCTCCGCTTCCTCGATCCCCGGGATAGCCACCCATCCCGCCCCGGACGTGGTGTGCCTCGACCTCGCGCGCGACGGCAAGGATAGCTTCGGGCTCTATGCCGTGCGCTACTTCCTCGTGGATCTCGAGCGCGACGACCCGACCAGCTCCGCGGTGCGCGAGCGCATCCACGCGGCGCTCCGGCGCGCGCAGATCCCGCTCGCGCTCCCGGCGCAGACGCTGTTCGTGAACCACGAGGACCAGAAGGCCGAGCGCAAGCGCGAAAAGCACGGCGCGCGCATCCGCTCCGCGCTCCGCGTCGTTCCCTTGTTCTCGCGCCTCTCGGAGGAAGAGATCGAAATCCTGGCCGACTCCGCGAAGCTCGCGCCCTTCGTCGCCGGCGAGGTCGTCACGCGGCAGGGCGCCCCCGCGAACTGGCTCTACGTGCTCGTGAAGGGCGAGGTCGAGGTGCGCGTGGCCACCGATCGGGGCGAGGATCGCCAGGTGGCCGTGGTGAAGGCGCCGGGGTTCTTCGGCGAGATGGCGCTCCTCACCGGAGCGCCGCGCGAAGCCACCGTCGTGGCGTTGGAAGACATCGAGTGCTTGCGCGTGGACAAGGACGACTTTCGCGAGGTCTTGAGCCGCAGGCCCGAGCTCGCGCACGAGATCTCCATGCTGCTCGCGCAACGCCGAGTCGAGCTCGAGAGCGTCCGCGACAACCTGGATGCGGTCAGCCGAAAGCGCCGCGTTCAGACCGAACGCAAGCGCATCCTCGAAGCCATCCGCGAGTTTTTCGCCATGAACGACTGACGGCGAGGGCGCGCGCCTCGCTCGCTCCTCTGCAGGGCCCAGGGCCCAGCGTTCGCAGTGCTCGCATCACGACGATGGGCTCGTCGTGGGTCCGCCTTGCTCGATCAGCGAGACGTCCAGCGTGACGGAGAGCTCGTCACTCACCAACATGCCGCCCGCCTCGAGCACGGCGCTCCACGTCAACCCGAAGTCGGAGCGCCGGAGCTTCGTCGTCGCCGTCGCGCCGACGCGCACGGCGCCGGACGCATCCTGCGGCTCCGGGCTCGGCCCCCGGGCGTCGAGGACCACCTCCCGAGTGACCCCGTGCACCGTGAGGTCGCCCACGATCTCGAAGCGGTCGCCGCGCTTTCGCCGAACCGACTTCGAGGTGAACTCGATGTACGGATACTGCTCCACGTCGAGGAAGTCCCGACTCCGAAGGTGCTCGTCGCGCTTCGCATCGCGCGTATCGATCGACGCGGCCTCGATACGCGCCTGAATTCGTGTCGCCTCCGGCCGCGCGGGCTCGTACTCCACCCCCCCCTCGACCTTGCGGAACTCGCCCCGCACGGTGGTGATCATCATGTGGCGCACGCTGAACCGCACGCGACTGCGCGCGCCGTCGATCGTGTAGCGCGAGACCCCGGACCGCGACATCGGTCCTCTCTCGGCTCAGGACGCGTCGCTTTGCGGCTCGGTCCAGCGCAGGCGCGGCTTGCGCGCGGCGCGCGCCTCATCGAGGCGCGTGAGCCGGGTCACGTGCGGCGCGCGGCGGACGAGGTCCGGCGTTTCCTCCGCTTCGCGCAGGATCGAGAAGATGGCCTCGACGAACGCGTCCAGGGTCTGCTTCGTCTCCGTCTCCGTCGGCTCGACCATGAGCGCGCCGCGCACGACCAAGGGGAAATAGACCGTAGGCGGGTGAAAGCCGTAGTCGATGAGGCGCTTCGCGAGATCGAGCGTTCGAACCCCGGTCTTCGCCTCGAGCTCGCGATCCGTGAACACCGCCTCGTGGAGCATCGGCGTCTCGAACGCGAGCGGGAGCCGCTCCTTGAGGCGTGTGGCCAAGTAGTTCGCGTTCAACACGGCCAGCTCGCTGACTCGACGCAACCCCTCGGGCCCGAGCTCGCGGATGTACGCGTACGCGCGCACCATCATGCCGAAGTTGCCGTAGAAGGAGCGCACGCGACCAACGCTCTGCTCGCGCTCGTGCGCGAGTCGATACGCGCCGTCGCGTTGCTCGAT
>CAYYWA010000489.1:0-2829 GCA_964475255.1 uncultured Sorangium sp.
CTCTTGCGCCGCCACGGGCAACGCAACGAGCACCCCAGAAAGCAGTATTCCAAGCGAAAGACACTGAAGCCCCATAGAACGATGCTCGCTGGGAGCGGGACGTCGCGTCAAGCCTTCTCGTTCAGCCCCCCGGGGAGGGGACCTTGCCTCGCCGGCATGCAATCTGCTTTTCCAGAAGCCAGACCTGGCTCACCGTCTCCTTGCTTCCCCGCGGGTCCCGGTTCGGGCTCCCGCTCCGGGCTCACCGCTTCGGGACGCACCGGGCTCGGCGCTCCGTCCCATTCGGCGCCCATCCGGTCGCGAATCCGGAATGCACTTCGCGGCTCTGGTACTACGCTCGCACACACGCATGCTTCGTCGGATCGTTCGTTCCCTCTCTGTCGCCGCTCTGCTCGCCGCCATCACCACCGCTGCGGCTCCCCCCGCACACGCCACCGTCGTCGAACGCATCGTCGCCGTGATCGGCGAGCGCGCCATTCTCCTGAGTGAGCTCCGGGATCGCGCCGAGCCGGGATTGATTCAGATCTACCAGCAGGTGCCCGCAGGGGCGCAGCGCAACGCCGCGATCTCTCAGCTCTACCGCGCCGTGCTCGAGCGGCTCGTGGACGAGGAGCTGCAGCGGCGCGCAGCGCAGCAGTCGCGACTCACCGTCAGCGCGCGCGAGGTGGACGAAGCCCTCGAGCGGGTCGCCGCACAGAACGCGATCACCGTCGACAAGCTGCTCACCGAAGCGAAAAACAGTGGCTTGAGCGAGCGAGCCTACCGCGACGAGCTCCGGCGCCAGTTGCTCGAGGCCAAGCTCATCAACGTGCGTCTCCAGGGCCGGATCCGCGTCACCGACGAAGACATCCGGAGCGCGTACCGCAAGCTCGTCCTCGAAGAGCGAAGCCAGCTCAGCTTCACCCCTGCCTGGATCGTGCTCGAAGCCGGCACGGGGCCCGAAGAGCAGCGCGCCCAGCGCGAGCTCGCCGAGCGCATCGCTGCACAAGCCAAGGCCGGCGACTTCGGCGCGCTCGCCCGCGAGCACTCGACGGACGGGAGCTCGCGCGCGGCGGGCGGGCGCCTCTCGCCCATGCGCCCGACGCAGCTGCCGCCGGCGCTCGCCCGCATCGCCGTGGCGCTCGAGCCGGGAGAGACGTCGCCGCCCATCCGTTTGGGCAGCCGCCTCATCGTGCTCAAGGTGCTCGAGCGGGAGGAGTCGCAGCTCCCCGACTTCGACGAGGCGCGCCGCGAGCTGGGCGAGCGCGTGTACCTCGAGAAGATGGCGCAAGCGAAGAAGACGTGGCTCGACGGCCTGCGCCGGCAGCACTACGTCGAAATCCGGCTCTGACTCCGCGCACGAGCAGCCCGCGTTCCGAGCTGCCAAATTGGCAGAGCTGCCCGTGCCCCCCGACAGGCTGGCGCACGCGCGCACCGCGACCGTGCCAACGGCACCCGAGATCCGGGCGTCGTTGCACGTGGCATGCTCCATGCTCTAAAACGCGAGCTCGACGGAGCCGAGGCCCATTCGAGGCGCGCGAGGTCAGAGATCGATGAATCGAACCCAGACGCGACGGTCGCTTCCGCCTGCGCGCGGAGCCGCAGTGAAGACCCGGGCGGAGGCGCGAGGCGTCTCGAGCCGGGTACTCTGCGCTCTGCTCGCGCTGCCCTCGCTCGTCCTCGGCGTCACGATCGCCGAGCCGGCGGCCGCGCAGAGCGTCTCCATTCCGAGCACGGCACCGATTCGACGCTTTCCGGCGCGCCGCTCCGGGCTTCCCGTTGACGTCATCACGCACAACGACTGCCTGGATGACGGAACCCTGGAGGTCGTGCTCAACCTCAGCCAAACGAGCGATCTCGATCTCCAAATCTGGTCGGGCACGAGCAGCGGCTGCGCCAACGACGACCAGCGAGCAACCCTGGGGGATCGCTGTCAGCTCATCGACTCCTTCAATCCCGATCAAACGAGCCATCTCGTGACGCTCCGGGTGCGAGACATCCTCCCGATAGCGGCGCTCACCACGGGCTCGGGCTCGGGCTCGGACTCGCGCACGGGCGGCGAGGGGGGCAGCGGCGGCGATTCGGGAACAGGGGGCGCGCCACCCGAGCCTACGGACCCCGCCCCCACCGGCAGCGACATCTGCGAGTCCGGGATAGAGGGGCCATTCAGTGTCTTCTTCCTGCTCGTCGACGGCACGCAGACCGCGGCCTCGGCGACGCTGAGCCTGCGAGCCGACCTCGAGGGCCCGGATCCTCCGAGCGACCTCAGCGTGGGCCTCGGCGAGGGACGCTTGTTCATCGGCTGGGGTCAAGGAACGAACGCGGACGACCTCCTCGGCTACCGCGTGTTCTGTGAGCCCGCTTCGGACCCGGAGGTCTGTGCGGCGCCGTCGCTCGTCACCGGGCAGCGGCCGCCTCGAGACCTCGAGGTCGGAAGGGCCGCGCAGACTTCGACCGAGGCTCCGGCCTCGGGCCTCGAAAACGGAACGACCTACGCGTGCGGCGTCTCGGGAATGGACACCTACGACAACGTGGGCCCGCTCTCGGAGCTCGTTTGCGGCACGCCCGAGCCGGTCCAGGGCTACTTCGAAGCGTACCGTCGCGCCGGCGGTCAGGCGGGCGGCGGCATTTGCTCCTTCGACGGCCCCGGACGGGGTGCGGGAGGCTTCCTCGGCGCGGCGTTCGTCGGAGCGCTGGCCCTGCTCCGCCGCGCGCGCGGAGGAGGCCGCCGATGAAAGCACTGCCGACTCTGGCCGTGGCGGCGGGTGCGTTCCTCGTCGGGGCGCCCTGGGCGCCCGCCGATGAGGAGCTCCAGGCGATCCTGCGCAATGCCGAGGGCGACGAGCTCGG
>CAYYWA010000489.1:2839-3592 GCA_964475255.1 uncultured Sorangium sp.
GCGCCTTCGAGCTCCGCTTTGGGCGCTACGTCCCCGAGGCCGACGAGGGGGGCGAGGGGACTCCCTTTGCCGACGTGTTCGGGGGCTCGAGCCGCTACTACGGCGGGCTCGAGCTGAGCTGGCAGGCGCTGCGCATCCCCTACGTGGGAACGTTCGGGCCAGGCTTCGGCATCGGCTACACGCGCGCCACGGCGAAAGCGCTGCTCGAGAGCGGCGAAGGGCGTTCGTCCCAGCCGACGAGCCTGACCATCATTCCGATGTACGTGGTCGGCGTGCTCCGGGCCGACGAGCTCTCTCGGCGGACCCCCGTCCCGCTCGTTCCGTATGCAAAGCTCGGCGTCGGCTACGCGATCTGGACGGCGAGCGACGCGGACGAGACGGCCAGGGTCGACGGGGTGCTCGGGCGCGGCGCGTCGTACGGCTTGCAGTGGGCGCTCGGCGGCATGCTCTTGCTCGACGCGCTCGCGCCCGAAGATGCCCGGGAAGCGGACGCGAGCATCGGGCTCAACAACGCCTACCTGTTCGCCGAGTGGTACCGGAGTGAGCTCGACGGCTTTGGCTCCGACGATCAGCTCGAGGTCGGCACCGACACCTGGATGGTCGGGCTCACGCTCGAGTTCTGAGCGCCCCGCCCCGCTTCCGACGCCGCGGCGCCAGGCGTCCCCTCCACCGCGCGCGGCAAGCGAGCGATGTCGGGCCGGCGCTCCCGGGCGGCCGCCTGACCGCAACGGCGGAGCTCCCGCCCCGGGCGCG
>CAYYWA010000490.1:0-3589 GCA_964475255.1 uncultured Sorangium sp.
CGTTACTTCTCGCCCGCAGCGCGGAGGCGGGCGAAGAAGGCGCCGAGACGTCGCGCGCTCTCCTCGGCCAGGACCCCGCCCTCCACCTCGAAGCGGTGGTTCAGGCGCGGGTCCTGTCCGATCGAGAACAGGGTGTCGACGGCGCCGGCCTTCGGATCCCGAGCGCCATAGACGACGCGGGCCACGCGCGCGGCGACCAGAGCGCCCGCGCACATCGGGCACGGCTCGAGCGTCGAGTACACGGTGGCTCCTTCGAGGCGCCAGTGGCCGATGCGCGTCGCGGCGCTGCGGAGCGCGAGGAGCTCGGCGTGCGCCGTCGGATCCTCGCGCTCCTCGCGGCGGTTGTGGTCCCGCGCGAGCTCCGCGCCGTCCGGGCCCACGACGACGGCGCCGACCGGCACGTCGCCGTGCTCGGGGGCGCGGTCCGCCTCGGCGAGCGCCGCGCCCATCCAGGAGAAGTCGAGATCGCTCGCCAGCGCCGTGCGCCCTCAGAAGTGGAGGTAGGGGAGGCGCTCGGCGACGGCGCGGACGTCCTTCGCCCCGTCGAGCAGCTGGCCGATCGGATCCCACTCGCCGCGCAGCAGCGCATCCCGAGCGCCCGGCTTCATGTCGAAGGGCACCGACAGCGTCCCGGTGCGCACGACCTTCTCTTCGAGGTCCAGCGTGAGCTCCGCCGCGGGATCTGCCTCCACGGCGCGCGCGAGCGCGAGCACCGAGTCGTGCGAGACGGAGACGCACGGCATGCCGAGCGTCGTCGCGTTGCCGAAAAAGATCTCGGCGAAGCTTTCGGCGATGACCGCGCGGAACCCGAACTTCGCGAGCGCTTGGGGCGCGTGCTCGCGCGACGAGCCGCAGCCGAAGTTGCTGTTCGAGATCAGGATCGTGGCGCCCTGGAAGCGCGGGTCGTCGATGGGGTGCCCCTTGGACGTCCCGTCCTCGGCGAAGCGCGCGTCGTGGAAGAGGTGCGCGCCGAGCCCGTCGAAGGTGACGCACTTCATGAACCGCGCGGGGATGATGCGATCGGTGTCGATGTCGTCGCCGGGCACGTACACGGCGCGACCTTGGACCTTCACGATTTTGGGGAGAGCCATCGTTGTCCTCGCTCAGATTCCGAACACCTCGCGGGCGTCCGCGATGCGTCCGCTCACCGCCGCTGCGGCGACCATCACCGGGCTCATCAGCACGGTGCGCCCCGTGGGGCTGCCCTGACGTCCCTTGAAATTCCGGTTCGACGACGACGCGCAGAGCTCCCGCCCGATGAGCTTGTCGGGGTTCATCGCGAGGCACATCGAGCAGCCCGGCTGTCGCCACTCGAACCCCGCCGCGCGGAAGATGGCGTCGAGCCCCTCGGCCTCCGCCTCGCGCGCCACCTGCATCGAGCCGGGGACGGCGAGCGCTCGCACCGAAGGAGCGACCTTCTTGCCGCGCAGGTAGCGCGCCACCTCGCGGAAGTCGCTGAGACGCCCGTTGGTGCAGCTCCCGATGAACGCGACGTTCACCGGCGTGCCCTCGATGGCCGCTCCGGGCGTGAGCTGCATGTACTCGAGCGCTTCGCGGATCGACGCGCGCTCCGCTTCGGTCTCGGCGTCCTCGGGGCGCGGCACCGCTTCCTTGACGCTGATGGCCTGGCCCGGGTTGATGCCCCACGTGACCGTCGGCGCGATGTCGCGCCCGTCGATGCGCACGACGTCGTCGTACGACGCGTCCGGATCGGAGCCGATGCTCTTCCAGTACTCGACCGCGCGGTCCCACGCGGCTCCGGTCGGCGCGTGCTCGCGGCCCTTCAGGTACTCGAAGGTCTTCTGGTCGGGGTTCACGTAGCCGACGCGTGCGCCGCCTTCGATCGACATGTTGCAGAGCGTCATCCGCTCTTCCATGCTCAGCGCCGAGATCGCGTCGCCCGCGTACTCGTAGGCGTAGCCGGTGCCTCCATTCACGCCGAGGCGCCGAATGACGTGCAGGATTACGTCCTTCGCGTAGACGCCCGGAGCGAGCCGCCCGGTGATCTCGATGCGCCGCACCTTGAGCGGCGCGAGGCTCAGCGTCTGCGTCGCGAGCACGTCGCGCACCTGCGTCGTGCCGATGCCGAACGCGATCGCACCGAACGCGCCGTGCGTGGACGTGTGCGAGTCGCCGCACGCGATGGTCATGCCCGGCTGCGTGAGGCCGAGCTCCGGACCGATCACGTGCACGATGCCCTGATGGCCGGAGCCGACGTCGTAGAAGCGAATGCCGAACTCCCGGCACGCCTGCTCGAGCGCGACGATCATGCCCTCGGCGAGCTCGTCGCGGAACGGCCGCAAGCGCGTGTCCGTCGGCACGATGTGATCGACGGTCGCGAAGGTGCGCTCCGGTTGCGCCACGCGCAGGCCCAAATCGCGCAGCATGCCGAAGGCCTGCGGGCTCGTCACCTCGTGGATGAGGTGCAGGCCGATGAACACTTGCGTTTGCCCGCTCGGCAGCGTGCGCACCGCGTGCCGTTCCCAGACTTTCTGAAAGAGGCTCTTGCCCATCGGAGTTTCCCTTTCCGGAGACCCAGGAAGTATCGCGACCGGGCTCAGTTAAGTCCAGTGAAACTTTCTTGACTCATGGTGAAGTAATTCTTCACTATTGAGCCCGGTGGACCCCTCCCTGATTCCGGCGCTCTACGACGCGCTGATGGTCGCCCGCCTCGGCTCGGTGGGGGCCGCCGCGCGCCGGCTCGGAAAGACGCCGTCCGCGGTCAGTCAGCAGATCCGGCACCTCACGGAGGCGTTGTCCGTGCCGCTCTTCGAGCGTCGCGGGCGCGGCCTCACGCCGACCGCCGCCGCGGAGCGTCTGCTGCCCGCGGCGACGCGCTTGTTCGACGAGGCCGAGGCGGTGTTCCGGCTCTTCGGCGAGCTCGGTGGCGCCGCAGCCACCCGCTTGCGCATCGCGGCGAGCGACTACCTGGGGCGCCCCTTGGTCGTCCCGGTCCTTCGGGGGCTCGTTGCGGAGCGCGTCCCGGTGGCCTTCGAGATTTCCACGGCCCATTCGGAGGAAGCGCTCGCGCGGCTCGAACGCGGTGACGTCGAGATGGCGCTCGTCTCGCTTGCGGCCGAGCGGGCCGGGCTCTCCGCGCGGCGGCTCTTCGAGCAGCCGTTTCTCTGGGTCGCTCCGAAGCGTCCGGCTGGCGCCGATTGGGTCTCGCCCCGCCAGCGTCTCGAGAGCGAGCCCGTGCTCCGTCTCGCGCCGGGCAGCTTGGGGCGTCGTTTGCTCGACGGCTACCTCGCAGAGCGGGCGCTGCGTCCCGCGTCGATCGTGGACGTCCCGAGCATCTCCCTCGTCGTCGACTACCTGTCGGGGGGCATCGGCGTGGCGCTCGTGCCCGCGCTCGCCGTCGAGCGCGCCGATCGGACGCGGCTCGACATCGAGCTCGCGGACTTGCCCGCGTTGCCGGTCGCCCTCGTCACGCGGCGCGGTCGGCCGTTGGTTCCCGCGGTCGAGCGCTTCGTCGAGCGGCTCGAGCGCGAGGCGGGCCGTTGCCGCGAGGCTCTGCGCGCCCCCCTCACGCCGGAGGGGGCTCCCCCGTGCGCGCCGCGGGCGCTCCTCGCGTCGGCGCTGACGCGCG
>CAYYWA010000491.1:0-3582 GCA_964475255.1 uncultured Sorangium sp.
TGGAAGCGGGTGGGGCCGGGGCCGGGGCATAGGGCGAGCATGCGGACGCCGCTGCCACGGAGCTGTTCGGCGAGGGCGAGGGAGAAGCTGAGGACGAAGGCTTTGGTGGCGCCGTAGGTCGCCATGAACGGCGTGGGCTGGTACCCGGAGGTGGAGGCGACGTTGATGACGCCGCCGCGCCCGCGACGAACGAGCTCGGGCAAGAAGTGGCGGGCGATGGCCACGACGGCTTGGCAGTTCACGCACACCATCGACTGTTCCGTCTCGGGTTGGGCCGTGCAGAAGGGGCCGGTGCTGCCGAAGCCGGCGTTGTTCACGACGTGCTCGATGGGGACGCCGAGGGCGTCTACCCCCTCGAGCAGGGCGCGCACGCCTTCGGGCGTGCCGAGGTCGGCCGCGACGACGCGGGTCTCGATGCCGTTGATGCGGCTCAGATCGGCGGCGAGGCGCTCGAGACGCTCGGCCGAGCGCGCCGTGAGGACGAGGTTCGCGCCGCGATGCGCGAGCTTGCGCGCGAAGGCCGCGCCGATGCCCGACGAAGCGCCCGTGACGAGGACCCAGCTCCCGCGATAGTCGATGCGCTTCATTGGCTGCCTCCGCGCTGCGCGCGCTGCCGGAGATAGTGGTCCGCGAGCACGATGGCAACCATCGCCTCGCCGATCGGCACGAAACGCGGGAGCAAACACGGGTCGTGCCGGCCCCGAGTGCGGATGGTGGTGGCGCCGCCGGCGCGATCGACGGTGGGTTGCTCGCGGGGCAGGCTGCTCGTCGGTTTCACGGCGGCGCGGACGACGATGGGCATGCCCGAGGAGATCCCGCCGAGGATCCCGCCGTGGCGGTTCGAAGCGGTGCGAATGCTCGGACCCGCGTCGCCGGGCTCGGAAACGAACGGGTCGTTCGCCTCGCTGCCGCGGAGCAGCGCGCCCGCGAAGCCCAGGCCGTACTCGACGCCGATGACGGCCGGGATGCTGAACAGCGCCTTGCCGAGGTCGGCCTTGAGCTTGTCGAACACCGGCTCGCCGAGGCCCGCGGGAACGCCGGTGGCGACGATCTCGCTCACGCCGCCGATCGAGTCCTGCTCCTTGCGCATGCGCTCGACGAGCGCGACCATCTCCGCGGCGCGCTCGGCGTCCGGACAGCGCACGAGGTTCGGGCTGCCATCGGGGAGCGTTTCGACGCTGTCGAGCGTCACGCTCGCCGGATCGTCGATCCGCGCCACGAGCTCGCCGATCTGCTTCACGTAGCCGACGATGCGCACGCCGGCCTCGGCCAAAATCTTCTTGGCGACCACGCCCGCGGCGACGCGCGCCACCGTTTCGCGCGCGCTCGCGCGGCCCCCACCGCGGTAGTCGCGGTGGCCGTACTTCGCGTCGTACGAGTGGTCGGCGTGGCCAGGGCGGTACTTGTCCTTGATGTCCTCGTAGTCGCGGCTCCGCTGGTCCGCGTTGCGGATCAAAATCGCGATGCTCGTGCCGGTGGTGCGTCCCTCGAACACCCCCGAGAGGATCTCGGGCTCGTCCGACTCCATCCGCTGCGTCACGAGCCGACTCTGCCCGGGCCTTCGACGCGAGAGGTCGAGCGTGAAGTCGTCGAGGCCGAGCTCGAGCCCCGGCGGGCAACCGTCGATGATGACCACGTTTCCCGGCCCGTGGCTCTCACCGGCCGTCGTGATGCGAAATGCCTGTCCGAAGCTGTTCCCGGGCATCGATGTGGGTTCTTACCCTAGATCCGGCGGTGGCGCCGGAGGGGAAAGCGGCAGGGCACGCCGGCACCGGCGGATAGGGCCGCTCGACCACACGGGGACGCCGTTCGACCCGCGGGCGGCGGTGTTACTCTCGGCCCTCATGAACCCGCTCTCCGTTTTGGCCGAAGACGAGCGCTTGTTCTTCGACACCGTCCGCGAGTTTGCCGAGCAGCGCGTCGCCCCGCGTGTCTCGGACATGGACCGCCGGGCAGAGCTCGATCGGGACCTCGTGACGTCCCTGTTCGAGCTCGGCGTGATGGGCATCGAGCTCCCGACCGAGCACGGCGGCGCCGGGTCGAGCTTCTTCAACGCGATCCTCGCCGTCGAGGCGCTCGCCCGCGTGGACCCGAGCGTCGCGGTCCTCGTCGACGTGCAAAACACGCTGGTCAACAACGCCATCCTGCGCTGGGCGAACGCCGAGCAAAAGCAGCGCTATCTGCCGAAGCTCGCCGGGAGCTGGGTCGGCTCGTACGCCTTGAGCGAGGCCGCGAGCGGCTCGGACGCGTTCGCGCTGCAGACACGCGCCGAGCGCCGCGGCGATCGCTGGGTGCTCAACGGGCGCAAGCTCTGGATCACCAACGCCGCCGAGAGCTCGCTGTTCGTCGTGTTCGCGAACGCGAACCCCGAGCGCGGCTATCGCGGCATCACCGCGTTCCTCGTCGAGCGCACGTTCCCCGGGTTCTCCGTCGGCAAGAAGGAGGACAAGCTCGGCATCCGCGCCTCGAGCACCTGCGAGCTCGTGCTCGAAGACTGCGAGGTCCCCGCCGAGAACGTGCTCGGTGAGGTCGGCCAGGGCTACAAGATCGCGATCTTGGCGCTGAACGAGGGCCGCATCGGCATCGGCGCGCAGATGCTGGGCCTCGCCGACGGAGCGTTCGCCCACGCGCTCGCCTACATGCAGGAGCGGAAGCAGTTCGGGCGACGCATCGCCGACTTCCAAGGGATGCAGTTCCAGTACGCGCGGGCGGCGACCGAGATCCAAGCGGCGCGGTTGCTCGTGTACGACGCCGCGCGCCGCAAGGACGCCGGGCAGGATTTCGTGCGCGAGGCGGCGATGGCCAAGCTCTTCGCCTCCGAGGTCGCCGAGCGCACGGCCTCGCAGTGCGTCGAGTTCTTCGGCGGCGTCGGCTTCACCCGCGAGTTCCCGGTCGAGAAGCTCTATCGCGACGCGAAGATCGGCAAGATCTACGAAGGGACGAGCAACATGCAGCTTCAGACGATCGCGAAGCTGCTCGTTCCGGCCGAAGGCGGCTGAGGCTTCGGCGTTCGCCGCGTCATTCGCTCGCGCGTCCCGCCGGGCGCGGCTCGGGCTCCGCGGTCAGGGCCCGCTCGATGGCTCGGAGCAGCTCGAGGGGGCTCCCCGGCTTTTCTACGAGCGCGTCCACGCGGGGTCTCGAATCAGGGCGCACCGTCGCCTCACTCTGGGACGAGTGAGCCACCCGGATCACTTCGGGGTGCTCGCGCCGGATCCGCTCGAACAGGGCGCTCGCCGGGATGCTCGACAGCTCGAGGCCCATCACCACGACGTCGTATCCCTCGCCGGAGAGGCGAGAAATCGCCGCTTCGCCGTTGGTCGCCAGGTCCACCGCGTACGTCGGCCGAAGCACCGAGAGGGCTCGGCACAGGCTGCGACCGGCGACGCGATCGTCGTCGATCACGAGAATTCGAGCGGTTTTGGAGAGCCCCACGGGGGCGACCGGAGCGGTTCGGACCATTGCGCTCCCTCGCTTCTGCAAACGCCAAGCCGCCCACTCGGTCGGCGGCTCTCCCACGATTCCCGCGCCGCGCTCCCGGGCCCCCGCGCCGCGCTCCCGGGCGGCCCGGGCTTCCCACCGCCC
>CAYYWA010000492.1:0-3568 GCA_964475255.1 uncultured Sorangium sp.
GAGCCTGATCCGAGACAGTGACCGCCGGCGCCCGCGCGCCGGCGCCTCAACCGGTTGCGCCCGTGCCGCCGAGGCTGCCTGCCGCTCCGGCGCTACAGCCGAATGCGACATCGTCAACCGCGTCGACGTCCGATCAGCAGACGAGCGAATGAGACATCAGCACGGCAACCGCCGTGACACAGAAGGTTTCCCGCAACGCTTTCATTGGCTTCTTCTTCGATGAATCCAACGGAGTTCGTAACGTGTTCGCAACGTGCCAAAGCCTCCCGCACCGCGCACGCTACTGAGAGCCCGAGCACTCTGCATAGAGTGTGAATTCTCCTACATGCGCTTTCTCCTACATGCGCTTTTCGTCGAACGGCACCTGCCAGAGACAAACGGCTAGACCCCGTTTGCCCTGGCAACGCGCCCACGCTCGCGGGCGGCACGCACGGCCCCCTCATCCGCGCCCCTTCGCGAAACCGCGGCTGCTCACCGCTCGAACGAATCGCGTGAACCGGCTCCCTCGCTCGCAGTCTCGGACGTCGACTCCGTGATGGCGGGCGCTCCGGTGGCGCCGCGGACGCTCAGCGCTCGCCATCTCGGATGGCGACGTCGTAGTAGTGAGGCGGAGCCGCCAGCGCCGCCCGAATCGGTGCGGGGACGGCTCATCGCTCGCGCTGGGCGGCCGAAAGGGCGCGCGGCCGCCAGCGCGAGCGTCGGTGCGGCCTCACGGCCCTGTGCACGGACAGATGTACTGCGACGTCGGGTCTCCCGGGTCATCGGCGAGCTCACTCACACAGACCGGATCACTCGAGCACATGAAAATGCCTTCGTTGATGAGGATGCACGTCTGCTGGGAATCATAGGGGTACACGGGGCCGTTCCAGCCGAATGCGGTAGCCAGGGCCTCGCATTCACCCTGCGTGTCTACGGCGTCCAGGATGGATTCGTCATCGAAGACGACCATGCCTGCGCGCCCGCAGATCTCGGGGCACGACCAGCCGGCCTCCAGCTCGTCGTAGCCGCACCAGATCAACCCGTTCTCCTCGCGGCAGTTCTCGTGGAGCCCCGACGCGGCATCCTCACACTCTCCGTCGACGCACTCCTGCTCGGCGCCACAGGCGACACCCGCGTTCGCGCCCTGGCAGTCGCCGCTCGCCCCGCAGTAGTCGGCGTTCGTATCGGGATCGATGCAGGTGCCCCCGCACGCGACGAGCGGGGCGGGACACGACAGCGTGCAGGTGCCCGCGACGCAAATCTCACCCGCGTCGCACACCTCGCCGGCGTCCCCCGCGCCCTCCCCGCAGCCCTCGGTCGCGCCGCAGTGGTTGCGGTCGGTATTCGGGTTCACGCAGGTGTCGTCGCACGCGATGAGCGAGCCGGGGCAGGAGATCACGCACTCGCCGGATTCGCAGAGCTCGCCGGCGTCGCACGCCATCCCTGCCGTGCCACCGTTTTCGCCGCAGCCTTCGGTCGCGCCGCAGTACTGGCGGCTGCTATCCGGATCGATGCACGTTCCGTTGCACTCGATGAGACCCGCCTGGCAGGAGAGCGCGCAGCTTCCGCCGCTGCAGACTTCGCCCTCGTCGCACGTCTCACCGGCGGTCCCCTGACCGCTTTCGCCGCACCCCGCGGTGGCCCCGCAGTAGTTGCGGTCGGTGTCGGGATCGACGCAGGTCGATCCACACGCCACGAGCCCCGACGGACAGGAGAGGACGCACGAGCCTGCCTGGCACACGCTGCCAGCCCCGCAGACCTCGCCGTCGGAGCCGCTGCCCTCGCCGCACCCCGCGGTGGCCCCGCAGTAGTTGCGGTCGGTGTCGGGATCGACGCAGGTCCCGTCGCACTCGATGAGGCCGTTTTGGCAAGAGAGATCGCACGTGCCGGCGTTGCAGACGTAGCCGGCCCCGCACGTGTCGCCCGGGCTGCCTTGACCGTCCACGCCGCAGCCGTCGGTCGCGCCGCAGTGCGTACGGTCCGTGTTGGGGTCGATGCAGACGCCGTTGCAGTTCACGAGCGGCTCCGGGCACGACAGCGAGCAGTTGCCGCCGTTGCAGACGTAGCCGGCGTTGCAGGTGACCCCGGGGCTGCCCTGCCCGTCCTCACCGCAGCCCTCGGTGGCGCCGCAGTAGCTCCGGTGGCTCTCCCCATCGACGCACACGCCGCCGCAGTTGACGAGCTGACCCTGGCAGGAGAGCGAGCACGCCCCGTTGGTGCAGACGTAGCCAGGGTCACAGGCTTCACCCGGGTCGCCTCCGTCGAGACCGCAACCTTCGGTGGCGCCGCAATAGCTCCGATTGGTGTCGGGGTTGATGCAGGTGTCGCCGCAGCGAATCAGGCCCTCGGGACACGAGAGCGAGCACGCCCCATCGGAGCAGACCTCACCCGAGCCGCAGACCGAGCCCGCCGAGCCTTGGCCGGCTTGCCCGCAGCCCGCCGTCGCGCCGCAGTGGCTGCGATCGGCGTCCGGGTCGATGCACTCGCCGCCGCAATCGACGAGGCCCGGGGCGCACGAGAGCGCACACGCGCCCTGATTGCAGACGTAACCCGCGCCGCACACCTCGCCGTCGGAGCCTTCGCCGTCCACGCCGCAGCCGAGCGTCGCGCCGCAATAGCTCCGATCGATCTCGGGGTTGATGCACTCCCCGCCGCAGTTGACGAACCCCGGCGGGCAAACCTCCGCGCACGTGCCGTTGTTGCAGACGAGGCCCGCGCCGCACGCCTCTCCGGCGCTCCCCCCGTCCACGCCGCAGCCCTCGGTGGCGCCGCAATGGTTCGAGCTGGTGTTCGGGTCGATGCAGGTGCCGTTGCAGTTGACGAAGTTGCTCGGGCAAGAGAGCGAGCATTCACCGCCATTGCAGACGTGCCCGGGGTCGCACACCGCTCCCGCGCTGCCTTCCCCGTCCACGCCGCAGCCCTCCGTGGCGCCGCAGTAGGTGCGATCGGTGTCGGGATTCACGCAGGTGCCGCCGCACTCGACGAGCCCCGCCTGGCAGGAGACGACGCACGTTCCACTGCTGCAGAGCTCGCCGGACGCGCACGCCGTCCCCGCGCTGCCCTGCCCATCCTCACCGCAGCCCGCGGTCGCGCCGCAGTACAGCCGATCGCTGTCCGGATCGACGCACGCGTCGCCGCACTTCACGAACCCATCCGGACACGAGAGCGAGCAAGTGCCGCCGTTGCACACCGTGCCCGACGGGCAGTCCGTGCCCGGATTCCCGCAGCCCAGCGTCGCGCCGCAGTAGTCGTTGTCGCGCAGCGGGTCGATGCACAGGCCGTTGCACTCGACCAGGCCGTTCTGGCACGACACGGCGCAGAAGCCCGCGCTGCACACCTGGCCCGGCCCGCAGTTCTCCCCGGCGCTCCCGGCCTGCATCCCGCACCCGAACGTGGCCCCGCAGTAGGTCCGATCCTGCCGCGGATTGACGCACGCTCCCCCGCACGCGAGCTGCCCAGGGGGACAGACGAGCACGCACTCGCCGTTCACGCACTGCTCGCCGCGGCTGCAGGTCTCCCCTGCACTGCCTCCGTCCTCGCCGCAGCCCGCCGTCGCTCCGCAGAACTGGACGTCCGAGCTCGGATTGAC
>CAYYWA010000493.1:0-3567 GCA_964475255.1 uncultured Sorangium sp.
CGACGTCGGCCGAGCCGCGCACGACCAGGGTGCTTCCCTCGCGATCGAGCAGGATTTCCCCCGCGTTTCCGGCGCCCGCGGCGGTGCCCGCGCCGAGAGCGGCTCGGAAGCGCTCGGCGCCGCGCGGATCGTGGGCCACGAGCGCGTCGCGCCGCGGGAGCAGGCGGGTATCGCCGTTGGTGAGCGCGGCCAGCACGGGCGCCGTCGGGACGTCGCCGTCAGAGAATCGCACCGTTTCACGGCCCGTGGTGAGGTCGAGCTCCACCAAGCGCCGACCGCCAATCACGGCGAGGAGACGGTGCGCATCGAGGCGGACCGCGGTGTCGACGTCGGCGCCGAAGCGCGCACGCATCCGCGCGCGCCCGTCCGGCGAAACCTCGTAGACGGTGCCGTCACGCGCGACGACGAGCGGCGGCTCGCTCCCCCCGAGGGCGACCTTGAGCTCGCGATCGAAGCGCGTCTCGAAGATGAGCCCGAGCGCGGCGTCGAGGCGCACCAAGCGAAGTCCGGCCGCGAGGAGGAGGCCGCCGTCCGGCGTCGCGGCCAGCGACGGCGTCGCAGCGAACGCCCCGAGTGGAAGGCGCTGCTCGTGGACGCGCCGCCCATCGCGCTCGAACGCGAGCAGCTCGCCGCCCTCGGTCACCACCACGCGCCGCCCATCGGCGAGCACGGCAGGGCTCACCGCGGCGGCGCTTCCGCCGAGGCGCGCGGCCCAGAGCAGGCGTCCCCGTCCATCGTACTCGGCGAGGATCGGGTCGGAGTGAGCGACGAGCACGGTGCCCTGGGGCGTGCCGAGGGGCGGATGGGAAATGCCGCTGGCGATGCGCAGCCGAAAGGCGACCACCGGGTTCTTCGGCAGCGTGCCGCGCTCCACAACGCGCGACGAGACGAGCGCGGGCTCGAGGACGAAGCGCGCGGGGAGGGTGGGGGCGCGCGTTTCGCTCGACGTCGCGGCGCTGGTGCCGGCGAAGGCAGCGCTCGCCAGCGCGAGCGCGCCGAACGCGAGCAGGGCGTTCGGGCGGGCGCCGCTCACGGGACGTTCCCGAGCACGAAGGTGGTGACGACCTCGGGGACCTTGGTCCCGCTGCGAGGGCCGTCGACAGCGCGCGTGACGCGTCCGAACACGGAGATGGGAGCGCCGGACTCGAACCGAGTCGGCGCGCCATGCAGCACTCTGAGCAGGCAGGGCGGGTTCGCACAGCCGCTCTTCACGTCCACGAGCAGCGTGCTCGCGTAGCCCTGAAGGCGCTGCTCGACGACGCTCCCCGCCAAAGCAACCTCGGCGCCCGAGCGCTGCTCGAGACCCGTCGCGACGTCGCGGTACGACGTGAGCGCGCGCTCGCGGACCTGCCGGGCTTCGTCCTCGAGGCTCTGCACGCGGCGCACGCGGATGGGGAAGAGGCGCGGGGCGTGCTCCGGAGCCGTTGCGCGGACCACGATGGTGGTCTCGCCCGGTGACGACACGCTCATCACTTGCGCGAAGCGCCCGTCGCCGTCCGTCGGGATTCGCCGATTGCCGACCGAGATCGTCGCATTCGGCTGGGTCCGTCCCGAAAGCACGAACGTGGCGTCGTCGAGGGTGATCGCGCTGCCCGGAGTGTCCACGACGAGCGGGACGACGCCGAGCTGGAACGTGACACTGCCGGTATCGGGCGAGCCCCCGGGAGGGGTGACCGCATACGGGACTTCCCGCGACAGGCGGCGCACCGTCGGTTCCGCGCCGGTGAGCTCCTCGCTCACGTCGAGGACGTGGCGCGCTTTCCCTTGGGCGTCGAGCGCGAGCGCCTTTCCGGCCACGACGACCTGGCTCCCCGCGAGCGCCTCGACGACGACCGCGAGGTGCGGCTCGGGCGCGAGCAAGCCGTCCGTCACCGCCCGCACCCGGTATTCCACGGGAACGTTCAGGGTGATGCGTGTCGACGTTTCGTCCGGACGAAACAGGACGAGCCCGAGCTGGTTGTCTCCGATGGCGAGGGGCGCGCCGAGGCGGACCGCGGCGGTTCCGTTCTCGAGCTCCGCTTCGGTCCCCGCCACGCGCACGCGCGTGCCGGGGGGACACTCGCGGCACGAAAGCTCCAGGCGTTCGTGCCCATCGGAACCGAGCACCGCTCGGCCCTCGATGGGACCCGTCCCGCGATGCAACAAGAACACGACCGTGGCCGCGGCGAGCAACGCGGCGGCGAGCGTCACCGCGAATGCCGCGAGCACGGGGATCTTCTGGGGCGGCCGGTGCCGCGGTCCTTCGGGCGCGAGCGAGGGCAGCGTCGGCGGTGCTTCGGCGACGCTCGTCGCTGGCGGATCGAGCGCGGGCTCCGGGGGCGGCGGCTCTTCGATCGGCTCTTTGGTCTTCGGAACGTGCGGCTCGAGGGGCGCGATGCCTGGCCGCGCGACGCCGAGCAGCGTTCGCGTCGCGGGAGCGCGCGGGGGCGCGTCATCCCTCGGGGTGTCTTCAGTCGCGGGACGGTCCGGCTTCGGTGTGCCGCCTGGTGGTGGCGGGAGCCCGAGGATGGTTTTTCCATGCCCGGCCGGGTCCGCGCGGGGAACCGGTGTGGTCGGCGTGGGCGGGGAGATGCCGAGCAAGGTCGACTTCGCGGGCCCCGGGACCGCGTCGGGCCCACGGTTTTCCGTACCGGGAGCGATGCCAACGAGCGTCGCTTTGGGGATGGGTCGCTCGAGCGCGTTACCGCAGAGACCGCACACCGGCGTGCTCGGGGCATTTTGCGTTCCGCAGCGCGGGCATACGGTCATTGTGGGCCACTATACCTCGCCTCCGCTATGGGCGGCGCGCGGTGCGCAGCGCACCGCGAAACGCCGCACGAAACGCAGCGCCGGGCCGATGGATTAAGCTACCGGCATGAATTCCGCTTGCCCGGTGGTTTCCCGATGAGCGACCCCACGGGCTCCGTTCGCGACCGGCGCGCGATGTCTCCGAGTCCTCGTACCGACTCGCCTCGTTTCGAGCCATGGCGGCGTCTCGGCCGGCGAGGGAGACGCGGGTTTCCGCCCGAGGGACGGCGATGAGCGTGACTTTGCTCGAGGTTTGGCGCGCGGCCCGTGCGCGCGCCGTTCCATTCGCCGGCGAGAGCGCCGGGTATCTCGTCCTCCTGCTCTGTGAAGAGCTCGATCGGCTGCCGCGGCACGTGGCGCTCGAAACGGTGGTTTTGGACGAACACGGCGCGCTCCACGCTCGAGCCCGCGAGGCGAGCACGCCACTCGATGCCGAGCGCGCGCTCAGAGACGTGCTCGCGCGCCTGCTCGAGGTGGCGTCTTCGCCCGGGCCCGCGCTGGTGCGCGCCGCGAGCCGAGCCCCGGCCGGAAACGTCGCGACGCTGGCGTTCGAGCTCGAAAAGGCTTTGGTCCCGCTCAATCGCACTGCCGCGCAGCGCGCGTTGCTGCGGCTGTATCGCGAGACGGAGCGTGCGCGGCACGAGGGGCGCCTCGCGGACGTGCCCGAGAATCCCGCGGCGCGCGGTCCCGAAGGGCCCCGAGCGCCCGAGCTCTCGCGACCGGCCGCGATGAGTCAGTCCGAGATCTGTTCGCCGATTCCACCGAACGCACGCGTGGTCC
>CAYYWA010000494.1:0-3096 GCA_964475255.1 uncultured Sorangium sp.
AGATCTCGCTCGAGCGGCTGGCGGAGGCGAAGGGCATCAAGCTCAAGCGCCACGGGCGAGAACCTCGTCGGTCTGTGCCCGTTCCACGACGACCGCGAGCCGTCGCTGGTGATCACACCGTCCAAGAATTTGTGGCACTGCCTGGGCGCATGCCAGGCGGGCGGAACGGTGATCGACTGGGTGATGCGAGCGGAGGGCGTGCGCTTCCGACACGCCGTCGAGCTCTTGCGCGAGGGTCTTCCCTCTTTAGCGGCGTTTCCGGAGAAGCCGCGCGGGAGGCAGCAAGGGAAGGTGGCGAAGCAGACGACGACGCCGAAGCTGCCGGTGCTGCTCGAGCGGAGCGCAGACGATGACGTGCTCTTGCGGCAGGTGGTGGACTACTACCACGAGACGTTGAAGGCGAGCCCGGAGGCGCTCGCGTATCTCGAGAAGCGCGGCCTCCGCTCGAGCGAGATGATCGAGCGTTTTCGCCTCGGTTTCGCGAACAGAACGCTAGGGTATCGCTTGCCGCAGAAGAACCGAGTGGCGGGAGCGGAGCTGCGCGGGCGCTTGCAAGAGCTCGGCGTCTTCAGCGCCAAGGGTCACGAGCTTTTCAACGGGTCGCTGGTGATCCCGATCTTCGATGTCAAGCAGCGGGTGAGGGAGCTGTACGGACGCAAGGTGAACGATCATCTTCGCGCCGGCACGCCGAAGCACTTGTACTTGCCGGGGCCGCGCCGGGGCGTGTGGAACGCCGAAGCGCTTGCGAGCTCGAGGGAGATCATCCTCTGCGAGAGCTTGATCGATGCGCTGACGTTTTGGTGCGCGGGCTTTCGCAACGTGACCGCGTCGTATGGCGTCGAGGGCTTCACGGGCGATCACCGCGAGGCGTTTCGCAAGCACGGGACAGAGCGCGTGCTCATCGCGTACGACCGGGACGAGGCCGGCGACACCGCGGCGGAGAAGCTCGCGCAGGAGCTTGCCGCGATGGGCATCGAGGTAATGCGCGTCGTGTTTCCCAAGGGCATGGACGCGAACGAGTACGCGCTGAAGGTGGGGCCCGCGGCGCAGAGCCTCGGCCTGGTGCTGCGGCAGGCGCAGTGGATGGCCGGCGTGCGCAAGGGCGGCGAGATCGGCGCGGTGCCTGCCGCGGCGGCGGTGACCGAGGAAGCGCCGGCCGCGACGGCGAGTGAGCCCGAAGCCCTTCCCTTTTTAGAAGCCGAACCCGCGACGACGGAGGCGCGGAGCGCGAGCACGGACAAGGCCATCAGCGAGCCGGCGCGGGCCGAGGCGGTCTCGATGATAGAGACGCTGCCGAGCGCATCCACGTCGGAGCCGGCACCGCCGCAAGAACCTGCCGAACCCGCGCGGGCGGTCGCTGCGCCGTCGCCCGAGATGCCACCGAAGGCCTCGCCCAGGCCAGGAATGACGGCGAGTGAGGTGCGGCACTTGGCCGACGAGCTCGGGGCGGAGATCGCCGACAACGCTTCCGAGCCGCCGCCGGCGTCGCCCTCGCCAAGCGCGACGCCGGCGGGGAGCAGCGATGAGGTGACCTTCCGCTTCGGCGACCGTCGCTGGCGTGTGCGGGGTCTTCCGAACAAGCCCTTGCCCGGCTCGCTCCGCGTCAACGTCCTCTGTCAACGCGAGAGCGGCGCCTTCCACGTGGACACGCTGGAGCTGTACTCGGCGCGGCAGCGAGCGCATTTCACGAAGCTTGCGAGCGACGAGCTCGGCGTCGAGGAGCGCGTGGTGAAGCGTGACCTCGGCGAGGTGCTCTTGAAGCTCGAGGAGTTTTTGGAGAAGCGGCAGAAGGAGAGCGAGCGTGTCGAGCGCCGCGAGCTGACGGACGCGGAGAAGACGGAGGCGCTGGAGCTCTTGCGCGATCCGAAGCTGCTCGATCGGATCCTCGAGGACTTCGAGCGGGCGGGCGTGGTTGGCGAAGCAACGAACAAGCTCGTGGGCTACCTGGCTGCGACGAGCCGCAAGCTCGAGCAGCCGCTGGCGGTGGTGATCCAGAGCTCGAGCGCCGCCGGCAAGTCGAGCTTGATGGACGCAGTGCTGGAGCTGATGCCGGAGGAAGAGCGGGTGCAGTACTCGGCGATGACGGGGCAATCGCTCTTCTACATGGGCGAGACCAATCTCTCGCACAAGATCCTCGCGATCGTGGAGGAGCAAGGCGCCGAGCGCGCGAGCTACGCGCTGAAGCTCTTGCAGAGTGAGGGCGAGCTCACCATCGCGAGCACGGGCAAGGATCCGGCGACGGGGCGCTTGATCACGCAGGAGTACCACGTGGAGGGGCCGGTGATGATCTTTCAGACGACGACGGCCGTCGACATGGACGAGGAGCTCTTGAATCGCTGCATTGTCCTGACCGTCGATGAAGGCCGCGAACAGACGCGAGCGATCCACGAGCGGCAGCGGCGAGCGCGAACGCTCGAGGGCGTGATCGCACGGCAGGAGCGGCAGCGGATCCTCGCGCTCCACCAGAACGCGCAGCGCCTGATTCGGCCACTTTTCGTGGTGAATCCCTATGCGGCCGAGCTCCGCTTCCCCGATCACCAGACGCGGATGCGTCGCGACCACACGAAGTACCTGGGCTTGATCGAAGCGGTGGCGCTGCTCCACCAGTATCAGCGGCCCGTGAAGACGGTGGAGCACTGGGGGCAGAAGCTCCGATACATCGAGGTGACACGGGACGACATCGCAGTTGCGAACCGGCTGGCGCACGAGGTACTGGGCCGCACGCTCGACGAGCTTCCGCCGCAGACGCGGAGGCTACTGGGGTTGCTCGACGAGATGGTCACGGAGGCAACGAAGAAGCTCGGCGTCGACCGGAGCGATTTTCGATTTAGCCGCCGACAGGTGCGTGAGCGAACGGGCTGGGGCGACACGCAGCTCAAGGTGCATCTCGGGCGTCTGGTGGAGCTCGAGTACGTGCTCGGGCACCGTGCGGGCGGGCACAGCCAGCGGCTCGCTTACGAGCTCGTGTACGCCGCGAGCGATGGCGAGGGTCCGTTTCTGCCGGGGCTCATCGGCGCCGCTGAGCGCGGTGGGCCGGGCTGCGCTGCAAACCGGTCGGGGGGGGTGCCCAGCCGGTGGGGGGCCAACGAGCCCCGG
>CAYYWA010000494.1:3106-3563 GCA_964475255.1 uncultured Sorangium sp.
GTCGGGGGGTGGTCGGGTTAGCGAAAACCGAACAAAGCAGCAGAAAACAAGCTTGATTCGCGATCACAGCGAGCGTGAGCATCAAAAAACGCGCCGAGGGAACGGTGACTCCGAGCGCGTCGTAGCGATGGCGCCCGGAGCGGCGAGCGTGGTGCTGGCGGCGCGCGCGGTGTCGTGACGCGAGCGGAACACGGAGGAAGCGAATGCCGAAGAAAGGAAGCCGAAAGCCGAAGCCGGTGGTCGGCGATCCGAGCGACGCCGAGGGCTTATACGCGTGGATGAAGCGCTACCTCGAAGCGCTGCGCGTGAAGAACTACTCGGAGCGCACGGTGGAGAACCGCGAGAGCTACCTAAGCTTCTTCATCGCCTGGTGCGAAGCGCGGAGCATCGCGCGGCCGCAGGAGGTGACCAAGCCCATCCTCGAGCGCTACCAGCGGCACCTGTTTCACATGCGCCG
>CAYYWA010000495.1:0-3553 GCA_964475255.1 uncultured Sorangium sp.
CCCTGATTCGCTCCGGTCGCTACTGCTGTGTGTGTCACATGCACGCCGGGCGCGACGCCGAGGTGCACCACATCGTTCAGGAGGCAGATGGCGGACCGAACACGCTCGAGAATGCGATCGTCCTGTGCTCCAGATGTCACGGAGAGGCGGGGCACTACAACGCTCGGCATCCACGTGGAACGAAGTACTCACCGAGCGAGCTTCGTCGGCATCGCGACGAGTGGTGGGCATATCGGGCAAGTGGGTTCAAGGCCGAGCGGCGACCAGCAACTTTCCACGAGCCAGTCGGATCAGGACGCGACATCCCGGTGCATCGTCGAGATGTCGGAGTGCTCTGGTCGCACCGCGCCGACATCTCCGTCGAACGTGAGACGATCGAGTTCGAGGCGCGCTTGCTCGCCGAAGACCGCTTCGAGAATCTGAACGCCGTCCGATGGTCGGAACTCTTCGCGCGATCGGACGGCACGTTCCTTGTCTACGTTGTCATGAACCACCGAGGAGACTGGTCCGACGCGTTCCTTGATGGTGCGCCGCCCGATGGTCGTCCGCTCACGCTTGAGGAACTGCACGAGCGTTACCCGTCGTTGGCTTCACTTGCCGGCCTTCAACGAGTCCGGCGCATCTGAATCGCGAGCTCCTCATCCGAGAACACGCACGCCGATCTCGCCGGTGCGCGGGCCGCTCGCCGTGCGCTCCTTCTGACACGCGAGCGCCACCGCCCAAAACTTGTCGGCGTGGCCGCGCGCGTTGCGCTCGGCGTCGAAGCTCACCTTCCCAGACGGCAACACTCGCCGCTTGATAGCGTGGATCTGGCCGACCAGCTCGCGGTCACGCGGCAGTGTCACGTCGCGGCGCTGGAGCAGGATCTTGAAGTCGGTCGCCCAGCGCTCCTTGGCCTCGTTGGTGAAGTTCTCACCGACGACCTGCGGGAAGTCGCGCAATAGGTTCTCGGCGAGGTTCATGCCGATGCCGCTCCGGTCGATGGAGAGCCTCGCGACCGGCAGCGTGCCCAGCAGTCGCCGCAGCTCGGCCTCTTGCTCAGCAAAGGGCGCGCCTTCGAAGGTCCGCAGCATGCGCGCGGTGAAGCGGCCCTCGATCTCCTCGAACACCGCCAGCTCGGAGCGGTCGCGTGTGCGGCCGACGTCGAAGCCCGCGACGATGCGCCCCTCGGGCGCGCGCACGCTCGTCGGCTCGTCGTAGAGCACGAGCTCGTCGCTCGTGCACGGCAGGATGAGCTCGTACGGGAAGAAGCTGTACGTCTCGTCGACGAACTTCCCCTCGAATTCCTGCTGGAAGTCCTCGATCGGCAGGGAGTCGAACTGCTCGACGATCGTCGGGCGACCGAAGCGCGCGACGCGCTCTTCGGTGGAGAGATCGTGCGCGACCGCGGACGCGGTGAGCACGTCGGTCGAGAAGAACCGGCACAGCCACCAGGGCACGAGCTGCCGCGTGTGGTGCGGGTACTTCCGCAGCTCCTCGTTCGCGATCTCCCAGAAGATGCCGCGACGGCCGAGCGGGGTGCTGCATCCGGTGAGCTGCCCGTTGCTCCGCAGGATGAGCGCCGTCGAGCCCCGGTACACCTCGCGGTCGTTCACGTAGTGCGCGAGCTCGTCGAGGTAGACGTCGCCCTTCTTGCCGCGCGGCGCCTTCGAAGGATGCGAGAGGATGCGCGAGAGCCGCTTGCTCGCGCCGTTCGACTCGAAGGCGAGCTCGGTCTTCGAGTCGACGACGAGCCGCTTCTGGTACGCGAGGGGGAGCTCCTCGTGGACCTGCCGCGCGATGAGGATCTTCTCCTTCGCGTCGTCGAGGTTGTACGAGACGAACACGGCCGTGTGCTTCTCGCGCAGGTGGCAGCGGGCGAGCGCCTCGAGGGCGAACAGGAACGAGAAGCCGACCTGGCGGCTCTTCGTGACCCACCGGAACCGCGCGCGGTTGGCGAGGAACTCCCGCTGGTACTGCTCGAGCGCAACGGGCTCGTCGTCGTAGGACGCGAGCCCCTCGATGAAGCCGCTTTCCGTGGCGAGCCACTCGGCGAACTCTTCCTCGGTGCGCTTGACGATCCCGAGCGTCATGCGGCCCTCCGCGAGGTCGTCCGAGACCTTGCCTTCCTCGGGAACCGAAGCCTGTATGGGCTCGTGCGCGGCCGCGCGCCGCGACAAGGAGAGCCGCCATGACCGCCTACGCCGACGCCACCTCGCGACCCGCGCGCACGCTCACGGAGGCCGAGCAGCGTCTGCTGCTGAAGGTCACAGGGCAGCGCAAGGACGGGTTCCGTGACCACGTCATCTACAGCCTCGCGCTCGGCGCCGGGCTGCGCGAGCACGAGATCCTCGCGCTCGACGTCGGCGACCTGTTCGACGAGGCAGGGCGCGCGAAGCGCCGGATCTCGCTGCGCGTCTTCAAGCGAGCGAGCCAAGAGCCCGCGCCGCAGGAGGTGCTGCTCCCCGATGTCGTGCGAGCCAAGCTCGAGAAGCTCCTCGCCGGGCGCAAGCGCGCCGGCGAAATCATCACGCCGAGCACGCCGGTGTTCGTGAGCCGCCTCGGGCGCCGGCTCTCCGCGCGCCAGCTGCGCCACGCCTTCGGCGTCTGGCAGCAGCGCGCCGGCTTCGATCGCCGCTTCAACTTCCACGCGCTGCGGCACACCGCCTGCACGAACCTCTACCGCGCGAGCCGCGACCTCCGGCTCACGCAGCGCTTCGCCCGCCACAAGTCGGTCCTCACGACGAGCATCTACACGCACCCGTCCGACGAGGAGCTGCTCCGGTCGGTGCAGGGGCTCATCTGCTGACAAGCAGGGCGTGAGGCGGACGCGCGACGAGGCGCCGCTCAGTTTCGACGCCACCTGCACGGCATATCCGAACGAGCCTCGCTGCTCAGTTTGGCGGACCGTGCTCGGTTCGTAATTTCTGGGCCGCTCAGTTTCCCAAAACTGCCGCGCTCGAAAACGGGCCCAGGCACTGCGCCTGGCGGGCGCTCGGGCACGAAAGCCGGACCCTCCCCCCCTACATGCGGCAGGTTGTAGGCAGGTGCCGGCCCTCGGAGGCGCTAATGCGCCCGCCGCCGCGGGCGCAGGGCCGAGCGCGAGGCGCTCGAGCCAGGGAAAGCGGCGGTTGAGGACGGCAAGACGGCGCCCGAACAGCGCCCCCAACCCCGCGAGAACTCGCTTGGCGCTGTCGACGAACCGCCGCTTTTCTCTCTTACCGGCGGTCGGCGCGCGCGCGCTCGGCGCGCGCGTGGTCGCTGCCATTGCGTCCTCGTGGCCACGTGGGCGGCCCGACGCGACAGGGGCGATCATGGGCCGTCCTCCGGGTCCGCGGCGCGACGTGGGCCAACGTCGGCGCCCTCACGGGGCCCAAGGTGCGCCTCGACGCGCTCAGCCGCCCGCAGCACCCGGACCTCGAGCAGCGCCTCGTCGTCGGCCTTCGGGGCATCCATCTGCTCCGCCAGCTCACGGGCCAGGCGTACGAGCTCGCGCACCTCATTGAGCAGCGCGCGGGAATGATCGCCGAGCGCACGCGCGACAAGATCGCCGCCTCGCGCCGCAAGGGGAAAT
>CAYYWA010000496.1:0-3541 GCA_964475255.1 uncultured Sorangium sp.
CAGAGTCTGAACACCTCCTCGCGCGCAACCAGCAGGCCCTGTATAAGGGGCTTACTTTTTGAAGATGAACTTGCAGCCGGCGATGGTTGGTTCTGGCTGCTCGCAATCGAGACCCACGATGATGGCTCCGTCCTGCGCATCGCTGTGTTTCAAGCCAACGAGAATAAGGAGACGAGAAATCTCTACTTTATCCCAATGGACACGCCCGTTTCCGCCCTTTCCCCGATCACTTACGTCGTCCGCGACGGTGTAGACCTCGAACCGCCGCTCGTGACACCCAAGACTCCACAGCCAACCAAGGAGGAGAAACTTGGCGCGAGCGACCCGAGCTGAATTCTCAGGTGCTCGAGTTCGACTCGCACGCGCCTTCAACGGCTGGACGCAAGCCGAGTTGGGCGAGCGCATTGGGGTAACGCATCAGTACATCGGATACTTGGAAACCGGGCATAAGTTCCCGGCACCCCTTATGCTTGAGGCTATCGCCGATGCGACCGGCTTCGCCACCACATTCTTCTACCAGGCCCTTGTTGACGAATTCCGGGATGAGGAGTGCCATTTTAGACGCCGCTCGACGACGCCCGTCTCCGTACGCACTCGCGTGCTGGCACACGGCACGTTGTTCGGCGCGCTGGTGAGCTACATCGAAGAGATCCTCGCGCTGCCAGCAGAGAATGTCCCCAGCTTCCGTCCCCGAAGCATCGAAGACATCGAGAGTGCCGCCGACCGCTGCCGAATACAGTGGGGTCTTGGACGCGACGTGCCGATCAAGACCTTGACCCGCGTCATAGAACGTGCCGGAGTTGTGGTTACGCGATTCGAAGGTTCGTCGACGAAGGTGGACGCGTTCTCACGCGCAGGGAAACGGAGTGTAGTCGTCCTCAACACGGAAAAGGGCGCACCCTCTCGCACCCGATTCGATCTGGCCCACGAGGCGGGACACCTCGTCATGCACGGGGGTCTCACGACTGGAGATGTCGAGACGGAAAGGCAAGCAGATCGTTTCGCAAGCGCACTTCTTCTTCCCAGGGCAGGCTATATCCGAGAGTTCCCGCGCGGGCAGCGGATGGACTGGGCAGCGCTTTTCCGACTGAAAAAGCGTTGGGGCACAAGCGTGGCTGCCCAGGTGCGTCGAGCCTACGATCTCCGGCTAATCGACGCGGCCCAGTATCAAAGAGCTTACAAGTACATGGCCGCCCAGGGCTGGTTGAAAGGAGAACCAGACGAGCTCGAAGTCGAGGAGCCAGAGCTCATCCAACTCTCGCTTGCCGAAATCGAGAAGCATTTCCGGACGCCTCCGGTCGAAGTCTGCCGACGTCTAAGGTGGCGCAAGCACACGTTCGAGAAAGTGGCTGGCGTGTCGCTTCCCGAGGAAACACCCGAGGAGCGAGACCAGATCATACAGCTTGATCTTGTTCGCGCGGAGCGAAACAGACCCTCGTAGTCACGGACCCTTGGTTTCACACGTCTTCGGTTGCAGACCGTGGGCAAGAACTCAGCTCCCTCACGTCAATCTCGCCGCAGCGTTGTGCAGTTCATCGACTGTGTACACGAAGTCTGGTGGACCGCCAATGAACTCGGGCAAGCCGACACAGGCGAGGACATTCTCGTCAAAGTCTTCGACTTGCCGCCAAGCGCGCATTTGGCCAGTTCGTCAGGACTTGGCTTCCTAGTGCAACTGAAGAGAAGGCCGCAAGGCCGACGGCAGCACTGCGTGCGTATCGACCCTGCCCCCCCGCGCGTCCGCCCGACATGCCACCGGTGCCCACGCAACACTACTCAGCAGCGACTTCGTCGACCCACGCCGGTGCCGGGATCTTCTTGAGGTTGCCGTCGGCCATGGGCAGGACGCGGGCGTCTGGGAGGCGGAGCAGAGTGGAGGGATCGACGGATTCGGGACGTAGGGTGGCGAGGAAGGGGCGATCGAGGGGGAGCTCGTAGACCCATTCGTCGGCGATGAGGCCGGTGCGTTGGCGGCGTTGGCTGTAGCCGGCGATTCGCACGCGGGGAACGGAGGGGGCGGCTGCGCAGACGGTGCGGCCGAGTTGGAGGGCGATGCCGAGGACGAGATGGCGCCAGGCTTCGCGTCGATCGCGCAGGGAGAGACGGACTTGCTTGAGGGTTCCGTTCTTCAGTGCTTTCGAGCGGGTTTCGGGGATGACGTCCTCGAGCTCGGGGAGGTCGACGACGACACCGACGGTTCCGTCGGAGAGGACGGAGGCCGAGCAGGTCGCCTCGAAGGGGAAGTCGAGGTCTTCGAGCGCTTCCTGGACGGCCTCGTCTACGCATGCGGGCTCGCCGGCGAGGAGACGACGCAGGGCATCGACCCGAGCATGCTCGGTCTGTTCCCAATTGCGCCTCGTTTCGGCTTCTCGCTCTTGGAACTCGCGCAGGGCGGCTTCGTGGCGGGCGCGGGCCGCCTGCTCGACTTCTGGCCATCGACCTTCTGTCTGCTCACGGGCCTGTCGTGCGATTTTGACGAGGCGCCAGATCGCCCAGGGTGGGACGCCGATCAGGAAAATGAGGAAGGCCGGACCGGCGAGCACTCCGTCGCCAGTCATGGCGAAATGCACGATGCCCACGGAGAGGAGACCGAACGCGATGTAGAACGGCAGCTTCGAGTGCTGCGGCGCCACATTTTCTCGGATGGTCCCGCTGAGGTCGTGCTTGGCGCGGTCGAGATCGAGCACTGGCGGTGTGGGCGTGGCCTCGTAGGAACCGAGCTGGAGGGCCGCCGCTATGGTGCTCTGATCCGGGATGTCCGGCATCGCGCGCCAGTCCTCGATGATGTCGCGGAGTCGCTCCTCTTCCTGCTCGACGACTTGCAGCGCCTCCTGGTACTGGGCCTCTCGTCGTGCGCGGGCCAGCTCTCGGCTCGCCCGCGACCCCGTGGCCGTCGAGGCGCGGTACGTCTCCGACCAGGAGATGCCCGTGCCGGGAACCGAAACGGTCTGCCGCACGCCTCGAGACGACAGGTTCGTCGTGAAGCCGCGCCCACCCAGCGAGAGGGACGCTCCCCTCGTGCTCAGGTTCATCCGAACTCCGGGCGCGAGCTTGAAGCTTTTCCGGAAGCGGAAGGCCATCGGAACCCGAATACACGGATCGTGCCAGCAATGCAATGCGCGGGCGCACCGGGATTCAGCGGCAGAGAGACTTGGCACTCGAAGGATTCGAGTCGTCTCGTTCCCTCCGGGACGCGCGTGCCGTTGGGTCACTCACTCGGATTTCGGTCGGACCGAACCGAGGTCGAAGATCGGTAGGGGTCCTCGACATTTCGACGAGGTCGAGCTCCGTGGGCACGCTCCTCACGTCGCCGTACTGATTGAACGCACCCCATTTCGAGGCTCTTCGAAGACTGGTACGGTTCAGGATCTGCGTCGCGTTCGCGGACGGGGAGACAACGATGATCAAGCGCTTCATGGCAGCCGGGTTCGTTTGGGTTCTGATGCACGCGTTCGTTGGGGCCGCAGGCGCGGTGCCCGAGCCGCCTGCGAAGCGCGGTTGTTTCTCCTGGCACAAGGGTGTTTGCGGGTGCTCAAACGGG
>CAYYWA010000497.1:0-3521 GCA_964475255.1 uncultured Sorangium sp.
GGGGGATGACCGATGCCGGGAATGGTGGAACGGGCGAGGGCGGCACCGAGCCCGGCGGCGGGGCCGCGGGACTCGGCGGCACGAGCGGCGGTGACGGCGGCACCGCCGGGGAATCCGGCGGCAGCGGCGGCGGCTCCACGGTGAGCTGTCCGTCAACGCCTCTGAAGGCGGGCGACACGACGAAGATGGTCCAGGTCGGTGGCGCGAACCGCAGCTACGTCCTCCACGTGCCGCAGCAATACGACGGCACCAAGCCCGTCCCCCTCATCGTCGACTTCCATCCGCTCGGCGGCTCCGGCCCCTCCGAGCGCAACGGCTCTCCCTATCCCAAGCTGACCGACGCCGAGGGCGTCATCATGGCCTTTCCGAGCGGCCAGTCCGGGCCTTCCGGAAACGCGTGGAACGTTGGCCCCTGCTGCGTCGCGAACGTCGACGACGTCGCCTTCGCTCGGGCGCTCGTGGCACAAGTCCAAGAGGAGGCGTGCATCGATCCCAAGCGCATTTACGCCGTCGGCTTCTCCATGGGCGGCGGCATGTCCCACTACCTCGCGTGCCACGCCTCCGATCTCTTCGCCGCCGTCGCCCCGGCCGCGTTCGATCTTCTCGAAGAGAACGTCGGCACCTGCAAGCCCGAGCGCCCGATCACGGTCGTCTCGTTCCGCGGCACCTCCGACCCGATCGTGCCCTACAACGGTGGTTTTTCCTCGGTCGTCCCGGGCATGGCCATCACCTTCCTCGGCGCCCAGTCGACCTTCGAGTGGTGGGCCGACTTCAACGAGTGCAGCGGCTCGCCTTCGGCCACCGACGCTCAAGGGTGCTCCAAGTACTCCGGCTGCAAGGACGGAGTCGACGTCGTCCTCTGCACCAAGCAGGGCGGCGGTCACGAAGCCGGCAACGCCAACGTCGCCTGGCCCATCCTCAAGCAACACGTCCTGCCCTAGATCCGGGCACCGCGCGCGCGGATCGCGACGCCCCGCCGGAGCCAACGGCGGGCGCCGGTAGGGAAGCCAACGATCCCGCTCCCGGTGCGGGAGCGACCCTCGGCGCTGCGGGAGACGGCAACGGCTTCGCGCCGCCGAACGCGAGCGGTGGCACTGCCGGCGTGCCAGGCGGCGAGCCCGAGGAGCCTTCGGGCGAAGCCGGTGGCAGCACGATCCCCACTGCCGGTACCGCGCTCGACCTCGACGAATCCCCGCCGAGCACGTCGGGTCGCTCCGCAGAATGCAGCCTCGAAGGCGGTGTCCGCGGCGCGCCGACAGGCTCCGTTGCTCTCGTCATCGCGGGAGCGCTCGAGCAGGCTTTCCTCAGCTCGTCACGACGGGGCAGGGCGAGAACTTACGTCCCTTCCGTCATGCCATCAGCCTCACGGCGTGCAACGTAGCAGAGCCCACCAACTCGGGTCGAGGCGAGTCGAGCGCAGCAAGTCGCCCTGCGAGAGCTCTCGGCCCGAGAGGACGGCGCGCCCGCGAGGATTCGCGTGCTCGACCTCCACGGGCAGCTCTACGGCTATTCGCACGCTTGTTCGTGAATGCGCAGCCTATCGAGCTGCCTTGGCGCGCCGTGCCTTTACGGAGCGCTTTTTGGTTGGCCGCTCGCCTCGGTTGGCTGATTCGGGGACGGGTTCTTCCAAGTATTGTTCAACCGGAAGCCGTACCGTATGCCCGGCGAGAAGTACAGGGAGCGTAAGCGGCGGAATTCCGATTTTCGTGCTAAGAGTCTGAACTTCTGCGCGGAAGTATGGCCAAGCGTGCAATCTCGCCACGATTCCAACATAGTGGGGTAGCAGGTGTTCGTCTTTGCCGACCTCGAATGACTCTTCGAGTCTATACTCTGATCTTAGGGTTACGGAGATCTCAGCGGCTTTTGTGCCGGTATCGGACAGCTCTATAACCGTGTCGATGGCGAAGAGACATATGAGCGCATCGTTTCCCAATTTGCTCCATGTCGCCGGTCGATGAGCAACTTCGTAGCGTAGCGGGCCCCGAACGTTGATCTGATGCGCTTGCGCCTGCAGGGCGAGTATCGAGATATGCACAATCCGAAGCTTTGTCGAGGCTTCGGATGCTTTTCCAATATCAAGCGGAGCAGTGGTCACGCCGCGTTTACCTCGCCTGTAAAAGCCACGGTCGTTGACTCGGCATGATCGTATACTGGAGGTCCCGCTTCGAGTCTGCAATCGGGAAACAGTTCTACGACTCGGGCCATGGCCGCCTTCGTCCCGTCAGGGGAGATGCCAGTAGTGCACTGGAGAGCTCGGTCGGTCGCTTCCTCCTTCCGCCGAAGCATGATGACTGCCTCGAGTTCCAGTGCAAGAGCTAGCTTGACTAGCGTTGCCAGTGTGATGCTTGTGTCGTCCGGGTCGAGAATTCTATCGACCTGGGCGCGACTCGTGTTCATCCGCTGAGAAAGCTTCTGCTTTGTGATTCTGCGCTCAGTCATTCGAGCGCGAGCAGCTTCCGAAATTCCCTTCTTTAGTGAACGCTGGCTAACCTCTTCGAGATCTCCAAGTTCCTCGAGAAGAGCATCGAACGTATATCGCGCGCGTTTGGTCATGGCTCCATTGCCTGTTTCTTGCGTTGTCGAATTACTTGTAAATCTTTGCCGGATGTCTTTTTTGTCTTCTTCGTGAAGCCATGCAGGAGGATCATCTCGCCATCGCGGATGACAAATGCGACTCTGTATTCAACTCGGTTGCAGGAGGTGCGTACTTCGTATGTACCGTCGCCCAAGCTGTCGACATGCGGGGGCCCAACCGGCCAGAAGTTCTGTACGTACCGTATGTCTCGACCAATTTTCGTTCTGACGTCCTTTGGTAGGCTTCGGAACCAGCGGCCGACGGGACCCTCACGATCGTCGTCGGGAAAGAAGACGCACTTGAGACTGAACGGAGGGGACGCTCCGCTCATCCGTGTACCCAGCAAATCATCCGTTTGCCTAGTAGTAGATGTACCAAAAAAGGTACAAGTCAAGCCTGGCCAGTCTTGCCAGCATGCAAAAGCAGGGGCCGGACTCACATGGCGCGATTTCCCCGAGGATTGTGGCGGCCAGTCTGCCTCGGTGGGCTGAACATTTGTGCCGTGGTTGGTCTGCCTGGCGCGACGTCGTCGTTTCAAGGCGCAGGGCGTTGCCCCCCAGCTCGAACTGCACCAACTGCTAGCCAAGGCGGCTGTGTTCAGACGGCCGGCTTTCGCGCCTCCCTCGCAAGTACCCCGTCAGGTAGGAGGGAACCGCAGAGACGGCTCCCGATGATGCCGCACGCAGCGCGCTGCACGAGTGGGGCAGAAGCGCGCCGGTCGGACAGCGTCTCAGAAGATGGCGCAGGTGTGAGGTCATTGATGGCTTGTGGGAGGGTCGCAGATGAGCGGGCTTCTACGGGAGGCGCGCTGCGTATTTTTCGCCGAGCGCCGTTCGACGAAGGCGGCATGAGCTTCAGACGCGGCGATTTGCCTCACCCCCAAACGAGCGCCTAGAGCGACAAACGGTTAGGAACGCGCCGAAATATGCGGAAAACAGCGTCGAGC
>CAYYWA010000498.1:0-2838 GCA_964475255.1 uncultured Sorangium sp.
GATCGAGGGGGCGCGGGCCGCGCGCGTCGGCGTCGATATCACGAAGCACTGCCTCTTCTCCGCGCCGCGGCCGAGCGATCCGCCGCTGGGTCCGATGATCGGGACGACCCTGCCTCCCGGGAGCCCGAACGTGCAGGTCGGCGGCATCCCGATGCCGTCCATCTTCAGCTTGGCCGTGGCGCAGGCGCTCAAGGCGGTGTTCAAGGGCGTCGGCGCGGTGGCTCGTAGAGCCAGCGCGCGCTCCTATGTCGACAAGCTGCTCAAGAAAGGCGCGTTGGTGCTCGACGACGCCGTTGCCCCTCCGGGGTGGACGCAAGCCATGCTCGACGACCTGCACCGGATCGCGTCGACGCGTACGGGGCGGGAGGTGTTGAGGCGCATCGAGCGGAGCAAGAAATCCGTCCGCATGGTCCCGTACGACGGCTGGTTTCCGACGAAGAACGGGCCCGCGTGGTCGCCGCACAATGCGTGGGCCGCCCCGATGGGCCCAGACGGCCTCATGGACCTGGCCACGAAGCGGCCTGGCGCGGGGTCCGACGCGATGGTCGCCCACAACCCCGCGCACTGGGCGAATCACCCGAGCGGCGGGTACCCGGGCGCCCCGAAGCAAACGTCTTCCGACGGCATCCTGCTGCACGAGATGAATCACGCTGCCAACGCGACCGAGGGGCGGATGCGCGGGCAGGGCGTGAGCGACGCACACGGCTGGGACCAACGCTGGAACAACTTCGAGGAGTACGACACGGTCGCGAAGGAGAACGGCTATCGCCAAGAACGCGGCCTTCCCACGCGCTCCGACTACACGAGCCCGTTTCCCTGATCGTCGGCTCGGATCGAAGCGGACGTCGAGCGCGCCCTTCCCGCGCTCGGGGAGTCGCTACTGGCACGATCTCACGACGAGGAGCGCGACGAGCACGATCGGAAACGCGAGCCACAAGCCTGCGACGAGCGCCTCTGCCAGGCGGTTTCGCGGCGGCTCGGGACGCGTCTTGGCCAAGTCTTTCGCGGCCTCGCCGAGCGTCTTCGTCGGCAGCGGCGAGCAGCCTCCCGGCCACACCGTGAGCGGCTCTTCGGACGGCGCGAGCGCTTCGAGCGCCCGCTCTCCCTCACTGGCATCGAGCTCCTTCAAGAGGAGCGCCGCATAGAGGCGAGCCGCCGGGGAGGGGGCGTTCAGGAGCTCGTGGAGCTCGGCGCGCGACTGGGCGAGCTCGGCGCGATGCGCCCGCAGCGTCGAGAAGGCCTCGTAGCCGCGGGTTCGCACGGCGCCGACCCCGACCGGGCCGAGCTCGACGGAGTCTGCCGAGCGGAGCACGGCGAGCTCTTGGGAAATGAGGGCGCGGTCCATGATCGAGCTAGCGGATGCGCCGGCCCCTCCGGATGCTCGCGCGGCGCTCGACCCCGCGACGAACGATCGGGAACGCGCCCAGGCCCGTGACGGGGAGCGTCGCCGGCGCGGGCTGCCGGCGTGCGGTCAGGGGCAGTCGCCGATCTTGTTGCCGGTGTTGCACTGCACCGTGCCGCTGCACGAGTTTTGGCCGTTGCAGCGCACCTCGCAGCGATCGGTGTTGCATTGGACGAGGTTGCGGCACGAGCCCTGCCCGTTGCAATAGATCGCGACGTCGGGAGCATTGCCGATGACGTCGCCACCGCACGAGCGGAGGCCGTTGCACTCGACCTCGATGCGACCGCCGTTGTCGGCGCGCACGCCGTCGTCACAGGAGCCTTGCCCGAGGCACTTCACCGTGCAGCCGTCGTGGCCCTCGCAGGTGATCTCGCCCGCACACGAGTCCTCGCCTTCGCACGTGATCGTGCACTTGCCGGTCTCCTCGTGGCACTGCACACCGCCCGCGCAAGCGCCTTCGCCGCACGTCACGGTGCAATCGACGTATTCGGGACACTCGATGCGCCCGGCGCAGGACCCCTTCTCCGTGCAATCGAACGCGCACTCGTCGTCGTCGCACGTGGGCTCGGGGATCCCCGCCGCGCCGCCGGACGTTGGTTCCGGCTCGGAGCCGCCGCTCGCGCCGCCCGCACCGCCCGGACCCGGCTCGGGTCCCGAGCCGTCCGCGCCGGCGTCGTTGTTGGGCGTGCCGCCCGTCGACGGATCTCCGGTGCCGCCCGTCGCTGGCGGCTGAACCGGCGCGCCCGCCGTTCCGGCGCTCCCGCCTCCGCCCGCATCCATTCCGGAAGCGCCGCTCGTCCCAGCTCCTCCGCTCGTCGCAGTGCCCCCGGACTGTGCGGGAGCTCCCCCGCTGCTCGGAGGCGTGCCGCCGGAGCCCGTCGTGCTCTGCCCTTGACCAGCGGGAAGATCACTCGTCTGACCGTAGTCGCACGCGACGAAGGGGAAGGCGAGCAGCCCGAGGGTGAACGACCAGCAACGCAGGGACCGCATCATGAGCAGCAATCTCTCCGACGAGGGCACGGAACCATAGCGCGAAAGCGCTGCCGACCTGCAACCGATTCCACGTCGAATTCACGCGAATTCGCCCTCGGTCGGCCGGCGGCTTCGTCATGGAGCTTGCCTTTGCGGCGGCGCTGTTTTTCCGCAGTGTCGCGGAGACACCCCATCGAGACGATCGAGGCGACGGAGCGTTGTCGCGACGCGTAGTGTCCACCGGACGGAGGTGTCGAGCGCGGGCCCCGGTGGTAGCCTTCGCTCATGGAGACGTCGGAGCTTCACCGCGGGCGAATGCTGGATCACGTGCAGCTGGTCGTGAGGGACGTCGAAGCGAGCAAGCGCTTTTATCGTGCCGTTCTCGGCACTTTGGGGATCCCTCTCGGCGGCGAGGGCGAGCGCGTCGGAGCTGGCGAACACCTTGGAGCTCGACCCGGCGCTCA
>CAYYWA010000498.1:2848-3520 GCA_964475255.1 uncultured Sorangium sp.
GGTTTTGGGCAGACGAGCTCTTCATTTCCAGCCAACAATCGCAGGCCTCGGCGGGTCAGCTCACCGGGCGCGTTCACCTCGCGTTCCAGGCAGCGGACCGACAAGCCGTCGACGCGTTCTACCGAGCCGGGCTCGACGCCGGGGGACGTGACAACGGTCCGCCCGGGGAGCGGCCGTATCATCCCGGCTACTACGCCGCGTTTCTGCTCGATCCGGACGGCAACAACATCGAGGCCGTTCATCACGGCCCCGCGCGTCGTTCGGCGAGCTCGGTCGTCATCACGTTCTGAAGTCCGCGCGTGCTCGTGCGCTCGGCGCTCGGTTGACGCTGCATTCGTTCCGCCACGATGGACTTGCGTGGGACGCGCCGCCTGCGCCCGCGTCTCGGTACTATCGTTCTGAGTGATCGAGAGCCGCGATTTCGTCTGGGCGTCCGCGACGGGGCTGGTCGCCCTCGTGGCGTCCGTGGCGTGCGGCTCGAACGAGCCCGCGGCTCCGGCCGAGTCCTCGGGAGGAAGCCATGGCGGTGGCGCCCCGAACGGCGGGGCCTCCGCGGGCAAACCTAGCGAGAACGGCGCCGGAGGTGTATCGGGCTCGGGCCCGTCGGGAGGCGCCGACGCTTCGGGCGGCGCGTCGGGATCGCCCGCGGGGGCCAGCAGCTCGGGCTCGGGG
>CAYYWA010000499.1:0-3497 GCA_964475255.1 uncultured Sorangium sp.
TCCAATAGACCCAGGCGCTCGCTCGCGCGCGCTTCTTCGCGGCGAGGGGTCTGGAGCAGCAACAGCCGCGCCGGGTCACCGCGCTGCGCGACGTAGCCGATCAGATCGAGGGTCGACGGTTCCGCCCACTGCAAGTCGTCGAGCCACAGAATCAACACGCGATCCCGCGTGAGCACCTCGAGGGCTTCGGCCATTTCGCGCAGCATGCGCTCAGGCATCACTGGCCGCTCGCTGACCGCGTGCTCGACCGACACCGTCGGCAGCAGCGCGGACCACGACGGCGCGTACTTGCACAACACCTCGACGAGCAGCGCGCTCTCGGTGCGCGCCAGGCGGCTCAGCGCTTCGAGCACCGGCAAGTACGGCTCGCCGACGCCGTATTGGTCGACACATTGACCCCAGGCGACCAACGCGGCGCCCTCTGCGCCCATCTGCTCCAGGAAGGCTCGCACCAGCTGAATCTTCCCGATGCCGGCTTCACCGGAGATGAACAGCACTTCGCGGCGCGCCGCCGAAGCACGCTCGAGCGCCTCGCGCAAGATGCCGAGCTCACGCTGGCGGCCCACGAACGGCGCCGTCCCGGAGGGAGGCGGGAAGCTCGAGCGAGCGCGCTCCGGCGGTGGCGGTGACGACGCGCGCTCCGGGACGAGAGCGCCGATGAAGCGATAGCCGCGCCCGTGGGCGGTCTCGATGAATCGGGACGAGCGCGCCGAGTCGCCCAGAGCTTTGCGTATCTCGCTCAAATACGTCGCGAGCACGCCTTCGCCGACGTATTCGTCCGGCCACAAGTCGCGCAACAACTGCTCCTTCGTGACCAGCTCCCGCGGGCGCTCGAGCAGGTAGCACAAGATCCGGAGCGGGCGGTGCCGCAGCCCGATCAGCTGGTCGTCCCGCCACAGCTGCTCGTTGAGCGCATCCAGCCGAAACGGAGGAAACACGAAGACGCGCGCCGGGCTGGCCGCCCCGCTCGGGGCGGGTGCGGCGCGGGTGCGAGAACCGGAAGAACGCTCCCTCACGACCGACGAGAGTAGGGTCGCCTTTTTGCCGTTTCCAGACAGAATCTCGCCGTGTGCCACACTCCTTGGGATGCGCGGGTCGGGTCGGCGCCCGCGCCCGAGCGGGAGCGCGCGTTCCCCGCTCCCCGTTGCGACGAAACGGCGCGGCGTGCTGCCGGTCCAGCGCTTGAAGGCCCGGTAGAACGAGGCTTCGTCCGCGAAGCCGCTCGCGACCGACGCCGAGGCGTTCGAGCCGTGGGCGAGAGCCCGAACCGCGAGCTCGAGGCGAATCTCGGCGAGCAGCGTGCGGTACGTGGTGCCTTCGGCCCGTAAACGCCGCTGAAGGGTCCGCGGCGTAGTCGCCAGCTGCCGGGCGTACCGCGCCAGCGAGAACACGTCGTGGCTGGTGAGCGCGAGCGCCTTGATGCGAGCGCTGATCGAGCTCGCGGCACTCTCGTGCCGGGAGGCGCCGCCCGTCGAACGAGTGGTGATCGCTTCTCCCCTCATGTGCCGCAGCCGAGTCCGTCGCCAGCCGAAGCGTAGGAGCCAGCGGTTCTTAAGGTCCTCAGAGCATCCTCAAATTCTTCTCAAATGCTTTGTCGACTCGAGGAGGCTCGGGCAGGCGTCGTTGGCGTACGCCCCGAGCTCTCATGGTCCCGCGCTAGGCGCATTCAATGACGGCCACGGAAGCCCCGGTCCCTCTACGCGAGCAGCGGCACGGGCGGCAACACCACGGTGCGTGCGCGCTGCATTTCGCTGAAGCAGTGACGTGAGCGTGGAGACGCCGGGGATGCACACGTACCTTTGTCGCGTTCGGCCATGATGCGACGTGGGGCAGCTGGCTAGTTTTCGGCGCGGACTCAGCAAGTCCACCTATCGGAGCCTCTCAATGACTCAACCCAATACGACTCAGCCTCTCATTCGTTCTGCTCGCTCGTTCGTATCCCCAATTGGCCTCGCGCTGATGCTAGCGGGCTGCGCTGCCGACCTCACCACGACCGAAGAAGAACTCGAGCTCGGCACGACCGAAAGCGCGATCATCGGGGGCACGAACATTACCGAAGCGCAAAATGTGTCGCCGTTCAACTCGGTGGTGCGCATCGCCGAGGTGGACAATGGCCTGCTCGGTGATGTTTGCACGGCGACCAAGATCGGTGTGCACCAGTACCTCACGGCCGCGCACTGCATCGAGAACACCTTCCCGGGCGGCCAGATCGCGATCACCAACGCGGCGAGTGGCGATCTCGGCCCCCCTTTCTACACCGTGACGTTCTCCTTCGTCCATCCATCGTATGCCCTCTACAAGGCTGTCGCTTCGCTGAGCTCGGAGAACGCCTACGACGTCGGCGTCTTCACGATCAACACGTCACTGCCGTATCCCTCCCGCCCGCTTCCGGGGAGCGGGTACGTCGGAACCAACACCCAGGGCGTCTTCGTCGGCTACGGAAGTTTCAACAAGCGTCGGGGGAACATGACTGCGGCTGCCCAAGGCAGCACGAGCCTTCCGCGCTTCACGCGCTACTTCCAGGATTTCGGCAACCCCACGGGTCAAACCGGCGACTCGGGCGGTCCCGTCTTCAGTGGCTCCACTGCGACCAGCAGCTCCTCGATCATCGGGATCACCGCTGCGGGCCTTGCCGGCTCCAGCACCACGTTTTTCGCCCGCACGGGCAATGTATACCGCTGGATACAGAATCCGCATCTTCTCTCACAGAGCATCGTCGCCAACGGCGCGCTCGGCTTTCTCGTGAACGCCAGCACCGGCCAGTGCATCGGCGAAAGCGGCAATCCGCTCGTCGCGGGGACCTACGAGTGCGACGGCCGTTCCCAACCCACGGACAATCAATATTGGAAGCTCGTCGCCAACGGCAGCTACTACCGCGTTCAGAACACACGCCACCTGACCTCGTCGGGTACCCCCTACTGCTTGCAAGCGAACTCGAGCACCACGGCCATCGATGTGGCCCCGTGCAGCACCTCGGCGTTCCAGGACTGGCAGTTCGTCACGAGCTCCGGTGGATTCAACACCATTCGCCCGCGTCAATTTTCCTCGCGGTGCATGATCCGAAACTCCAACGGCAGCATCGGTCAAAGCACATCCTGCTCCGGAAACGCGTCTCGCTGGGTCTTCCACCGCTGACGTGACGCGTGGGGTTACCGTGGCTGCGATGGCGCCGGCGGCTTCGCTGGCGCCGTCGCAGCGCTCTTTTGTCGTGCTCGCGCAGCGTCGGCTAGACTCCGCCACGGCGCGAGCCGCCGCCCCCCTCGTCGGCATCTCCCTCTCCGCCACGAAATCCCGCGTCTCCGAGCCGGAACTGGACGCCCTTCGCGCCGAGCTTGCGCGCGTTGTCGCGCGCCTTCACTCCTAGTCGTAGAGCGCTGGGACCCGCGGCTCCTGGGTCTGAGCGCTTTGGAGCTCGCGTTCGCCGAAAAGCGCCGCGGTGGGAGCGGGGTCGCGCCAGGGGTGCGTGAGGGCGAGGATGGAGGCGCGGAGGTCGTGGG
>CAYYWA010000500.1:0-3483 GCA_964475255.1 uncultured Sorangium sp.
GTACGGGGCAGCGGGAAGGATCGGCGGGAGGGCGGCCCCTGAGACGCGAAGGCTCACAGTTAGTTTTGTTCGCGGAACGCCTCGGCGGGGCGCAGGCGGGCTGCGTGGCGGGCGGGCCAGACGGTAGCGAGGAGGCAGACGACGATCGCGAAGAGGCCGACGAGGGCGAAGTCGCTCGCCCGCACGAGGACGGGCACGCGGGAGATGAAGTACACCTTCGGGTCGAGCGGGACGCCGTAGGCCAAGAGGCCCTTGCAGATGAGGAGGCCGAGGCCGAGGCCGAGCACGGTGCCGACCACGCCGATCAACGTGCCCTGGTAGACGAACGAACGGAGCAACGCTCCGTCGGTCGCGCCCATCGCCTTCAGCACGGCGATGTCGCGCTTCTTGTCGAGCACCATCATGATCAGCGTCGCGATCACGGTGAACGCGGCCACGACGATGATCAGCGCGAGCACCAGGCTCATCAGGATTTGCTGGATCTGCAGGGCCGTGAACAGTCCGCGATTCAGCTCCTCCCAGTCCATCGTGTTGTAGATGCCGCTCTTCAGCCGCTCCTCGATCTCGCCGGCGATGCGCTTCGCGTCCTCGATGTCGTTCACCTTCATCTCGATGCCGGTCACGCTGTCGCCGGCGTCGTAGAAGGCTTGAGCCTCGTACAGGTCGGTGTACACGAGCTTCGCGTCGTACTGGTCGAAGCCCGCGTCGAACACCGCGATCACGCGGAACTGCTTCGCGACCGGCGCGCGAATGGCGCCGCGCGAGTACGAATAGCCGATGGTGGGCGACGTCACCTGCACGCAGCCGCCCAAGCCCACGTCCAGGTTCCGCGCGAGCGTCGTACCGATCACGATGCCCGGCAGCTTCGCCACCGCGCTCGCGTCCGCGCACGGATCCGGATCGAGCTCGGCGGGGAGAAAGTCGTCCTCGGGGAGCACGCTCTGATAGCCGCCCTCCGGAACGACGCTGCCCACCGGCGCGTCCTCCGGAAGCTCGAGCGCGGAAAGCGCCGGGTTCTCGCGCGGCGCGGCCTCGGCGATCGCGTCTGCCGCGGAAGCGCTCGACGCGCGCTTTTCGGCGCGCGCCTTGTCCTCGGCGACGATCTTCTCGAGCTCCTCGAGCACCGAGCGCTTGCCCTGGGTCCCCTCTCCTCCGCCGGTCGACTCCGGCGTTTCGGGAGCGCGCGTCCGCCGACGGCGCTCGGGAGGCTTGGCGTTCGCGACCCGCAGCCCCTCCAGGCTGCCCTGCACGATGTGGCGCGGCAGATCGAGCACCTGGGAAACGCGCCCGGGATCGACCCCTTTGACGAGCACGCCGGTCGCGGTGCGCTCGCCGTGCGTCACCATCATCGGGCTGATGACGAACGGCGCGACCCCGATCACGCCAGGCACCGTTTTGACCTGGTCCATGATCTTCCGGTACTCGCGGAAGTCGCTCGAATACTTGAGCACCAGGACGTGCGCGTTCACGCCCAGCACCTTCTCGCGGAATTGCGCTCGGAAGCCGCCGGTCACGCTGATGACGGTGGCGAGCGCGGCGACCCCCAGCATCACTCCGAGCACCGCGAACATCGTGCCCACGGACACGAAGGCGCGCTTCTTGGAGCGGAGGTAGCGCAGGGCAAGCTCGAGAGGGAAACCCATGGAGGTGCCCCGATCTACCACCCGGCCCGGCTCGCGCTTCGATGGAAGCGGAAATCGACCAGCGCCGGGCGCAAAATGCCGGCCAAACAGCCGAAAATCACCGTCTCACGCATGGCGGTACGGAGGCGAGTGTGTAAACATTGCGGCCCTGTGGCGCCGTCTGCCGGAACGGCGAGGATCGAGCCCCGAAACCCGCTCGGCGGAAAGCGGCGTCGACCTTGCATCTTTCGCGGTGATCGACGGACGGTGTCAGACGGATGAGCGAGCTCCGAAGCAAGCCGGCTCCCCCGGAGGGAGGTGACCCGACCTCGACGGGGCGACGCCTCTCGGAGTCGGCTGCCAGCACCGCCACCGCGTTGCGCCCGAGCGGCTTGAAGGTGGTGACCCTGACCACGGACACGCTGGCCGCGGGCGCCGTGGCCGGCGACGCGAGCGTGCGCCGCGACCCGTACCTCGGCGCGACGGTGGACGGGCGGTATCACGTCGAGTCCATCCTCGGCGAGGGGGGCATGGGCGTCGTGTACCGCTGCTCGCACACCATCATCGGCAAGAAGGTGGCCATGAAGGTGCTGCGCCCGGACCTCGCGCGGGATCCCGAGGTCACCGAGCGCTTCTTGAACGAAGCCAAGGCGGCGAGCGCGATCGGCAATCCGCACATCATCGACATCAGCGACTTCGGTCAATTCCCGGACGGGTCGACGTACTTCATCATGGAGTACCTCGCGGGCACGTCGCTCGCGAAGCTGCTCCAGGGCGGGAACGCGCTCGACGTCGGACGCATTCTGCACATTGCCGCGCAGCTCGCCGACGGGCTCGCGGCCGCGCACGCTGCGGGGATCGTTCACCGCGATCTCAAGCCCGACAACATCTTCCTGACGCGCCACGGGTCGGAGCCGGATTTCGTGAAGGTCCTCGATTTCGGGATCGCGAAGGTGTCGTCCGGCGCGAATGCGACGCGGCTGACGCGGGCCGGCGCGGTGTTCGGCACGCCGCATTACATGGCTCCCGAGCAAGCGGCGGGGCAGCCCGTCGACCAGCGTGGGGACGTGTACTCGTTCGGCGTGATCCTCTACGAGATGGTCACCGGGCGCGTCCCCTTCGACGCGGACAACCTGATGGCCATCCTCACGCAGCACCTCTATCGGGCGCCGCCGCCGCTCTCGCGGCCCCGCCCGAACGGCGGCGAGGTGCCGCCGGGGCTCGAGGCGATCGTCCTGAAATGCCTGTCGAAGCACGCGGACGATCGCTATCCGAACGTCGAAGCGCTCGCGGAGGATCTCGAGGCCTTCAAGGCCGGGCGCGCACCGAGAGCGCTCGAAGCGCTGCGTGCGCGCTCTGCCGACCTCGGAGGGTCGGCGTCGTCCCCTGAGTACTTCGGCGCGCAGGAGGACGAGCCGCTCGCGATCCCGGGCGCGCCCCGGTCGCGCCTTCCCAAGCTGCTCGGCATCGGCGTCGCGGTCGCGCTCACCGCAACGGGAGCGCTCGTGTTCGCGCTCCGCCCGGATTCGGCGGCGAGCTCCGAGGCCACGCCGCTCGCGTCGGCCGCGCTCTCGCCGGCCGCGCCCGAGCTCGAGCCGGTCGCGTCACCCGCGCCGCCCCCGCCCGCGCCCGAACCCGTGAAGAAGCAGGTCGTGCTCGCGGTGCAGCCGCTCGATGCCCGCGTGTTCCGCGGGGACGAGGACCTCGGCGCGAGCCCGGTGCTGATCGACGTCGTCGAAGGCGAGCCGATCGAGCTTCGCATCGCGCGCGAGGGCTACGTGGAGCAGACCCTCACGCTCGATGGCTCGAAGCAGCGCGAGCGCGTCGAGCTCACGCCGCTCCCGCGTCCGCGGCGCGTCAC
>CAYYWA010000501.1:0-3473 GCA_964475255.1 uncultured Sorangium sp.
GGGGGTTGGTGGGGTTTGTTGGGGGGTTTTTTTGGGGCGGCGGGGGGGGGGCGCTTGGGGGGGTTGGCGCGGGCGGCGACCGCTCTGCGTTCGGAGAACGTCGTCAACGTGCTCGACCAGGGCGAGTGGAGCGGCATGCCGTTCCTCGTCTTCGAGGCGCTGGAGGGTGAGGACCTCGCGGTGCGGCTCCGGCGCGAAGGGCGCCTCGATCCGGGCGCCGTTCACGAGATCGTGTGCGGCGTCGCGCGGGCGCTCGCCCGCGCGCACGAGCTCGGCATCGTGCACCGCGATCTGAAGCCCGAGAACGTCTTCCTCGTGCAGACGCCGGGAGGCGAGGTCGCGAAGGTGCTCGACTTCGGCGTGTCGGGGGACGGGAGCGCGCTGAACCGCGCCACGAAGTGTGGCCCGCAGGTCGCGCTCCCGCTCTACACGAGCCCCGAGCAGGCGCTCGGAAAGCCCGTCGATTTCCGGGCGGACCTGTGGTCGCTCGGTGCGATCGCGTTTCACTGTCTCACGGGGCATCCGCCGTTCGAGAGCACGGCGCAGGGCGAGCTGCTCGCGCGCATCGCGTCCGATGAAGCGCCGAAGCTCTCGGATTACCTCGAGGACGTGCCGCCGGGACTCGAGGCCTGGCGCGAGAACGCGCTGTCGAAAGATCCGGAGCTGCGCTTCCAGTCCGCCGAGGAGCTCGCCGAGGCGCTCGGCGACGCGCTCGCGCGCGCCACGCCGACCGGCTTCGCTCCGCCGGCGTGGCCGGCGCCGGGGGAGGAAGCGAAGCCGTCGGAGCGAAGACCGAGCGCGACGGCCCCGGCGCCGACGCCGGACGACGTCGAATGGCTACTCGGGCTCCCGCCGCGGCAGAACCGGCCCGCCGAGGCGCTGAGCGAGTCGCCGCTCAGCCAGCAGCGCGATCTGCTCGGCGCGTACGCCGGAACGGGCGCTCGCAGGCGCCGGATCCGCGTCGCGATCGGGGCGTTCATGGGGATGCTCGTCGCGGTGATCGCCGTCGCGGTGATGCAGCGCGGAACGGAAGCGGACAGCGTCGCCGCGGCTCGCCTCCCGAGGGCCGAGCCCGCCGAGAAGCCCGTCTCCGTGGCGCGTCCGGAACCGATGCCGGCGCTTCCCCAGCCGCTCCCCGAGGTCGCGGCGCCTGCCTCCCCGGCGGCCGCCCCGTGTCACATCGGGACGCCCGGCGAGGCCGAGTCGGAGGCGTCGACGGACACGGGTCGTGCGCCCGCGGGGATGCATCGCCAGAACGCGCAACCGTTCCGCGCGCGGGAGAGCCGGCGATTCCACAAGCTGACGAACGCCCTCGGCGAGCCCGACTACGGGATTTGAGCAGCGCGTGGTGCGGCGCGCGCCGACACGCGCGCACGTCGCCGCCGCTCTTCGCGCTCGCGTGCAGACACCCGCGCACGTCCGCGCCGGTGTCAGCGCGCTCGCGTGCGCTACCTTGTTAGGATGCGCGAACTGCGCCGAGCGCTCCGTGTCTGTCCCCCGCCGGATCATCCAGTGCGCGTGGACGTCATGGGCAGCGGCTTCCTCGAGGTGCTCTTCGCGCGCGACATCAGCGTCGGGGGTGTCGGCGTCTTCGTCCCGCACGACTTCGCCGGGTGCAACACCGAGGCCGACGTCGAGCTCATCATCACGATCGGCAATGCGCGCCCGTTCAAGACGCGCGGGCGCATCCGCCACCGCTCGCAGAGCGAGGCTCGCCACTTCTTCGGCATCGAGTTCATCGATCTCCGCCCCGAACAGCGCGCGCTCATCGAGGACTACGTCTCGACCTGCTCCCGTCGCGGTCGCGAGCTGCCGTAGCCCACGCCGAGCCGCTCGGCGAGCTCCGCGCGGCGAGCCGCTCGCGGGCAGCCGCCCCACGCGGGCGGCCGTGCGGGCTCGGGGGAGTCGAAAGACTCCTCATCGGGCCGCCGCCGCCGTCGACGCGCCAGGGGTCGGTTGGGCCGCGTCGGTTCGCGGCTCGGTGCCGTGCTTTTCGCGGATCCTCCGCTCGAAAGGCGGCAAGTTGTCGCGTTCTTCGCGGGGCATCCGCCTTTTTGGCGGCAAGTTGTCGCGTTGATCGCGGATCATCCGCCCTTCATGGAGGCAATTGCCGCCAAAGCGGGCGGATCAACCGCTCATTGGGCGACAATTTGCCGCCTTTGGTGGCGTTGTTGCCGCGATCCGCGGCGCTGATGGCGGCAAAAGGGGCGGATGATCCGCTCTTTCGGCGCCACTTGCCGTCAAAAGGGCGGTTGATCCGCCCCCGTATGGCGGCAATTGCCGTGTTTGGCACCCCAAACCGGTGCGCGTGCCCGGCGGGCAGGAGGCGGAAACGGCAGACGCGGGCGCGGGCGACGGCCTTTTCGGGAGAGGGCCGCGGCGGCAAGATGGTGAGCGGATGGCATCGCCACGGGTCGAAATCGTGTATTGCCGGCAGTGCCGCTGGCTGCTGCGTGCGAGCTGGCTCGCGCAGGAGCTGCTCACCACCTTCGAAGGGGAGCTCGGGGAGGTGGCGCTCGTTCCGGGGACGGGTGGCGTGTTCGAGGTTCGGCTCGAGGGCGAGCTCGTGTGGTCGCGCGCGGAAGCAGGGCGCTTTCCCGAGGCGAAGGAGCTGAAGCAGCTCGTGCGCGACCGGGTGGCGCCGGGGCGTTCGCTCGGCCACTCGGACGTCAGCGAGCCTAAGTGAGCGGGGCGCGCGGCGTGGACGTCAGCGGGCCGAAGTGAGCGCGGCGCGCGGCGCGGCGCCGAGGAGCGACCGCGCGAGCTCGGCGAAGCGCTGCGCGAGTCGGGTCCAGTCGTGCGCTTCGGCGATCTCGCGGCCCGCCGCGGCCATCGCGTCGAATCGAGCGCCGTCGTCCAGGGCTTCGAGGACGGACTGCGCCGCCGCTTCCGGCGTTTCCGCGTGGAGGAAGTGACGGCCGGGCTCGAGCCGAAAGCCGCGCACCGCCGTGCTGCTCGCGACGAGCGGCGCCCCGCTCGCGAGCGCCTCGAGCACCTTGAGCGACGAGCCGGCGCCGTGCGCGAGCGGGACGCACACCGCGCGCGCCCGCGAAAGATACGGCGCCACCTCGGGCACGCGCCCGGTGACGAGCACGCGCTCGCTCGCCAGCGCCCGCACCTCGCGCGCGGGGTTCGCGCCGCAGAGGACGAGGCGGGCGTCCGCGCGGGCCGCCCAGACCCGCGGCATGACCTCGCGCGCGAGACGCTCGGCGGCGCGGACGTTCGGCGGATGATCCATGAGCCCCACGAACAGGATTTCGCTGCCGGTACGGCTCGAGGGGGGCACGAACGGCACCTTTCCGGTATCGACGCCGTTCGGCACGACCGCGGGCGGCTCGCCGCGCACGGCGGCGATCGCGCGCGCATCGTCCTCGGTCACGCACACGACGCGATCGGCGGCCTGCCACACGCGGCGTTCCCAATGGGCGAGCAACGCCGCGTCGCGACGGCCGAGCGCGGCGCGGACGAGCCCG
>CAYYWA010000502.1:0-3472 GCA_964475255.1 uncultured Sorangium sp.
TACGAAACGAGGCTAGAACGCCGATCGGTCAAACCGATCGGCGTTCTAGCGGCGTCCTTTGAACTCCATCATGTTCTGAACGACGGATTCGCTCGCTTCCTGAATCTCGCCTTCTTCGCGCACGCGATCGGCGCAATCTTCACAGAGCTTCTTCGTCTTGCCGCTGACCTTCACCGAGACGAGCGCGTCGACCTCGTCGCCGCATGCCTTGCACGTCGCCATGGCGCGAGCGTACCCGAGCGCCGGCGCGGCGCCCGCGGCTTTTCAGCCGAAAATCGCCTGGCCAGGCGGCCTGTGCCGGGCCTCGGGCGCCTCGACGCGCCGGTCCGCCGAGTCCGTGTAGTAGCGTCGAGCGGGCCATGTCCGAAGTCCTGGCCGTCCTTTCGCGAAGCACCGAGCTCCACGTGATCCAGCGCAAGGAGCTCGTCGAGCTGCTCGGGTTCGAGTCGCGCAACAAGTACTCGATTCAGCTCGACGGGAGCGAGCTCCTCTTCGCGGCCGAGCAAGGCAAAGGCGGCCTCGCCTTCCTCGCGCGGATGTTCCTCGGCCACTTCCGAAGGTTCGAGATCCACTTCTTCGATGCGGCGCGCCGCATGGTGATGCGCGCGGTGCATCCGTTTCGTTGGTTCTTCCAGCGGCTCGAGGTGGAGCTCGGGGACGGCCGCGTGCTGGGCGCGGTGCAGCAACGCTTCGCGCTGCTGTCGAAGCGCTTCGACGTGGAGGACGCTCAAGGCAACGTGCTCTTGCGCGTCTCGTCGCCGATCTGGCGCCCGTGGACGTTCGTCTTCCTGCGCAACGAGGCGGAGGTCGCGCGCGTCGAGAAGAAGTGGTCGGGGTTGCTCGGCGAAGCGTTCACCGATGCCGATCGCTTCCGCGTGCTGTTCTCGGCTTACGACCTTCGCCCCGACGAGCGCGCGCTCGTGTTGGCGGCGGCGCTGTTCATCGATCTTCAGTATTTCGAGCGCAAGGCGTAGCGCTTTTCGCGCGCGGGCGCGGTGTACGCCGCGCTTGTCGCGGCAACGCGGGCGGCGAAACACGCACCCTGCGCTGCATCGCGCGGCGCGTTCCCGCGGGTGAAGCGGGATTCCCTTGGACTCGCGCCGGAATGCGCTCAAAATGGCGGGGCCCATGCGGCTCGGCATCGACTTCGGCACGACCCACACGGTCGTCGCCGCGGCCATCGGGGGCAGATACCCGGTCGCGGCGTTCTCGACCGGACGCGGCTTTTCCCCGTACGTTCCCGGCATTGCCGCCGGGGGCGGGGAGGGGCTCGCGCTCGGCTGGGACGCCGTCGAGCGCCTCACCGGCGATACGCCGTCGGCGCTCCGCTCCATCAAACGCGTCGTGAGCGCCCTCTCGCCGGACGACGGCATCGCTGCCCTCGCCGGCGCGCCCACGGCGCTCGAGCTGACGACGCAGTACCTCGCGGGGCTGCGCCGTGCCCTCTTCGAGCGCAGCAACCTCGACCTTTCGCCCGACGAACCGCTCGAGGCCATGGTCGCGGTGCCCGCGAATGCCAGCACGCGCCAGCGCTACCTCACGCTCGAAGCCTTCACGCGCGCGGGCTTCAAGGTGCTCGGCATGGTGAACGAGCCCACCGCCGCGGCGATCGAGTTTGCGCAGCGCAGCTTCGGCGCGCTCTCCCCGCGGAGCCCCAAGCGCTACGTCGTCGTCTACGATCTCGGCGGCGGCACCTTCGACAGCTCGGCCGTCTCGCTCGCGGGCCGTCGGTTCGAGCTCATCGCCACGGAGGGGATCGCCGAGCTCGGCGGCGACGACTTCGACGAAGCGATTTTGCGCCTCGCGCTCGAGCAGCTCCGCGTGGACGCCGAGCGGCTCACTCCCGTGCAGCGTGCGCGGGCCCTCGAGGCCTGCCGGCTCGCCAAGGAATCCCTGAATCCGTCGAGCCGTCGCCTGCTCGTCGACTTCGGCCCGACCCTCGAGTTCCTCGAGCCCGTCACGCTGGACGTGCCCACGCTGTATCGCCGCGTCGAGCCGCTCGTCGCGCGGACGCTCGAGCTCCTCGACCGCGTCCTCGCCGATCTCGCTCGCCACGGCATCGACCCGAACAATCCGCGCGAGCTCGGCGCCGTGTACCTCGTCGGCGGCGCGACCGCGTTCCCGCTCGTCGCCCGCAAGCTCCGCGAGCGCTACGCCCGCAAGGTCCAGCTCGCGCCGGAGCCGTATGCTGCCACGGCCGTCGGCCTCGCCATTGCGGCGGACGCGGATGCCGCCGTCTACGTGCGGGAAGCCGTCACACGCTACTTCGGGGTTTGGCGCGAAGGCGACGGCGGGCGGGACAAGGTCTTCGATCCGATTTTCGTGAAAGGCGCGCTCTCCGAGACCGGCGAGCACGCCATCGAGCGCCGGTACTCCCCCGTCCACGCCGTGGGCCACCTCCGGTTCCTCGAGTGCAGTGAAATCGGCGAGGGCGGCAAGCCCTCGGGCGATCTCACTCCGTGGGGTGACCTCTTCATCCCCTACGTCCCGGAGCTCGACGCGCGCGCGGACCTCGCGGATCTCGCGCGCCACCGGCGCCTCCCCGAGGGGAGCGAGCACGTCATCGAGCGCTACGCCTACGAGCGCGACGGCCGCGTCCGCGTCGCCGTCGAGAACCTCACCCGCGGCTTCCGACACGAGTTCGTCCTCGGCGGCCCGGGCGGGCACTGATCGTCAATCCCCAGAACTTTGCCGCTGACGCGCGTTTCGTCGCGCGTCAGGGCGGGGCCTCGGCGACGGCGTAGATCCAGCTCGCGATCGCTTCGAGGATTTTGGGGTGGCCCAAAGCTCTCGAGGCAATCGCGCATGCTTGCTCGTCGCGCGTCAGGGCGAGCTCTCGGTGACGGCGTGGATCCAGCTCGCGATCGCCTCGAGGGCTTCGGGGGCGAAGGTTTCGTCGATGCGGGCGTACTCGTTCGGGAGGCCGGTCGTCGCGTGCTGAAAGAGGTGATTGAGCCCTTCGAGCTTCTGGATCGTCGCGTGCTCGTTGTCGCTCAAGGCGCGCTCCATGGCCGGACGATGGAGCTCGGGTTGCACCTGGACGTCGAGACTGCCGAACAGGGCGAGGACGGGAATCGAAAGGCGACGGAGCACGGGCGCCGGATCGTAGGCAATGAAGAAGCGCATCCAGGGCGTATTCAGCTGCGCCACGTTGGCTTGGATCGCTGACTCCGGCGTTCCCAACGGCCTGAGCACGTCACGCAGACAGCGCTCGATGCCGGCGGTATCGCCCGACCCGAAGCAGTCCACGAGGGCCTGCTGGGTCGCGACGGCGGCCTGCAGGCTTTCACCCGTCGCGCCTTCCGCGGCGGCCGCTACGCGCGCCTGGGAGACGAGCGTCTCCCCGCCGTTCACCGCTGGCGCGGCGAGCAAGACGAGGAACTGCACGTCGGAGGTCTCGTCGGCCACCATCGGCGCGACCAGGCCCCCGTCGCTGTGTGCGATGAGCCCGCGCGCGCCCACCGCGCACGCG
>CAYYWA010000503.1:0-3464 GCA_964475255.1 uncultured Sorangium sp.
CAGGGCTACTGCCGCGCCGAGTGCCGCTTATCGAAGCGCGCGGAGCAGAAGCGGGTGGCTCGCGCTCGCCACCAGCGCTCCGCAGAGGGCCTGCAGGATCACCGCGACCGCAATCGCGAGCTGCGCCGCCGCAAGCGCGAGGCCGCTCGCGTGATGGATCACGGTTCCGAAAAAGTGGCCAGCTCGGTCAGCGTGTGCCCGCCGCGAGGCTCGACTCCGCCGATGGACGGCGGCGAGCAGCTCGGCAGGAGTCTGACTGATGATTCGACCGACTGCGATCCTGAAGACCAGCCCGCGCTCGACGAGGATGCTCGTGCGCATCCACGACGACGACGTGCTCAAAGCGGCGCTCTTGCCGCCGTCCTCGCCACCGCATCCACGCGCGTTGCCGACGCTGCTCGAAGCGATGGCGCTGTGGCACCAAGCACCGGTGCGCGTTGTGCTCTCTGCCGCCGAGGCGGCCTCGTGGTGCAGGCTTGGCCTGCTCGACGATCTGTGGGCCAGCGTCGACACGGTCCACTACACCGTCGAGCTACGCCACCCGGATCAAGAGCGCCGCCAGCGCATCGACGGTCTCGGTGAGTTCCGCGATCTGCGCCAGCTCGCGCTCGGAGGCGTGTCGTGAAGTCCACGCCCGAGCTCGAAGCGGAGATCGTCCGCCTTCACTACGCCGAGCACTGGCGTGTCGGCACGATCGCGACCCAGCTCGAGACCCATCCCGATGTCGTGCGCCGCGTGCTCGGCCTCGGCGCGCCGCGCTCGCGCCTGCCGCTGCGTCCGCGCCTGGTCGACCCGTATCGCGAGTTCATCGACGACACGCTCCGGCGCTACCCCAAGCTCCGCGCGACGCGGCTCTACGACATGCTCCGCGATCGCGGGTTCACCGGTTCGATCCGGACGCTGCGCGAGCACGTCGCCGCCGTCCGCCCCAGGCCTCGGCGCGAGGTCTATCTCTCGACCGAGACCATGCCGGGCGAGCAGGCTCAGATCGACTGGGCCTACGTCGACAAGATTCAGGTCCCCGGCGGCGAGCGCGCGCTGTGGCTGTTCGTGATGGTGCTGTCGCACTCGCGCGCGCTGTGGGGCGAGTTCGTGCTCGACCTGTCGGTGCACTCGCTCGTGCGCTCGCTGGTGCGCGCGTCACGCGCGTTCGGCGGCACGACGCGGCAGTGGCTGTTCGACAATCCCAAGACTGTCGTGCTCGAGCGCGTCGGCACCGCCGTTCGCTTCCACCCGACGCTGCTGTCGCTCTGCGCAGAGATGCGCGTCGAGCCGCGCCTGTGCGCGGTCGGCCGACCCGAGCACAAGGGCAAGGTCGAGCGCGCGATTCGCTACCTGCGTGATCGCTTTCTCGCCGGCCGCAAGATCCTCGGTGTCGACGAGGGCAATCACGCACTCGCGCGGTTCCTCGCCGAGGTCGGCCATCAGCGCCCGCACCCGGTGCAGCATCAGCGCACCGTCGCTGACGTGCTCGCTACGGAGACGCCGCGGCTGCTCGCATTGCCCGATCCGATGCCGGTCACCGACTTCGTCGAGCCGGTTCGCCCCGATAGCCAAGCGTTCGTGCGATTCGACGGCAATCGTTATTCGGTGCCCACCGACGTTGCCGAGCGCACGCTCACGCTCGTCGCCGACGATCGCACGGTGCGCGTGCTCGACGGCCAGACGGAGGTCGCCGACCACGCGCGGTCGTGGGGCAAAAAGCAGCTCGTCGAAAAGTCCGAGCACCGCACGTCGCTCGTCGCCGAGCGCAAAGCCGCCGCCCAGCTCAAGGGGCGCGACCGGCTGCGCACGGTTGCGCCGAGCTTCGACCGCGTGCTTGACCGCTGGAGCGCCGCCGGCGGCAGCCTCGCTGTGCGCGTGACGCGCGCGATCAGGCTGCTCGACCTCTACGGCGATGACGTGTTCGCCGCCGCCGTCACCGACGTCGTCCACCGCGAGCTGTCCGACATCGGCGCGCTCGCGATGGCCTGCGAGAAGCACCGCAAGGATCGCCGCCGCGCCGTGCCCGTCGAGCTCGTCCTTCCCGATCACCTCGACGACGCCGAGGTCATCCCGCACGACCTGGAGCGCTACGATGCCAAGCGATGACGAGCTCGCCGATCGCGTTCGCCGCCTCGGCTTCCGTGCCGGCCGCGACGCGCTCGCCGCGTTTCTGACCCACGCCCACAAGAGCCGCCTCGGGCCCACCGAGACCGTCGAGCAGCTCGTCGACCTCGAGGAGCGCAGCCGCGATGCGGTCAATCTCGCCCGCCGCACGCGGTTCGCGTGCCTCGGCACGTTCAAGACCCTCGACCGCTTCGACTGGAGCCATCCCAAGGAAATCGATCGCGGCCTCGTCGACCGCCTCCTCGAGCTCGAGTTCATCGAGCGTGGCGAAAACGTCCTGCTCAAGGGCGCGTCCGGCGTCGGCAAAACCATGATTGCGCAGAATCTTGGTCACACGGCGCTCGCGGCAGGCTACTCGGTCCGGTTCTCGTCGCTCGCGAGTGCGCTCGCGGACTTGCTCGGTCAGGAGTCGCTGCCCGCGTTCGAGCGCCGCATCCGACGCTACATCCGTCCCGATCTCTTGATCCTCGACGAGCTCGGCTACATCCCGTGTGACAGCCGCGCCGCCGACATCCTCTACAACATCATCAGCCGCCGACACGCTGCTCGATCGACGATCATCACGACCAACCTCGCGTTCAAGCAGTGGGGCAACGTGTTCCCGGGCGCCGCCTGCATCGCGGCGTTGATCGACCGGTTCAACCAGCACTGCCACAAGCTCGCGATCACCGCGGACTCGTGGAGAGAGACGCACCCCTTCGATCACGACGACAAGCCCGCGACGAAGCGTCCTCGACGTAAGAAGCGGTAACCTCGTCGACCGTCAGATCACGACGGAAATCGACTGCCGTTTACAGGGCCCTTCACGAAGACGGCGCCAATGCGTTCGCGCCGAAGGTTGAGCCAGTTCGCGAAGGCCGTGTGCATCGGTCGCATCCATGAGGCCATCGTGTCGTTCCCCGCGACGAGCCCCAGGTGAATATGGCTGCTCATCACGGCGTACGAGAAACAAGTCCAATCCGTGGCCGCGATCGCCGTTCCGAGTAGCCCCAGATACGTGCGCCGCTCGATCGCAGACTCGATGAACCACTCCTTCGCGACGAAGCGCGAAATGATGTGATAGATGACGCCGGCCTTCGTCGATCCGCCTCCGCGTGCCATGGCTTCGGCCTACACGCCCGCCCTGACAAAGCTCCCCCGCTGCAGGTGCCCACGGTGCAGCTCCATTGTCCGGCAACCGGACACACCGACATCCATGTCAGGATGCGCGCAGCCCTTCGCTTGCCCAAGTGCGCGATCACTGGTCGATAGTGTCCGAATGCCGGACGATCAATTGTTAAGCCCGAGAAAAATAGTCCGACTCTGAAGGCTCCCCTCGATCGAACTCCGCGTCCGGAGCAATTTCGATCGCTTAG
>CAYYWA010000504.1:0-1114 GCA_964475255.1 uncultured Sorangium sp.
ACCCCAGAACCCGCGACGACACTCAAGAAGAGCACGAATCCACCGCGTCGAAGGCCGCCAAACCAAGACATCGACGAAAGCATGGGACTGCTGCGCACGTTAAGCAAACGCTGGTCCATCGAAGCGGCACATCACGCCCGTCAATTCGTTTCACGGACACCCTTCCCTCGCCCGTCCGTAAGCCGGCGAAATCGGAGAGCAAGGTACGGCGCCCTCGCCGACACGCGGCGCCGCGCTTGGCCTGCTACTCTGACGCGCGATGTTGAGCTTCGAGGACGCCCGGACTCGGCTTCTCGCCGCGTGTGCGGTGCTCGAGCGCGAGCGCGTTCCGCTCGCGGAGGCGGTCGGGCGCGTGCTCGCGGAGGATCTCCGCGCCGAACATCCGCTCCCGCCGTATGACCACAGCGCGATGGACGGCTACGCCGTGCGCACCGCAGATTTTGCGTCCGAGCCGCCCTACGAGCTCCCTGTGACGGGAGAATCACGGGCGGGTGGCGCGTTTTCGCAACACCTGCCGGGGACCGCGTGCCGCATCTTCACGGGGGCGCCGCTCCCCAGGGGCGCCGACGCGGTGATCATTCAGGAAGACGTGGTGCGCGCGGGAGAACGCGTCGTGCTCTCGACCCGTCCCCGCGCGAACGAAAACGTCCGGCGCGCGGGTGAGGATCTCGCGGCGGGCGCCGTCGCGCTCTCCGCTGGCACGCGGCTCGGCCCGTTTCAGCTCGGCCTCGCGGCGGCGCTGGATCGAGATGCAGTGCTCGTCCGGCGCCGGCCGCGTGTCGTCGTGCTTCCCACGGGCAGTGAGCTCCGCCTGCCGGGAAGTCCCGGCGCCGCGGGCACGATTCCAGAGTCGAACGGCGTCGTGATCCGCGCGCTCGCCGCCGCGGCCGGAGCGAGCGCGACGCTGCACACCGCGCTCCCGGACGAGCGCGCTACCGTCGCGGAACGGCTCTCGCGCGCGCTCGAGCACTGCGCCGTGCTCGTGACCGTCGGGGGAGCGCGCGTGGGCGGGCACGACGTCGTTCGCCCCGCGCTCGCAGCGGCCGGCGGCTGCGCGGATGGCGGCGCCTCGGCAGGCTGCTGGGGGGCTCCCTCGCGGCGAACGCCGTGGGCG
>CAYYWA010000504.1:1124-3431 GCA_964475255.1 uncultured Sorangium sp.
CGCTCGAAGCGTCCGGCGTCGCGCTCGAGTTCTGGAAAGTCGCGATTCAGCCCGGCAAACCCTTCGTGTTCGGGCGCCGCGACGACACGCTGGTGCTGGGTCTGCCCGGTAACCCCGTCTCGGCGCAGGTCACCTTCGCGCTCTTCGGGATGCCGGCGCTCCGCGCGCTCCAGGGCGATGCGGCACCTCTGCCGGCGATGCTGCGCGTCCCGCTCGCGGAGCCGCTCCGGCGCAAACCCGGACGGCTCGGCATCCTCCGCGCGCGCCTCGTCGAGGGGCGCGCGCACCTCGCCGTCAACCAGGCCTCGGGCGCGACGACGTCGCTCGCGGCCAACGACCTCCTCGTGTTCGCTCCCGCTGATCGAGCCGAGCTCGCGGCGGGGACCGAGGTTTCGGCCGTTCGCCTCTCGGACTTGTGATGTCGAGTCCCGACGCTCCCGCCGCGCTGTGCGTCGGGCTCTTCGTGGGCGGCAGAGCCCGGCGTTTCGGAGGGTTTCCGAAAGGGAACCTGCGTGTCCACGACGGGCGCACCATCCTCGAGCGCCTCTCGGACGTGGTGCGCACCGCGCTTCCCGACGCGCCGCTCGTGCTCGTCGGAGAAGCGAGCGCCTATTCGGGCCTCTGCCTCCCCACGCTCCCGGACGCACCCGCGGGGATTGGGCCGCTCGGCGGCTTGCACGCGGTGCTCGAGCACGCCGAAAGGAGCGGACACTCGGCCGTGCTCGCGCTCGCCGCGGACATGCCGCTCCTAGGAGTCGAGCTCGTGCGCCGGCTCGCGACGGTGATGCCCGAAGCGCTCGCCGTCGCGCCGCGCGCCGAGGGTGATCGCTGGCACGCGCTCACCGCGCGCTACTCGGTGCGCGCGCTGCCGTTCGTCCGAGCCGCGATCGACGACGGCGAGCACGCCTTGCAACGGCTGTTCGCTCGCCTCGGCGCGAGCGCGGCCGCGCTGCCCGTCGCCCCGGCGGAGCATGCGGAGCTCACCGACTGGGATCGTCCCGAGGATCGCGCAGCGCGCTCGTGAGGCGCTCAGCGCGGCGGAACGCGCGCGTCTTCCCAGCCGACCCAGTACGGGCCGTCGGGACCATGTTCGCGCTTCCAGATCGGAACCCGCTCTTTGACGCGATCGATGAGGGCGCGGCAGGCTCGGAACGCGGCGTCGCGATGCGGAGCGCTCGCCGCGCACACGACGGCGAGATCGCCGATCCGCAGCTCCCCGATGCGATGGAGCACCGAGAGGCGCACGCCTTCGAGTTCGGACTCGAGCTCGCGCGCGATGCGCTCCATCTCCTTGATGGCCATGCTCACGTACGCCTCGTACTCGAGCAACACCACGCTTCGGCCCTCGTTGTGATCGCGCACGGTGCCGACGAAGAGTGCCGTCCCCCCCGCCTCGGGCCGCCGCACGAGCTCGAGCGCGAGCTCGACGCGGAGCGGGTCCGCGGACACGCGAAACCGGGCCGTCTCGGCGGGCGCGGCGTCACGCACGTAGTCGCCCGTGCGCCCGCCCGATTTCTGCTCGAGACGCACCGGGCCGATTTCCATGCCGCGGTCGAATGCCTTGAGCATGTCGTACACGGTGAGCGCCGCCGTGCTCGCGGCCGTCAGCGCCTCCATCTCGACTCCCGTGCGGTCGAACGCCTCCACGCGCGCGGTGATGGCGACGGCGCGCGCCGCTGGCTCGAGCTCGAGCGCGACGTCCACGCGCGTGAGCGCCACCGGATGGCACAGCGGGATGAGCTCGGGAGTCCGCTTCGCCCCGAGGATCCCGGCGAGGCGCGCCGTGCCGAGCACGTCCCCTTTCGGCGCGTCCGCGCGGGCGAGCCGCTCGAACGCCTCCTCGTTCATCGTCACCCGCGCCGTCGCGGCCGCCCGTCGCACGGTGATCTTTTTCTCGGAGATGCCGACCATGCGCGCGCTCCCGTCGGGGGCGAGGTGGCTCGAGTGCGCGCTCGCTCCGACAATTTCGTCGTAAGCGCGCGCGAGGCGGGCGCTCTCGCCGCGCCGCGCCACCTTCATGAGCGCATAGCGATCGAGCGGGGTCAGGGCGCTCCATGCGTTCGGGCTGAGCGAACGCTCGGCGCCGAGCGCGGCTTGGAGACTCGCGGGGACGCCCTCACCGGGCGGCTCGGGGATGGGCTCCACCGACACGGCGCCGAGCTCGGCGAGCAGCGCCGCCGCGCGCGCCCTGTCCACCTCTGGGACACGGCCGACTTCGGCGAGCTCGCGGCGCAGCTCCAGCGCCGCGCTTTGCCAGGCATAAAGCGTAGGTTTCAGGCCGACGACATCGGCCGCGCGGCGCGCCGC
>CAYYWA010000505.1:0-3420 GCA_964475255.1 uncultured Sorangium sp.
GCCTTCACGGGCGGCTTCGGCGCGGGGCGCTCCGCGGCTTCGGCGCGGCGGCCACGGCGCGCGGACCCGGCAGCGGGGAGCGTCGGACGCTCGACGCGCTTCGGCGCGGGCGCCGACTCTGGCTCCTCTTCCTCTTCCGGCTCCTCTGCCTCGGCCTCTTCCCGTTCCTCTTCCTCTTCCGGCTCTTCTTCCTCGGCCTCTTCGCGCTGCTCTTCTTCTTCGGCCTCTTCGGCCTCTTCGGCCTCTTCGCGCTCTTCTTCCGGCGCTTGGCCCTTGGCTTCTACCTTCGAGGCCGATTCCTCGCCCCAGGCGAGCTCTTCGTCGTCTTCTTCTTCCGTCTCGTCGACGTCCTCCTCGTCTTCTTCCTCACCCTCGTCGACGTCTTCGTCTTCGTCTTCCGCGACGTCCTCTTCTTCCTCGCCTTCGTCGGCTTCCTCTTCCTCGCCCTCGCCTTCGTTTTCGTCTTCCTCTTCTTCGACGTCCTCGTCCTCTTCCTCCGAATCGGCGCGACCGACGACGCCATCGCGACGGCGCTCGAGCACCTCTTCGATCTTCTCGTCGAGCGTCGTGAACTCGAACGGCTTGTCCACGTGCGCGTCCGCGCCGTAGAGCGGCGAGGTCATCTCGTTCAGGTTTTCTCCGATCCCGGTGAGCATCAGTACGCCGGTGTGCGCGAGCGAAACCGCTTCGCGGATTTTCCTGCACACCTCCCAGCCGCTCATGCCGGGCATCATCACGTCGAGAACGACGAGGTGCGGCAAGTGCTCGTGTGCGAGCTGCCACGCCTCATCCCCATCAGCGGCCTCCAAAACGTCATAGCCTTTGGCACGCAAATGGCTTGATACCATTGCCAGTGTGCTCGGCTCATCGTCGGCCACCAGAATCAGGGTCTTGTCGTTGTTGGAACCATTTGCCATGCGCGCCTCGAAAGCCCGGCCATTCGAGCGTAGCGGCCGAGCCACGGCAAGGGCTTTAGTCCAGTTTCCAGCGCCCGCACGCCTCACGAGTGCGGAAGAACCGGGGCGGTGCTTAACTTGGGGCATGAGCGCGGACGCCGCCCAGCACGCCATCTCTCTCCAGGCTGTGCGCGGGCGCGAACCTCCGGGGAGCGGTGTCGGACGCTGAGGGCCTCCGCCGCATGCGGCGCGCGGCAGATCGCGCCGGCCGCCGGCTCCGGCATCGCGCCGCGCTTGCCCGGCTCTCGGTCCTCCTGCCTCTGCCGTTCGTCTACGCGGCCGTCGCCCTGGCGGCCATCAAGGTGCTCGGGCTCGGCGCGCAGGCCGAAACTCGCCTCGTTTTGGGAGGAATCGGCCTGTTCGCCGGGGTCGTGCTGGCCGTGCTCTTCGCGTGGTTTCGCCGGCCGCCGCGCTGGGCCGGTGCGTTGTTGCTCGACGCGCACCACGGTCTCCAGGGCCGGCTCGCTACCGCCCTCGAGCTGGCCGAAACGCCCCCGGCCGAGCGTTCCTCCCTCGCCGCCCTGGCCATCGAGGACGGCGTCGTCGCGTGCCGCGAGTTGGATCCGCGCCGGGCGGTGCCTGTCCCCCTCCCGCGGGAGCTCGCCTGGACGGCGCCGCTTCTCGCCCTGGTCGTGGCCATCGGCCTCTTCGAAATCCGCACCGAGCGGGTGATTCCGCCACCGCCGAGCTTCGAGCCGCTCGTCCTCTCCGGGGACGACCTCGAGCTGTTCGGTCAAATGGCGGAACAGCTCGCCGAGGAGGCGCAGGACCCCGGCTCCCTGGCCGCGATCCGGCGGTTCAACACGCTCGTCGAGGACATCGCCGCTCGGCGGCTCGACCGGAAGGAGGCGCTCTCCCGCCTCTCGGAGCTCGACGCCGAGCTCGGCCGGGCGCTCGACGCGGAGCGGGAGGCGCGGGAGCTGGGGCTCGACGGCGTGGCTCGCGAGCTGAAGCGGAGTGGTCTCACCCGGGCCGCCGCCCAGGCGCTCGAGGAGCGGCGGCTCGAGGACGCCGAGAAGGCGCTTCGGGAGCTCGCCGAGCGGCTCAAGCGCAAGGACAAGAAGCCGAGCGCCGCGGAGCTTACGCGACTGCGGCAGGCCATGGAGCGGGCGAGCCGCGCGAGCAGCGACCGCCTGCGCGCGATCGAGGCGCGGCGCCAGGAGCTCGAGGCCGAGCGGAAGAGCCTGCTCAGAAAGCACGCCAAGGACCCGAAGGCCCTCGAGACGAACCCGGCGGTGGCGGACAATCGCCGCAAGCTCGAGCGGCTCGAGCGGGACAAGGCGCAGGCCACGGCTGCGGCGCGCGAGCTCAGCGAGCTCGATCGTCAGCTCGCGGAGGCCGCGCGCGAGCTCGAGGAAGCACTCGGCAAGAGCGCCGAGCACGTCGAGCGCGGCGCCGAGGACGTGAAGCGCATGGCGCAAAAGGCGTTGAGCGAGAAGGAGAAGCGGGAGCTCTTGCAGCGGCTCCGCGACCTCAAAGAGATCGTCCGGCGCCAGGGTCAGGGCGGCGCCGAGCGCCAGCGACAGATCTCGCGGTTCACGCGGCGGGCGCGCGGTGAGCGCGGCGGTGGGGGTGACCAGCCCGGCAAGGCCGCTGGCGGGCGCTCGGTGCCCGGCGTCGAGATCGTCCCGTTGCCGAAGATCACCCGGATCCCCGGGCAGGGCGCGGCTTCGAGCGCCCAGGGCGAGCGCGGTGGCGGCGACGCGCGCGGCTCGGGCGACCAGGCGCGCGCCGGAACCGAGGCCGGTAAGGGACACGACACGAACGTGCGCGGCGAGGCGACGGCGCCGCCCGCCGGCGACACACGGGACGTCACGGCGGCCGGCATCGACACGGGCGAGGGGACGGCGTCGGCGGAGGTGATCTACGGCGCCGCGGAGCGCGGCTTCGTGGGCAAGCCGTACCGCGAGATCTTCGTGCAGTACGAAACCGTGGCGGAGGAGGCGCTCGAGAAGGACCAGATCCCACCGGGGCACCGCTTCTACGTCCGCCGTTATTTCCAACTGATTCGACCCCGTGAGTGAGGCAGGCCGGAACATGGGCGAAACCGAACGCGTTCGCGAGGAAGTGGAGACCTTTCAGAGGCGGATCGGCGCGCTGCGCGAGGAGATCGGGCGCGTGATCGTCGGGCAGCGCGCGGTGCTCGACGGCGTGCTCACCTGCATGCTCGCCGGCTCGCACGCGCTGCTGGAGGGCGTCCCGGGCCTCGGCAAGACCATGCTCGTGCGGACGCTCGCCGGCGCGCTCGGCCTCGAGTTTTCGCGCGTGCAGTTCACGCCGGACCTGATGCCGGCCGACATCATCGGCACGAACGTGCTCGAGCAGAGCGCCGAGGGGCGCAACCTGTTCGAGTTCCGGCGCGGGCCGGTGTTCGCGAACGTGGTGCTCGCGGACGAGATCAACCGCGCGACGCCGAAGACGCAGAGCGCGCTGCTCGAGGCCATGCAGGAACACCGGGTGACGG
>CAYYWA010000506.1:0-3412 GCA_964475255.1 uncultured Sorangium sp.
GCCCTTGGCGCATCGCCGATGCTCGGAACGAGGAAGACAAGCGCATCATCGAGGGAGTCGTCGGAAACAATACGTTCCTCGCGGCGCTCGACAAGGTCGGGATCCCGACCCGCCAGAGCTACCGAATCCTCACCGCCATGAAAGGCGTCAAGGATCTCGATCGCTGCGGGCGCTCCGATCGGTTCATCCTCTTGCTCGACAAGAAGGGCTCGCGGATTCGTGCGTTCGAATACGTGGTGAGCGACGAAGAGGTGTACCAGGCCCGCGAGGACGAGCAGGGGCTCTTGAAAGGCACGCGCCTCGACCTCAAGGTCGAGCGGCAACAGATCACGGGCGCGTTCGTGCTCGACGGCGCGAGCCTCGATGCCCATGCGCAAGCAGCCGGGTTCGAGGACGGGCTCTCGCGCGTGGTGGCCCGCGCGCTCGAAGGCCACCTCGGGGTCGAAGAGCTCGAGCGCGGCGATCGGCTGCGCGTGATCGCTCAAGAAGTCACGGTGCTCGGCGAGTTCGTGCGCTACGCCGGAGTCGAAGCCATCGAGGTGCGCCGCGCGAACGAGTCGCGCCCGCCGCTCCGCATCTACTATTTCGACGTGCCCGCGGAGCGTGGGCACTACGACGCCGACGGCCGCGCTCCGTACGAGGGCGGGTGGCGCAAGCCGATCAAGGACGCTCCCGTCACGTCGCCGTTCAACCTGAGGCGACGACATCCCGTGTTGAAGCGGGTGATGCCGCACCTCGGCATCGACTTCGGGGCGCCCACCGGGACACCCGTCGGGGCTTCCTCGTACGGGAAGGTGAGCTTCATCGGCTATTCGGGCCCATCGGGCAACCTCGTCAAGGTTCGGCACCCGGGCGGCATCGAGACCGGGTACGCGCACCTGTCACGCTTCGCCGCGGGGCTTCGGGTCGGCGATCGCGTCCGGCGCCTGCAAGTCATCGGCTACGTGGGCTCGACCGGGCGCTCCACGGGACCGCACCTGCACTTCAGCGCGAGCCGCAACGGCAAGTACTTCGATCCGTCGAGGCTCAACCTCGACGGCATGCGCACGATCTCGCGCGCGAACCGCGAGGCATTCCGTTCCGTCAAGGAACGCTACGACGCGCTGCTCGATGCGATCCCGCTCCCGAGCGCCACGTCCCCCACCATGGCTGCACTCCTCGAGCCCGAGCCCTCCGGCATGGGCGGCGGCGACGACGACGCCGAGGCGTTGGACGACTCCGCGCTCGAAGGCGAAGCGCTCCCCTGAACGCGACGCGCGCCCTACGCGCTTTTCTCGAGCTCGCTCGGCAGCACGCGAGCGAGGCCGACCGTGAAGGCGAACGAGCTCCCGCGCGGAACAGCGTCGTCGACCCAGGTGCTGCCGCCGTGCGCCTCCGCGATGTGCTTGACCAGCGCGAGCCCGATGCCGCTGCCGCGCACGCGCTTTTGCGTCGCGCTCTTGCCCCGGAAGAAGCGCTCGAAGATGCGCTTCTTGTCGTCGTTCGGGATCCCCGGCCCCTCATCGGTGACCCGAACCTCGAGCTGGCGGGCGGTGCGCGCGACGGAGATGACGACGCGTTTGCCATCGGGCGCGTACTTCAGCGCGTTGTCGACGAGGTTGATCACGGCGATCTCGATGGCCCGCTCGTCCAGCAGCGCGTTCGGGATGTCGCCCTTCACCTCGAGCTCGAGCGCGACCCCCTCGCGCTCGGCGCGAACGCGGCACGCCTCGACCGCTCGCCCCACCACGTCGGGCAAGCTGCTCTCGGAGAAGTCGTAGGCGGCCTTCCCGCGCTCCACCTTCGCGAAGTCGAGCACGTTCTCGATCAGCGCCGCGAGGCGCTCGCTCTCCGAGACGATGATCTGGAGATACTGACGGCGCTTCTCGGGAGTGTCCGCGCGCCCCGACTCGAGGAGCTCGCCGAACATCCGCACGAGCGAGAGCGGGGTCTTGAGCTCGTGCGAGACGTTCGCGACGAAGTCGCTCTTCAGGTTCGAGAGCTTGCGCTCCCGCTCCGCGGCTACGACGATCACGATGATGCCCGCGATCACCACGATCCCGGAGAGCGCGACCAGCACCATCTCGAGCACGCGCCGGCGCGCCACGGCCACCGCGAGCTCCTCCGCGGAGGTCATGGTCACGTTGAGCGTCCATTTGTAGAGCGTGGTCTCGAACTGGCGCCCGAGCGTCAGGCCGCCGCGGCTGAGGGGCGGCCCGAACACGATGCGCCCGTCGCCATCGACGACGTTCACGCGGCTCTGCTGGGCATCCTGGGCGTCGGCATAGAGCTGCGGAAACAAGTCGTGCACGATGCGCGGCACGTCGTGCCAAACCACGACGAGCAGACGTCGGCTCTCGTGGTCCAGCTCCCAGTGGCTGAGGAGGTAGCTCTGCCCTCGGTAGGTTTTGTGAAGGTGCCGGAGCTCACCCGGCGGCGAGCCCCCGAGCTTCATGTCGCTCAGCATCGAGTGCACGAGCAGCCGGCGAAAGCGCTCGTTCTCGATGCCCGGAGCACGGGAGGCCACGGCGAGGACGTCGCGGGCCGGCGAGCTCAAGTCCACGAGCAGCACGGCGCGCACGGTGGGCGTCTGGATGGCCGCGATTTCCAGCCACTTGGCGCCGAACGTCTCGCGATCCGTCGGATCGAGCACGGAGCGAACGGCGTTGTCTTGCTCGATGATGCGCTTGTCGAGTCGATCCGCCTTCTCGTTGGCGAGCAGCAGGGTCGCCTCGACCACCGATTGCTCGCGCAGCTTCTCGAGCTGGAAGCTCGAGCGGAACATGACCCCGGCGAGCACGAAGACGCCGACGATGATCGCCGGCAGAAGGAGGAAGGTGAGCAAGCGCTCGCGCCGAGGCCGATCGGCCATGCGAGGAGCTTACCGTGAGGCGACCACGCGTTATCGCGCCAGGATGATTTCGCGGTCCAGCACCACCGGGCGCGTGGCGACGAGATCCGCGAACTGGGCGCAGGCGTAGTCGAAAGCGTTGATCTCCGTGTCTTCGAACGGGGTTCCCCCTTCCGGGTTCGCGAGCTCGATCATGCCGAGATAGCGACCGCCCTGGCGAACGCCGCCGCTGAGCACCCAGCCGAGCGGCGTGCCCGCATGCGCCCAGCGGCCCCCGGCCAGGCGCGGTTCGTCCTCCGCGCGGAAGACGACCGGCGCGGACCGTCGCATCACCGCTTCGACGAGCGGATCCGTGTCCGGCGTTCGGTGGAGGAGCGCCTCCGCCAGGGTCCCGCCGCGCGTGCGCACCACGACGAACGAGCGCGTGTTGATGTCGAAGACCTGCACCATGCCGAGCTCCGACGGGATGACCTCCGCGAGGACATCGAGCACGAAGTCCGCACCGGTCACGAGATCCGTCGCGAAGCGAAGCTCGTGGAGCCGTTCGAACAGCTCGCTCACGAGGTCTTCCCGAGCGCGGCG
>CAYYWA010000507.1:0-3412 GCA_964475255.1 uncultured Sorangium sp.
CCGACCCACCACTTGCCACGCTCGTCGTATGCCAGAACGAGCGGGTTCCGGCAAGGCCTGGAGCTGCATGGGAGCGTCCGACTCGTACGGCGACGTCACCGCTCCTCGTCAGGCCGAGCCCTCGCGTTTTTCCGCCGCCTTCGCGCCCGTCGTGCTCGCGATAGCGCTGCTATCGCTGCGCGCGCCGAACGCGAATTCGTCTTCCAAATCCGCTTCGGTCTCGACCTCCCCCTCCGGCGTCAGCCCGAAATCGAGGCTCGAGTGCCTGCAAGTCGGATGCGAGCAGCCAATCCCGGACGTTGGTTGCAGCACGATGGATCTTGCGATCATCAGCCCCAAATCCAGGCTGAGCTTCTCTCTGGCGAAGCCACGAGGGGCGGCTCAGAGTCCCATGTCCGCGCGAATGGCGACGACCATGCGGCAGTGATTGAGGAGGTCTTCGTCGGACATGACTTCGCTCGTGTAGTTGAGCCCATAGGGCCAGAAGTGGGTGCCGTCCGAATGGACCTCTTCGGTGGGATCGCCGGTGATGGCGCGGAGCTCGTTCGTGGCGAGCTCGCCGATGAAGATCCCGTCTTTGACCAACGCGCGGAACTCGTTGCTGCCGACGCCGAGGGTGTGGGCGATCTCGTGCATCGCGGTGATGGGGTTCATCGAGTCGGTGGAGCCGAAACGGATGGAGCCGTTCACGTTGCCGTCCGCGGTGGGCACGCTCGGCTCGTACGAGACGGAGAGGCGCTTTTCGATTTCGGTGTGGCAGTTGTAGAAGGCGACGGCCTCCTCCATCGCGCTCTCGATGCGCTGGTAGGCCATCTGTTGCGTGGGAGTCGGCGAGGCCGCGCGGTTCAGGGTGTACGTGATGCTGCCCATCTTCGGGCAGTCCGGATCGACGCTGGAGCCACCGGCGCCCGCATCGGCGCCTCCTTCGGCGAGGGTTCCGGCCGTGCCGCCATCGCTCGGTGAGGCGGCGGCTCCGCCGTTTCCGCCAAGCTCCGACCCGCCCGTGTTCGCGTTGCCGCCGGAGGTGCCTCCCGCGCCGGAGCTGGCGGCGCCGCCCGAGCTGCCCCCGACACCGCCGGTCAGGCCTCCGGAGCCGCTCGCGCCCATCCCCGAAGCGCCGCCCTGAGCCGGAGCGCCGCCTGCGCTCGAGGTGCCTGCTCCGACACCCCCGCCGCCCAGGGCTGCGCCGCCGTTCCCGCTCGCGCCGCCCGTGGAGGAGCCACCGGTCGTGGGCGCTCCGGAGGTGCCCCCGGTCCCGAACGGCGCGCCGCCGAGGCCCGCGCTGGTTCCGCCGCTCGGCGCTGGAGCTCCCGCCGAACCGCTCTGTCCTGGGCTCCCGCCGAAGGCCGCGTCGGGCTCATCTGCCGCGGAGCAGGCCCAGGTCGAAGGGAGAAGAGCCAGGGTCAGCGCGCCGAGCGTTCGCCGGGCGCTCGTTCGGAAACGCACACACGGATTCGAGCGGAGAGTCACGGAAGCTGCACGTTCGCCGCGGTCGTCCGCGCGGCAGAGAACCGGGCCATGGTACCCGTGCTCTCCGCGGGGCGGAACGTGCATTCGTTTCCGAGCTCGCTCCCGAGAGGAGCGAAATCGGGATGTCTGTCGAGTGGCGAGAAAAGTTTCCGTTCACGCGCTCGCTTGCTCGCTCGCGAGCGGCGGTCTCCGCCAGCACGATACTTGCTCCGTACGGAGCGCAGGCGCGCGCCGAACCGGCAAAGCGACCGTGCAGGTCCGGAAAGGCGGCGCTGGAAATCGAGGCGAAAAGGCGACGAGGTGGCAGCGATGAATCCAGAGAGCGCGGGGCAGAGCTCGGCGAGCGAAGGCCGGGCCCAGAAGGATGCGGAGAGCCGGAAGCTGGGCGGAGAACCGATGACTTCGGCACAGGCGGCTTCACTGCGAGCGCTCTCCGAGCAGGCGGGCGAGCCCTTCGACGCGAGTCTCAGCCAGGCCGAGGCATCGAGGCGCATCGACGCGCTTCAGGCGCGGCTCGCGCGCAAGCCGCCGCACACCGAAGAGAGCTCGCTGTACGGCGAGCCGCGAGCTACTGAGACGACGGAATGGCGCAGCATGGAGAACGCGATCCCCGAGGACGGCAGTGACTGAGCCCCGCGACGGATGGCCAACGTGGTCCGCGACGGCGCTGACGGAGCCCCGCGACACCTGGACGACGCGAGCCGCGACGTCGGCGACATGGACGGAGCGACAGCCCGGGACCGAGCGCGCATCGCCGCGCGCGCTCCCGGAAGGACGCCCCTGATGCCGACGGTCACCCTGCGCGTCGTGACGGCGGTGCTCCTCTCGGGGGCTCTGGCGCTGGGCGTGCTCGGCGGCCCGCACGCGGGTTTGTCGTGCGCGAGCGTCGAGACGGCCGCTCGGGTCCCCGACGTCCCGTACGAGCCGTCGGAGCCGGAGGTGGTGAGCGCCATGCTGCGCCTCGCGGACGTCGGACCCGAAGATGTCGTCTACGATCTCGGCTGCGGCGACGGGCGCATCGTGATCGCGGCCGTGAAGGAGCGCGGCGCGCGCGGTGTTTGCGTCGACATCGATCCCGAGCGCATCCGCGAGAGTCGCGAGAACGCGCGCCGCGCGGGCGTGGAGAACCGAATCACCTTCCTCGAACAGGATCTCTTCGAGACGGACATCGGCGACGCGACCGTCGTGATGTTGTTTCTCTGGCCCGAGGTCAATCTGCGCTTGCGACCGAAGCTGCTTCGCGAGCTCCCGGCGGGAGCGCGCGTGGTCTCGCACATGCACGACATGGGCGACTGGAAGCCCGACAGCGTGACCCGCGTGCCCGTCAACGGGGAGGCTCACGAGGTCTATCTCTGGACTCGTCCCTGACTCGTCCCCTCGGCGGGGGCGTCGATCGGCCGCGAGACACGCCGTCTCTGAGCCGCGGACTCACGCTTTCGACCCCAGAATCCGTCGCCAGAATCGGTGAGGACTCGATACTTTCGCCCACCCTGAATCCGGGGGACCGCCTCGTCGCCTTTCGGCGTCCGCGTTTCTCGAGGGGAGGGCCGCGTGCTACGTCTCGAGGCCATGAGCCCCGCGATTCCTCCTGCTCCTCGCTGGCAGCGCCCGCGGGGGAACTGGGGACTCGCGCTTTGGCTGCTCATCCCGGCATGCGGAGCGCCGACACCGCCGTCCGGTGAGGGCGCGAGCGGTGGAAACGCCGGAGCGGTCGCGCACGGCGGCGTGAGCGGCCATGCCGGTGTCAGCGGCGGAGGAAAGGCCGGTGTCAGCACCCAGGGCGGCGCAGCAGGGGCTTTGTCGACTGGGGGCGTGCCGGCGAGCGGCGGCGGAACCGCCGCGAACGGCGGCGTTGCCGGGAGCGGAAGCCCGAGCACGGGCGGAACGAGCGGCGCGGGCGGCGCGACACCGGGAAGCTCCGGCGGGGAGAGCGGGAGCGGCG
>CAYYWA010000508.1:0-3394 GCA_964475255.1 uncultured Sorangium sp.
CACGTGAGCGCGTGCCGTCATCAAGACGCGCCACTTCCAGCGACCTGCCGCGCCCTGCTCCAGCAGCGCGGGCGGGTCGTTTAATTATTTGCTTGCCAGAGTAACCATGCACGCCGCCACCCTTCCCGTCTATCGGTCCCGTCCCGCCGCTCTGCCCCGTCCCGTTGTCAGGCGTTCCAGGAGCGCCCGGATGGGGAGCCGCGGAATCGGGCACGTCGATGGAGCCGTTGCACGCGGAGGCGGCGAATAGCAGCGCGAACGCGGCGCCCGTCCGAGCGAGTCCAAAGAGCTTCATACGCAGGTCCTCGTGGCGCGGCGATCCGTGCCGCCCAGGCATGAAGTGCCGTGAGCCACGATTGGGGTATCAGAAAAATGGATCGCCCCCGCCGCGTGCAAAGGAGCTTGGAATTTTGCAGACCACGCGCCTCGCCGAAGCACAACGCGTGCAGGCCTGGGCTACACTCGAGTCCGATACCGAGCGGCGGTTTTCGAAATCACCACAACGTTTCAGTCAGCGTCGATTCAGGAGCTTCGCGTGACACCGAGAAGCGCGCGTCAGCACGGCGGGGAAGTCCGAGCGCGGATCCGGTGTGCGTTGGGCGCGCTGCTCGCGATCGCCTGCGCTCCGCATCGCCTCGACCTCGTCGAGTGTGCGGCCGCCTGCCCGGACGCGAGCGGCGGAACCGCAGGAGCATCGAACGGCGGAGTGGCTGGAGCGTCGAGCGGCGGAACGGCGGGAGAGCCGCCAACGCTCTTTCACGACTCGCTCCTGCATCGCTACGACTTCGAGGGTTCGGGAACCGTCGTCGTCGACCGCGTCGGTGACGCCCACGGAACGCTCGTCGGCACGGAGCTCATCGTCGTCGAAGGACGCGGCGCGGCCGTGCTCGCGGGCCGCTACACCAGTCAATACATCGAGCTGCCGAGCGGCATCGTCTCCGGGCTCGCCAACGCGACGTTCGAAGCCTGGGTCACTTGGAGCGGCCAACGGGTGTGGGAGCGCATCCTCGACTTCGGCGACGCCGTCGTCGACGACGACGGCGCGTGGGTCGGCTCCACCTATCTCTTCCTCACGGCGCGCACGCCGACGGAGATCGGCGCGCTGATGCGCGTGGGACACAAGCGACTCGACCTGCCCGAGCTCGTGATGGATGCCGAACGCGGGCTGCCCGTGAACACGCGGACGCACGTCGCGCTGGTGGTGGACAACGATCGCCACGTGCTGCAGCTCTTTTTGGACGGCGAGCTCGTCGCGACGCAAGCCATCGTGGACCGCACGGGGCAGAGCTTCCACGCGTTCGCGACCGTGAGCGACACGAGCAACTGGCTCGGGCGTTCGCAGTTCGAGCAGGACGCCTTCTTCGGCGGCACGTTCCACGAGTTTCGGATCTACGGCGAGGCGCTCAGCGCCTCCGAGATCGAGGCGAGCGCCGCGCGCGGTCCCGATCCGGAGTGAGTCGGCGCGGTGCGCGGCGCCCGTTCGCGAGGGCCTAGAACACGCCCGCGATGCCGCTGCTGACGAGCACGAGCCAGGCGCCGCGTTCCGGCAGATCGCGTCCCGCGAGGCGGACGATCGTCGGAGGCACGACGGCCAAGGCCTGGCCCTCGGCGGTCCAGCGCAACCAACTCACGGGTGTATAGGAGAGGCCGAGGCCCGCGGTCCCCAGCGCGGACCACGCGCGGCGCGAGCGCGTGACGTAGCCCTCGGGCGCGAGCCCGCGCGCGACGAGGGTGTGGGCGCCGCCTCCCACCGTCAGCGACGGCTCGAGCGGGCCGCCCGTGTCGAAGCGGACCACCGCCTCCAGGCTTCCAAACGCGGGACGAAGCTCGGCGCGAAGGTCTCCCTCGCCAACTCCGACTCCGTTGCCTGTGGCGCCGGCCGTCACGCGCAGCTCGAAGTCCGTCGCGTTCGCGCGATGGAACAGCACCCCCGCCCGGAGCAACGGCAGAAGCACCGTATCACCCGCCGCGAGGTCCGTGAGCGCGCCGAGCGCGGCGCCGAACGTGGCGCGCAGCGCGGGACCGTCGGTCGCTCGTGAAGTCGAGGGCTCGAACGACGCGCCGGCGTCGAGGGGCGTGTCCTCCGCCGGCGAGCGCGGCACCGTGATCGTGAGCTCGGCGAGCCGCGCCTTCACGAGCTCCGCGGGCTGCACGGCGAACTTGGCGATCGCAGGGCTCGGATCCGCGCGCGGCAGCGTCGCGCGCTGCACGTGCTCGTTCGGGGTTCCCGAGATCGCGAGTCGGATTTCCGCGATGGGCAGCCCGCTCTCCGGATCCTCGGATTTCCCGACCACCAGCACCGCGGCAGGCTCGAGCTCGCGCAGCGCCGCTTGCGGCGCGCGCGCCGTTCCCTCTGCCAACGCCAACACCACCACGTCGAAGCCCGCGGCGCGGAGCTCGCCCCGCAAGCGCGCCGAGAGCTCGAGCCCGACCTCGTCCGAGTCGGGTCGATCGAGCAGCACGACGCGGGGCAGGGGAGCCCCGCGGCCGAACGCCGGCCAGAGCACGATGCAGAGAGCGAGCACCAGCGCCGGGATCCCGAAGGACCGGGAAAGCGGTCCCTGCCGCATCGCTTCAGGGTTCCTTGCCAGCCGCCTCGGAGAGGATCTTGCGAGCCGCAGCCGCATAGGGACCGCGCGGATACCGTGCCAGGTACTGCGTTGCAATCGGCGCCGCGCTGCTTGCGCCGTGCTCGCCATACTGGATCATCAGCTTGCGACCGAGCGCCTGCGGTGCGAAAGGCCCTTCGGGCGCTTCGCGCAGATACGTCTCGTACCAGGCGAGCGCAGCCTGCCCGCGCGACTCCGCGAGCTGCCCGAGCAGGAACGCCGCGTCCCGTGCCGCCGCCGTGCCCGCGAAGCGCTGACGCTCGGCGAGCAGCACGCGCTCGGCGAGATCGGCGCGCCGTGCATAGCGCGCGGCATCGGCGAGCGCGCGGAGATCCGCGAGCGATGCCTTCGCGATCACCGCCTCGAGGCCCCGTCGTTTCGCCGCGTCCAGCACGGCTTCGAAGCTCCCTTGCGCGACGAGGCGCTCCCACGCGACCGCGTCGTCGCCTCGAGACGCGACCGGCTCGCGCGCTGGCTTCGCCGCCGGAGCGGCGGCCTTCGCCGTCGATGCGGGCGCCGCTTCTTCGCCGGGCGCGGCCGACGCCCGAGGGGGCGGGCTCGGCGCGGCCGCCTCGCGCACCGCGCTCACCTCGGGCGCGTCGCCGTCACGGCGCACGAGGTGTTGGCCCGCGCCGAGCCGAATCGGTCCGGGGAGCGACGCGCTCGTCACGTCGACGGAGCCCGCGTGCATCGCCACTTCGAGGCGGCGCTCGGCCTCGTTCCACCCGAGATCGAACTCCGTTCCCGTGACGCGCACCGCGTACGGCCCGGCGTGCACCACCCAG
>CAYYWA010000509.1:0-3384 GCA_964475255.1 uncultured Sorangium sp.
CGACCGCGTCCTCGAGCGGGGGCGCTTGCTGCAGCTCGACGGTCCGTCGATGCGTGGCTATTCCGCGCATCGTGAACACCGAAATCGGAGCATCGTGAACGCGTGACCGAGGATCGGGCTCACGTCTCGACGAGGACGGTGTTCTGATTGGTTCAGTTGTCCGACTTCTTCTCCTTGGGGTCGCGGCGGGACGGCCCCTTTAGCACGAGGCGATGGGCGTTGTGCAACAGCCGATCGCAGATCGCGTCGGCGTAAGTCGGCTCGGAGATATGTTTGTGCCACTTCTCCGGTGGCACCTGGCTGGTGACGATGGTGGAGCGCGCGCCGTACCGATCTTCGAGAATCTCGAGCAGGTCACGGCGCTCGACATCAGTGATCGGTGCCATCGCCCAGTCGTCGAGCACGAGCACGTCAGCGCGAGCGATCTTTGCAAGCAGCTTGGCGTAGGTGCCGTCGGCGCGAGCAAGTGCGAACTCGGAGAAGAGCCGTGACGCACGTCGGTAGATCGCGCGGTGGCCCTTCCGGCACGCCTGCTGCGCGAGAGCACATGCCAGGTACGTCTTGCCGGTTCCGGTCATGCCTGTGATCAGCACGTTCTGGTGCTCCGCGACCCAGCGACACGCCGCGAGCTGGCGGACCTGCGCCTTGTCGAGCTCGCGCTTGGCCGAGTAGTCGATGTCCTCGATGCAGGCAGAGCTGATGCGGAGCTTCGCGTCACGCAGTGTCTTCTCGAGGCGTCGATTCTCGCGGTGCTGCCACTCGGCCTCGACGAGTATTCCGAAGCGTTCGTCGAAGGCGAGCCGGTTCACGTCGGGCTTGCCGTGTTGTTCGGCCCAGGTCTTCGCCATCGCGTCGAGACGCATGGCCTTGAGTTTTTCGTTCGTCGGTTCGGTCAGCATCGTTCTTCCTCGGTCAGTGGTAGTAGTCAGAGCCGCGGATGTTCTCGTGGTCGAGCGGCGGCGGCTCGTCGCCACTCTGCGCGGTTGGCAGCGGCTGCCGATCGAGTCCGCGCTTCAAGATCGATTCGACGTTGCGGTAGCTACGTGCGCCGGCGATCAGCGCCCGCTCGCAGGCAGCTTCGATCCGTTCGGGCGTGTAGCTCCGCATCAGGCTCTTGAGCCCGCGGCATGAGCGAAAGCCGTGCTCGGGGTGCGGCTTCTCGACGAGAATCGCTCGCACGAGCGCGAGCGTGCAGGTGCCCACGCGCTCGGCCCACGCCTCGTATTCGGCGACCGACTCCTCGGCGTAGCGCTTGTGCGAAGCCGGCATGTGCTCCACGAGAGTCGTGGTGCCACCACGTACGAAGCTACGGACATGCGTCGCCACGCGCTTGTTGCGGAGGAAGATCTCGACCGTCGCAGCCGCGACGCGGATGTCGACCTGTTCGCTGACGTGCTTATGCGGGACCGAGTAATCATGGCCGTCGGCTTCGACGCGCACGTGATAGTCGTGCCCGACCTTCCAGGACGACCAGTCGCCGTAGGTGAAGCGTGTCGATGGAAGAGGCGCGAGCGCGGGGCGATCGATCGCATCGAAGATCTCGCGCCGACTCTTCTTGTAGCGACGCATCGTACGGCCGTTGAGATCCGCGAGCAGCCGCGCGATGTGCTCGTTGAGCTCGTCGAGCGAGAAGCAGGTGATGTTGCGGAGGCGGGCAAGGATCCATCGCTCGGCGACGAGCACGCCAGCCTCGACCTTCGCCTTGTCCTGCGGGCTCGCAGGTCGTGCCGGGAAGATCGCCGTCGAGTAGTGCTGCGACCACTCTTCGTAGGTTCGCTGCACCGCGGGCTCGTAGCGGCTGGCGGTCACGACGCCTGTCTTGAGCTGATCCGGGACCATCAGGCGCGGCACGCCCTCGAGAAACTCGGCGAGCCGCACGTGGCTCGCGATCCAGTCGTGCGACTGCTGCGTCGCCGTCGCTTCGGCGAAGGTGTAGTTCGACGCGCCCATCACGGCGACGAACAGCTCGACCTCGATCCGCGTACCGGTCGTCGGGTCGACGATCGTCGGCTTCTTGCCCGCGTAGTCGACGAAGCACTTGTCGCCGGCCTTGTGCACCTGGCGCATGACGAGCTTCTGGCGGCCCGCCCACGCGTTGTAGTGCTCGACGAACTTCGTGTAGCCGTAGCCGTCGGCGTGCTGCTGCAAGTACTCCTCGTGCAGCAGGCGCAGCGTCACGCCAGTGCGACGCAGCTCGACGTGAAGGTGCGCGGGGTTTGGCAGCGGTCGCACGGCCGTTGCCGGCGTCGGCGGGTAGAGCTTGGCCTCGAGCTCGTCGTCGGACAGCGCTTCGACGGCAGCCCAGTGGTCGATGCCGGCGCGCTTGGCGCGCGCCACGACCTGTGTCGGCGTGCCGTAGCCGACCGCGAGCGCCGCAGCGATCTCGGTGTGCTTGCGGCCCTGGTGCCACTTCAGTCGCAGAATCTCTCGGGTCTTTCGCATGGACAGTCGCTCCGTCGGCACAGCACTCCTTTCGGAGCGCCTCGAAGCACCGTCCTCGTCGTGACGTCGACTCGACGCCCCTTGAGCGCCCAGCCTCCCATCACCCTCTGATCACGCGGCGAATTGGTCGAACCGCCGTTCACGAGGCGCGGTTTCGGCGTTCACGACCGCGGTTTCGGCGTTCACGATGCCGCGGTTTCGGCGTTCACGATGCCGCGGTTTCGGCGTTCACGATCACGCGTGGCCCGTAGCGAGTCGGAGCACCGCGCCGAACGAATGGACCGGATGATCGCCGGGTCCGTGGTTGCAGCGGCTTGCCAGCCCTTGTACCGGGGCAGCTTGGTACCCGGGCGCACCAGAAACGTTCGCCAGCCGCGAGCGGCGTAGGCGAGCTGCGCGTCGCGGAGAGTTACGAGCGAAGGGCCTGAGGGCATGACGGTTCAGCTCCGTGGTTCAACCGGTTGGTTCCTCAGCGCTGAGGGCTGAAGGGTTCATTTCGGCGATCTCTTGCAGAGGCGATGCATCGGTCTCCTGAACCGTTCTGAACCCTTCAGACGGTGCAGTGGTTCAGAGTTGTTGGAGTTATTGGACTAATGGCTGAAGGGTTGAACGGCTGGACGGTTCAGGACGGTTCAGCCGCGCTGCCACCGGTTGCCCTGCTCGGTGTGGACGGAGATCAGCCCTGCTGCGCGGGCGGCTTTGGCGATGTCACGGGAACAGCTCGGCAGGTCGACCGCGCGAATGTCGAGCACAACGCCGAGCGCAGCGAGCGTGACTGGCTGTTGCGCGAACAGTGGGTACTTCTCAAGATGTGCGCTGAGGGTCTCGGCCCACGGATTTGGTTCTCGGTACTTGTCGGCGACCTGGTCGGCGAGCGCCTGTTCGACGTCCGTCAGCCACCAACGGTCGTGGTCGCTGGGCGCCGCGAGGACCTGGCGATAG
>CAYYWA010000510.1:0-3370 GCA_964475255.1 uncultured Sorangium sp.
CAGCAGGCGCCGAGGGGGCGCTGGCGGTCGCAGCGGGCGCCTGCTGGGCGCTCGGCGAAGGGGACGGCGCGCTCGCCGCCGGGGGTGCCGCTGGCGCCGTTTGGGCGGCGAGCGGCGCGGTGACGAGCAGGAGGAAGAGCGCGGAAACCCTGGCTCTCGTCTTCGCGTTCATGAATCGCTCTCTTGCGCGGCCGAAGCGAGCTCGAGGCTTCGACCACAGCGCTTGCAGAAGCGCGCGTCGGCGTCGTTGAGCGTCCCGCACCCCGCGCACGCCTCGGCGCTGTCCGGCATCGCCGACTCCGCGCTGGCGTCGGCGGACGTCTCGCCGGGTGCTTCGCTTTTCGGCTCGGGAGACACCGGGGCGCCGTTCTCGGGCGAGCTCGCTGCTTCGCTCTCGGGCTGCTTGGCGTCCGGTGCGTCGGCGAGCCCCGCGCGCGCGAGCCGTTCCGCGAGCAGCTTTTCGGCGAGCGCGTGGGCAGGACCGAGCGACTCGTCCACGGCGGCGATGAGACGGCGCGCCTCGGCGCGGTACCGCGCCAAGAACTCGCGGTAGTCTTCCTCGCTGATCTTGCCGACGCTGCGCTCGTATTCGAGATCCTTGAGCGCGCGCAGCACGGCGCGCTTCTGCTCTTCTTCGGCGCTCGGCGCCCCCATGCCGATGGCCTCGTCCAGCGTGAGCGGCGTCTCGCCCGCGAGGCTCTGCACGCTCGCCCAGAGCAGAACGAGCACGGCCGCGAGCGCGCCGCCGGCGACGACGAGCAATGCCGTTCCCAAGCCGAGCACGATGCCGCTCACCACGGCGGTGAGCAGCGTCGTGACGGCGATGAGGCCCACGAGCGCGCCGGGGCCGGAGAATGATTTGAGCTTCACGCTAGGACGACCCGCGCCGTTTCTCGCGCCGCGTAGTGAGGCGCGCCATCACCATACCGAGCCCGAGCCCTGCCGCGGGCGCGGCAATGCCACCAGAGCTCACGAGCCGGGGCAACGGGGACGCTGCCCGGAGCTCGGGAGCCGGAGGGCGCGGGCGAGACTCCGCGGAGGCGATGGCAGGCGTCATGGCCAGCCAAATCGCCAACATCGTTCCGGTCGCGGCGCTCGCGCCGGCGCGGGCGAACGCCCAGACGCGCGACGTGCCGAGCGAGACCTCCGGCCAGAGCGAGATCGTCGCGCCGCCCACGAGCACGAAGAGCCCGAGCCACACCCAGCCCACCAGGGGGTTTACGTGGAACTTGAACGTCGCCCGCTTCGTTTCGGCGTTCACGCTCCCGAGCACGGCATAGAGGTCCTCGCGCAGCGTGCGGCGCAGGCTGACCTCGGTGGTCGGGGACTCGGGGCTCTTGTGATAGATGAACTTCGCCGGAGCGAGCATGCCCACGGGTGCGCCGTCGCGGCTCACCTCGAGGTCGGCGAACACCATGCGCTTGTTGAGATCTGCCTGTTCCTCGGGGCTGCAGCGCGGATTTCCGGGGCACATGCGCGAGCCCACGTAGCGAATGTCGTAGCGACCGACGCTCGCGCTCTCTCCCGGAGCGAGCGACACCTCGCGCTCGAGGTTCCAGGCCGAGCCGAGGAACCCCAGGAACATCGCCGCGATGCCGAGGTGGACGATGTAGCCGCCGTAGCGCCGCCGGCTCTTGTCCACGAGTCGGTACAAGGCGACCAGCACGCTCTCCCGCTCGTTGCGCTTCGACGCCGAGGACTGCCGCGCGCGCACGCCTCGGTAGAATTCCTGCGCGATCACCGCGACGTTGAAGACGACGAGCCCGAACGTGATGAGGGGCGCCGCCGAGGCGACCTTCTGGAGCGCGGTGCCGACCACGCCAGGGAACATCGGATCCTTGGGGACGAAGGCCGCGTATCCCAGGCGCTCACCGAAGAGGGCGTGCGCCGTCATCGCGACGAGCCCGGAGAGCACCGGGAACGCGAGGGCGCGCTTGAGCGCGTCGTTGCTCGTCTTGCGCCAGCCGAAGAGCGGCGCGAGCCCCATGAGCAGGAAGATCAGGAGCCCGATCGGCGCCATCCAGCGGTTGAAGAAGGAGGGCCCGACCGTGGTGTTCTCACCCCAAAGCTCGCTCAGCTTGGGGTACATCGTGGCGCACAGGATGAACGTCATCGCGCCGAGCAGCGCCCAGTTGTTGATGACGAACATCGCTTCGCGGCTCGCCACGCTCTCGAGCTCCGAGCGCGCCTTGAGCAGCGGCAACCGGTAGACGATGAGCCCGAGGCTCGCCGCGATCGCGATCCCGATGAACCAGAGGAAATACTGGCCGATATCGCTCTGCGCGAAGCTGTGTACGCTCGTGATGATGCCGGCCCGCGTCAGGAAGGTGCCGAAGATCGTCAGCACGAACGTGGTGCAGATGAGCACCACGTTCCAGAGCTTGAGCATGTTCCTCCGCTCCTGAATCATCGTCGAGTGCACGTACGCGCTCGCCGTGAACCAGGGCAGGCACGCGGCGTTTTCGACCGGATCCCAGGCCCAATAGCCGCCCCAACCGAGCTCCTCGTAGGCCCAGGCCATGCCGAGGCCGTTGCCGATGGAGAGGAACAGGAACGCGAAGAGCATCCACTTGCGGACGGCGACGATCCACTCGTTGTCGAGCCGTCCCGTGACGAGCGCCGCGACGCAGAACGCGAACGGCACCGAGCACCCGACGAACCCCATGTACAGGGCCGGCGGGTGGATGATCATCCAGTAGTTCTGGAGCAGCGGATTCAGGCCGTCGCCGTCGGGGCGCGCGCCGGCGATGCTCGCCTCGAAGGGATTCGCCGAAAACAGCATGAGCACGGCGAAGAAGGCGACGATCACCATCAACGTCGCGATCACGTAGGGCTGGAGCTGTCGATAGCGCCCCTTGAGCCACGCGACGCAGGCCGTGACGTATCCCGAGAGGAGAAACGACCACCAGAGCAGCGAGCCGTCCTGACCTCCCCACAGCGACGTGAGGAGATACGTGGTCGACATCGACCGATCGCTGTAGCGGGAGACGTAGCGAATGCGAAAGTCGTGCGAGACGAACGCGTACGAGAGCAGCACGACGGCGAACAGCACGATGGCCGACGTCGCGTAGGCGCCGAGCCGGGCCGATTGGAGGAGCCGCGGGTGCCCCCGCCCCGCGGCGAGCGCTACGGCGAACGTGTACGCGGCGGCGACGAGGATCGCGTAGATCACGCCGGTGCCGAACTCGGGGAGCGACTGCCACATGCGGCCCCGAGCTTACCCCAGACTTCGCGAGGGTGCCGGACGCGTGGCCGCAAACGACGAATTATCGCACCCGGAGTGGCTCGGAGGGGCCTCCGACCTTCCCCGCGACTCACTCAGACGCCACCTCGCTCGAGCGAAGCGAGCCGGAGATGCGCTCCGCGTCGG
>CAYYWA010000511.1:0-3350 GCA_964475255.1 uncultured Sorangium sp.
GCGCCCGCGGATCCGGCGCCGGCAGCGACGACGCCCGCCACGGAGGCGCCTCCCGCGAAAGCGAACACCCCACCCGCTCGCCAATCCAAGGCGACGGTGAGGGGCGACGTGGTGATGCTGCCCGCGGCCGTGGAGTTCGAGCCCGGCACGACGACGCTGCGCGCCGGCAGCGAGGCGCCGCTCGAGCAACTCAGGCTGTTCCTCGTGGAGAACCCGCGCGTCACCAAGCTCCGCATCGAGGGCCACACCGACAACACCGGCGACGCGGCGAACAACGAGAAGCTCTCGGGTGAGCGGGCGCTCGCGCTGAAGAAGTGGCTCGTCGACCGCGGGATCCAGAAAGAGCGGTTGATCGCCGTCGGGTTCGGACAAACGAAGCCCGTCGCGGACAACAGCACCGAAGAGGGTCGCAAACAGAACCAGCGCGTCGAGTTCCGGCTCGCCGAGCTCGGTGGTCGTCGCTACCTCGATCAGGATCCGTCGGGCGGCGGCAAAGTCTTCGAGTAGCGCGAGCGCTCGAGCCCTCGGGTCAGAGCCGGAGCTCGACCCCGGCGCCCACCATGGGCCCCCCGTACTCCACGATCTCCGGGCATGAGAACGAGAAATTCGGGCCGCCGCAGGTGCGCTCGATGTCTTCGAACAGCCCGACGCCGCCGACGGTCCCGGTGAAGAACAACGACCCACGGTCGCCGTTCCCGCGAAGCAGCGCGCGCAGTCCGAATTCCACGTAGCCGTAGCCCGCCGAGCCGCCGCCGCCCCCGAGAAGCAGCCAGGTCGTGTCGCCGACGGGGATCTGCCCCGTCGCCGCGAACCAGGAGAAATCGAAGCGACTGTGGAAGAGCACGATGCCCGTGCGGCAATCGAGGTTCAGCCCGTCGCGCGCGCCGAGCCGCGCCGCCTGAACGAAGACCGTGCCGGATCCCGAAGGCGTCCCGAAGTCGGGAGAATTGACGGTCTGCCCGCCGAGGCCGAGGCCGACTCCGAACAAGTCCCCGTCGTAACCGATCGCCGCATAGCCGACGACCGGCACGACCGCCGGAGCGCCCTCACCGACCCCGAACCCGAGCGGGCGAAACGCGAGCTCGAGGTGCAGATTGCTGTCGAAGCGGTAGCCGACGGAGAGGTCGGCGAGCACGCCGCCGCCGAGCGTATCGAGCGCGAGAAACGGCCGCGCCCGGAGCTCGAGCTCCCAGAGACCGCCGAGCCGCGGCGGAGCGATGCGCCGTCGCGTCGGTGCCCTCGCGACGACGCGCGCCCTCGCGCCGACGGGCACGCGCTCGTTCATGCCGAGCCGCACCCGGCTGAAGCGCTCGGCGACGACCGTGACGACTCCGACGGCGAGCACCGTGTGCCGCTCCGCCCGCTCGCCGCCGACCTCCTCGACGACCGTGCCGACGAGCTCGACGCTGTTCCCGTCCCGAACCCCGTGTTGTCTGCCCAGATCGACGACGACCTCGCCGAGGCCGACTTCCGTCACGCGCCCTTCGTGGGCGCGCACCGGCTCGGGCGTGCCCGAGGGCGATGGCACCTCAGGGACGGAGGGCGCGTCCGATCGGGGAGCGGGTGACGCAGCGGAACCGGGAGGAGCTCCCCCCGTTTCCGCGACCGCTGCGATCGGTCGAGCCTCCGTTCTTCGAATCTCGGCCCAAACCCGCCCATCGTGCACGAAGAACCCGGTGACCACGCCGCCGAGGTCCTCCGCCCCGAGCCACTCGAATCCACTCGGTGTGGGGCGCACGAGCCAGACCCCACTCTCGCCGCAAGCGACATAGATCGTCCTCCCGTGGGTCTCCACCGCGTGCCGCTCGCAGGCTCGACCGCGCCCATCGCGGCGCGCGGCGAGCCAGGTCTCGAGCTCCGGCGCTGGAGCGGCGGAGCCGGCGCTCCCCGTCAGGGGTTCCACCGGGGCCCCTTGCGCGAAGACCGGCGAGACGCCGAGCACTCCCGTGCTCATCAGCGCACACACCCGCATTCGAAAACATCGTTTCATACTGCGAGATTCCTATTGAGTGGAATTGCCCACCACCGACACGCGGTCGCCAAACAACCACTCCGGAATGCCCGCCGTCAACCGCAACGGTCTCGTCATGCACCCGAGCGCGTGGTAACGTGTGCGGGTATTGCGGGAGCACGGCATGGCGAGACCGGGTTGGTTCGACGGCAAGGCGTATCGCGCGATCCTCGTGGTGGGACTCGGCGCAGGCTGCAACACGTTCGAGCCGCCGAACGAGCAAGGGGCGCGGCTGGTGATTCCGACCGACACACGCCCTGCTGAACAGCCCGACCAACCGCTGCCTCCCGTGACCGGCGGCACCCTGCTCGTCACCCAGTCCGGAACGCTCGCCGTCACGGCAGTTCCAGAGCTCGACGCCGTGATGGGCGTGAGCCTCTCGGACTCGCGCGTCCTCTGGTCGATTCCGCTCGAGCCGTCGGAAGTGCCGGGACGGCTCGTCGAAGACGAAACGGGCGTCGTGCACGTCGTGCTCCGGCGCGCCGGTGCGGTCGCGAGCATCGATCCGGGACAGGGCGCGCTGCTCCGCACGCGCGCTGTGTGTGCCGAGCCACGCGGCATTGCCGTTACGGCACCTGGCGAGCTCACGGTGGCCTGCGCGAGCGGTCAGCTCGTTACGCTGCCCGCGGCCGACGGGGAGCCAACGCGCGTGCTCGAGCTGCCCCTCGATTTGCGCGACGTCGTGGTCCGCGGGGACGAGCTCGTGGTCAGTCGCTTCAAATCCGTGGAGCTCCTCCACCTGAGCCGCGACGGCGCCGTCACCGGAACGACACAGCCGCGCTCCGTGCTCGGCGCGCGCCACCTCCCCATCGAAGACGAGCCGGAAGTGCTCCGGACGGTGCACGAGCCCTTCGCCCCGCGGATCGCGTGGAAAACGCTGGTAGCGCCGGACGGCAGCGTCGTCACGCTGCACCAGCGCGCGCTCGAGGCCGAGGTGGTGCTCTCCGAGCCGAGCACGAGCGGCAACGCCTACGGCGGGCCCTCGGGGGGCCCCTGCAACACCATCGTGCAAAATGCGGTCACGGTGGTTCGCCCGGACGGCACCACGACCGACGTGACGTTCGCCGGTGCCCCGTTGGCGGTAGACGCCGCGCTGCTCCCGGAGGGCCGCCTCGTCGTCGCCCACGCGGGCACGGCCGACCCCGGCGCGCCGCGACCCTTCGTGGTCATGGAACCGAGCTCAGGCGCGCCCGTTTCGGGCGCCGGTCCCGCGCTCGGCTCGAACCTCAGCCTGCTCCAGCTCCCGTCGACGTCGAGCGGCGCCCCGAGCGACGGCGAGAGCCCCGCGCCGGATCCGGGCTGCACGGTGGGACGCACGTTCCTCGCGACCGTGCAGCCC
>CAYYWA010000512.1:0-3348 GCA_964475255.1 uncultured Sorangium sp.
GTCCGACGCAGTTTTCCGAATATCTCGGCGCGTTCCTAACCGTTTGTCGCTCTAGGCCGGTCTTTCCCCCGCCGAGCGCTGACTTCCACTCGCACTGAAAGAGCGAGCCTCGGGGGTTTCGACACCGCGAAGCAGGCACTATGTTGCCGGGTACTCGAGCTCGGCCCGGCACGCTGCCGGTTGGGTCTCGGTGCTAGGCTTGCTGCTCCGGAATTTCCCATCATGGCATCCCCCAACGTCCAAGTTTTCAACGACCTGAATTTCGACCAGGAGGTCCTCGCCTCCGAGGTGCCGGTCCTCGTGGATTTCACGGCGACCTGGTGCGGACCCTGCAAGGCGCTCGCGCCCATCGTCGACCAAGTCGCCGACGAGCTCGCCGGAACCATCAAGGTGGGCAAGCTCGACGTGGACGACTCCCCCATCACGGCAGGAAAGTACGGCGTCCGCGGCGTTCCCACGGTGATGGTGTTCAAGGGCGGTGAGCGTGCCGCCCAGCACGTGGGGCTCACCACCAAGCAAAAGCTCCTCGACCTCGTGAAGGGATGAGGATCGAGCCGGGCCGGGGCCGCTCCCCCCGAAAGCCCGCGCTCGGGAGGGGGCTCGGTCCCGCGCTTCCGCTCCTCGTCGGGACGCTGGCCGCTTCGGGATGCACCGAAGCGGCCGGCAAGCGCCCCGCCGCCCCACCTTCGGCCCCGCTGCTCGCGCTCGGCGCGGATCTCGCGCCTGCCTACGAGTCGCCGGCACGCCTGCGGTACCACCCTCGGCAGCGCGCGCGCGCCCACACCCGGCGCACGCTGCCCGATGGCCGCATCCTCACGGCGGGAGCCGGGGGAGAGCGCTGGCTGTACGATCCGCGAACCCGCGCGCTCCAAGCCGGAGTCTCGCTCGCGCCGGAAACGCTCGTTGCGGTCCTCGCGGACGGCGCGGACTACTGGTTCGTGGGCGAGAGCGGAACCGGCTATTTCGCGCCGGGCCTCCTCGCGCCGTTCGAGCGCTCGAGCGCCCCCCCCGAGCCGCTCGTCGGGGTGACCGCGGCAGGGACCACGATCCTCGGGATCGACCGCAAGCGAACGCTCGTCCGCAGCACGGACTTCGGAGCGACGTGGTCGGCAGTGGGCCCCGAGAACGCGGCCTTCGTCGATACGGTGCTCGAGGAGTCCGGGAACGGGCTCGCGCTTTCGGTTCCGGAAGCGCTCTACGCGACACGAGACTTCGGCAAGACGTGGCGCCGGCTCGACGTCGCTCCGTTCGGCGTGATGGAGCTCGAGCTCGGGTCGAACGGCGAGCTGTCTGCGCTCACCCCGCTCGCCACGCACGTGCTCGGCGCGAACGGCGCGTTCGCCAGCGCCCCTCTGGGTGCCAAGCGCGAGGATCGCGAGCTCCCGGCGCCTCCGCGCGGACCCGACGCGAACGCGCTCGCCGAAGGGCGCGCCGTGATCGACGGAGCGCGGTACTGGGAGCTCGCGCGCGGGAGCCGCCTCGGCACGTGGGAGCTCTGGTCGGGCACCCTCGACGGCACCCTGCAGTCGCAGCCGTTCACGAAGGGCACGGGGTGCCGGCACCTGCGCCTCGGCGCGTTCGGCGCGCACCTCGTCGTCGCGTGCTTCCGCGGCAGTGGCGAGGACATGGCGCAGCCCATCGAGCTGTGGGCGAGCGACTCGGAAGGCGAGCGCTTCGAGCGCGTGCCGGGCCGCGTCGATGCGTCCCTCACGAGCTTTCGCCTGGCCGTCGGAGCGCACGGCCGCTGGATCGCGAGCGGCGTGTGCCCGGCAGGCGCGCTCGGAACGGGCTGCACGCCGAGCGGGGTCCTCCACGGTCCCGCGCCCGAACGACCAGAGGCGGACCGCAAACGAAGCGCCGACGGCCGCCCCGTGTGCGCGGGCTCGACGTCGGCGACACCGTCGCTCGCCGACACGGCGCAGGCGCTCGCCTTCGCGGCGGACGGCGCCACCGCGTATGCCGTCGGGCGGCGGACGAAGAGCAACCGCTTCGCGCTGTTCGTCTCGCGCGACGCCGGCGTGAGCTTCGAGCCCGAGGAGCTCGAGCTCGGGCGCATCGCGACGAACGACGACGAGCACGTGGATCTGCAGAGCTCGTCCAACACGCGCGTGGAGGCGGTGAGCCCGGCCGAGGACGGCGCCGTGGCGCTCACGTTCGTGAACTACGGGCGACGCGTGCTCGTCGTCACCGACGAGAGTGGGCGGCTGCTCTCGGCCGCCGCTCCGCCGGAGGGGCGAGCCCTGCTCGGCGCGACGGGACTTCGCGCCATCAGCATCGGTCCAGGCTCGCGCCAACTCTGGGAGTCGCTCGACGGCGGCGTCACCTTCCATCCCATCTTGCGCCTTCCCGTCGAGGTGTGCCCCGAGGGGTCTCCGTGCGACGTTCCCGTGCGCTGCGCGCCGCACGGCTGCGTCGTGGGAAACCGGCTGTCGCGCATCGGCTGGGGCGGCCAGGCCGATGACGGAACGGGCGTCTTGCCTCCCCCGCTCCGTCACGCGCCCGTGGAGCCCGACCGCAGCCTGCGCGCGCCCATCGCCTGCACGCTCGATCCGCGCGGTTGGCAGCCGTTGCCCGGCGTGACCGAAGCCGCCGGCGCCCACGACGCGGCGCTCGGCGCGATCGACTGGTACGTCGTCGCCGAGGATCCCGAGCGCGCGAGCGTGGACGTGCTCGCCGCTTCCGGCGGCCGCGTCGAGCGCATCCCGCTGCTCGCGCCGGCGGATCGGCCCGAGGAGTACGCGTACGCGGTGATCGATCAAATCGAAGGGGTCGCCACGGTCCGGTATCGGATGCCGGAGTCCGGGGCCGCGCCGAGCACCGACGTGGAGGTCGCGTGGAGCAACTTCCTCGACGCGCGCACCGTCCGCACCCGAGTGCGGCACGAAGGCGTGCTCGCGACGTCGCTCCGCAACCAGGGCCCCGCCCGCCGCGCGGAAGCGGAGCTCGTCAGCATCGCCTCCGGTGGGCTCTATCTGCGGCTCGACGAGCACTCGCCCACGCTGTTCCTCGACGGGCGCGACGTGCTCGCGCTCACCCCTCCCTCCTGGCCGAAGGCGCGGTATCCTGCGCGCGCCGAGATGGCCCGCGTCGGCGGGACGCACCTCTCGCTGCTCCTCGTGGGCCGCGGAGCGGGCGTGGTGCGCGCGACGATCCCTGCTTCGCGCGGGGCGACTCCGAAGCTCGACGCGTTCTCGACGGGCATGGTGGATCCGACGGCGTTCGGGCTCTCGCAGCTCGTGAACATCGCGTACGCGGGCGGGGTCGCCGGTCTGTACGTCGAGGTCCAGGACGATCGCGATCGGCGCCCCCACGGCCGGCCCCGTTGCTTGGAACGGAAAGACGTGCGCC
>CAYYWA010000513.1:0-3314 GCA_964475255.1 uncultured Sorangium sp.
GCCAGCTTCCGTACCGCCCGTGTTCACGCTCGGTGCGGCAGGGTTCTTTTCGGAGCCGCTGCACGCGAGCACGAGGCACACGCCGAGAAGTGTCGATGGCCAACCCAAGGACCGGCCAGGCCGCAACATGCCCCGAAGCGTAGCCCCTCGGCGCCGGAGTGTATCGCGGATTCGTCCGGCGCTCCGCGTCGCGGCCGGCCATCGGGCGGTTTTGGGTTTGTGTCCGCATCGATCCGAAGTAAGCGGCGGCCCCGTTCGGGACAGCATGAAAAAACCCCTTCGTTGGGCGGTTCCGGGCCTCGTCGCGCTGGCGATGAGCGCCTGCATCAAGCGCGAGCCCGGCGCACGCGGCGCGGACGACGCCGACGCTGGCCCCGTCGTTCCGGCCACGGTCCGTCTGGAACCGAAGACGCGCTTCCAGACGCTCGAGGGATTCGGCGCGTCGGTGGGCTGGCACCTCGATCGCATCACCGGCGAGACGCCCGAAGGGCTCTACGAGCTGCTCTTTCCGGAGCTCGGCCTCGACATCCTCCGCTTCCGCAACCGCTACGGGCGGAGCAAGCGCGACGACGCCTACTTGCAGCACGAGGTCGAGATCCTGGCGCGCGCGACGAAGGCGCTCGGGCGCGCGCCGCGGCTCCTGATGAGCTCGTGGTCGCCTCCCGCGTCGCTGAAAGCGACCCGCAAGGAGGACTGCACCGGGAACTCGGACTGCACGCTCGCCCGCGAAGGCGGGAGTTTCGTCTACGAGAAGTTCGCGCAGTACTGGTACGACTCGCTCGTTCACTACGACTCGCTCGGCATCCGCCCGGAGTGGGTGAGCATCCAAAATGAACCTTCGTTTTCGCCGCCCTCTTGGGAGGGCTGTCAGTTCGCTCCCAGCGAGACGAGCGAGCACCCGGGCTACGACCGCGCCCTGAAGGTCACCGTCGAGAAGCTGCGGACGCTGCCGAATCCGCCGAAAATCCTGGGACCAGAGGTGCTCGGGATTCATTGGAACCGGCCGCAAAACTTCATGGCGACGCTGGACCCGGCGCTCCTCGACGGGATGGCGCACCACCTCTACGAGCGAGGCAACGACACGATGTGGGACTGGCGGAGCCCGGGCCCGGACAGCTTCATCGACGAGATGCAGGCAGTCCGAGCGCTCACGGACAAGCCCATCTTCATGACCGAGTTCAACACGGACGAGGATCGCGGAACCGACGGCGGCTTCGAGACGGCGTGGCTCGTGCACAACTCGCTCGTGGAGGAGTCCGTCGTCGCCTGGCTCTACTGGGATCTGATCTGGACGGGTCGCAAGGGGCTCGTCGGCATGAGCGGCAAGAAGCCGCTCGTGCGGGACCACTACTACGCGCTCAAGCACTACGCGCGGTACACGGACCCCGGCGACGTTCGTGTGGAAGCGACCTCCAGCACGCGAGACGTACGGGCGACGGCGTTCCTGTCGCCAGAGAGCGACCGCCTCACGGTCGTGCTGATCAATACCGGGAAGAAGGCGCGCAGCGTGTCGCTCGACCGCGGCGGTTTCCGGGCGCCCGGTGCGACGGTGTTTCGTACCCGCTTTCGTCCGCCGCGGCCCGCGGAGGCCTGGAAAGAGGTCCCCGTCGCCGAGGGTGCGCTCGAGGTGTCCTTACCGCCGCGGTCGGTGGCGACGGTCGTGCTCGGTCGGGCATCGTGAGCCGAGGGGGACGGCAGTCCGCAGCGAGGCGGGCAAGCGGGCCGAATTGACATTCCGCAGCCGATCCGGAGGAATACCGGACCGTGCCCTCCCCCCCGCGCTCGGCGCACTTCGCAAGAATCACGTCCCTCTTGACTTCCTTGTGGCTGGTCTCGCTCCTCGTGGGGTGCGGGGGCGCGCTCGAAGTCACGCGCATCAAGAGCGACCAGCGCCGACCCAACAACGTTTGGGTGTTCTTCACCGTCGAGCAGAACGGTGAGCCAGTCGGAGGACTCCAGGCGAGCGACTTCGAGATCTACGAAGACGAGCGCCTCGTCTCGAAGTACGAGAGCAAGCAGGTCATTCAGAATCCGGAGGTCGCGGCGGTGATGTACACGCTGCTCCTGCTCGACATGAGCGGGAGCGTCACCGAGTCGGGGCAATCCGACATGCTGGTGGACGCCGCCGAGGTCTTCACGGAGCGAGTGGGCAAGACGCAGCGAGTGGGCGTGTACGCCTTCGACGGGTCGGAGAAGATCCATCCGATCGTGGCGTTCACCGAGCGGGAGGGCGCCGTGCAGGGCGGCCTCGAGGGGCTGCGCACCTACAAGCCCAAAGATCCGTCCACGAACCTGAACGGCGCCGTGGTGCAGGGCCTGCGCACGCTCCGGGGCGCGCTCGAGCGGGATCGACGGCCGCTGAAGTTCGGGACGCTGGTCGTGTTCTCGGACGGGACGGACCGCGCGGCTCGAGTCACGCGCGAAGAGCTGCAAAAGGAAATGGCGCTCCCGGAATACGAGAATTTCGAGATCTACGCCATCGGCGTCGGTGCCGAGCTCGAGGACGGCGAGCTCGGCGACGTCGGGCGCGACGGCTGGGAGCTCGCGGACGAGCCGACGAAGGTCAAAGAGGCCTTCGCGAAGATGGCGGCACGCATCGAGGCGCACACGAAGCGCTTCTACCTGCTCTCGTATTGCACGCCCTCGCGCCGAGGCGATCACACGGTTCGCATCGTCGCGAACGCCCCGCGCAGCAGCGGCTCGCTCGAATACACGTTCACGGCGAACGGCTTCGGTCCTCCGCCGGAGTGTGATCCGCAGCGCAAGCCGACGTTCACGCTCGACGTGCCCGCCGAGAAACGAGCTTCCGGCACGGGAACGAACGCGGCCGAATCGCCCTGAGCCTAGATTTCGGGCTGAGCGTCGGACGGAACCGACGAACGCTCGGCGCGCACCGAAAACGCCTTTTGGCAGACCTCTTTCCAATCCTCGGAAGGGGTCGCCGGGCGCCTCGTCCGGCCCGGCGGAATCGCGTGTTGCCGCCCAATTTCCAGGGATTCTGGCTGCACGATGCGGGCGTCACGGAAAAATGCAGGCGCGGCGCACGACGAGGAATGATCTGGAACCAGTTTCCTGTCTTTCCAATGCTGACGCGGTGTATGACCGGCGGGTGAACGGGTTGCGAAAAGGCGCCCGACGCATATCCTCTCTCGAAAGCCGGACAGGAGCGGTGATGAACGGAGTCGTTGGAGCACGAAGCTTTCGTTTCGGCGTGCCCACTGCAGCAGCGTGGTGGTTGGCCACGGCGGCAGCGCTGGGCGCGATCGGATGCAGCAACGGGCTAGCGTCCGCCCCCCCCGACCTCGAAGAGCCCG
>CAYYWA010000514.1:0-3271 GCA_964475255.1 uncultured Sorangium sp.
CCCTGGCGGCGCAGCCGCCGAGGACGGGCGGGTGCCCGCGCCGCCGAACGCTGAGCCGCGCGCGGGGCAACGGTCGCCGAAAAGTTGGCCCAGTCGGAAAGCCTGGTTTCACGGGAAACAACAGGCTTTCCACATCCGAGCAGACGTTCAGCCGAACGTCCGCTCAGGGACGCTTGCTCAGCGTTGGCAAGAGCCCGAAGGGCGACGCTCGGGTCAGGCCACGATGAAGTTGAGGACGCGGCCGGGGACGTAGATGAGCTTCCGCTCGGTCTTGCCCTCGACGAACTTCCGGACGTTCTCGTCCTGCAGGGCTCCCTCGCGGGCGGCCTGTTCGCTGGCCGTCCGCGCGAGCCGCACGCGGCCGCGCACTCGGCCGTTCACCTGGACGGCGATCTCGACCTCCTCGTCCTCGATGAGCGCCGGGTCGTAGGCGGGCCACTCGACGTCGGCGATCGTGGGCGCGTGGCCGAGCACGGTCCACAGCTCCTCGGAGAGATGCGGCGCGAACGGCGCGAGGATCGAGACGAGCCGCTCGACGGCCGCGCGCGGCGGGCTCTCGAGCCCGGCCAGGTGGTTCGTCAGGATCATCATGGCGCTCACCGCCGTGTTGAAGCGGAGCTGCTCGATGTCGTCGCCCACCTTCTTCACGGTGCGGTGCACGAGCTTCGCAGTCTCCGTGTCCATCGGGGCGTCGGAGAGCGGGCGCGTCGCCACCTGGTGCACGCGATCGAGGAAGCGCCGAACCCCTTGGATCCCACTGGTTTGCCAGGGCTTCGTCTGCTCGAGCGGCCCCATGAACATCTCGTAGACGCGCAGGCTGTCGGCGCCGAACTCGGCCACGACGACGTCGGGGTTGACGACGTTGCCGCGCGACTTGCTCATCTTCTCGGCCACGGGCGAGACCCGAACGCCGAGCTCCTTGTGGACGGGCTTGCCGTCGCGGACCTCGACGTCGCGCTCGGTCGCGAAGCGCTCCTCGACGGGCTCGCCGCTCCGCAGCCGGAAGCGCACGCAGTCGTCCTCCGGCGCGGGAACGACCGCGTCGGAGTCGCCGTCGAGCGCGCGCGCGACCTCGCCGTTTTCGCCGAGCACGGCGTACCAGCGATACGCCATGCCGAGCACCGTTCCCTGGTGCACGAGCTTCAGGAACGGCTCGGGGTGGCGCACGATGCCGATGTCGTAGAGCACCTTGTGCCAGAAGCGCGCGTACAAGAGGTGCAAGACGGCGTGCTCCGCGCCGCCGACGTACAGATCGACGGGCATCCAGTCGTCGTACGCCTTGGGGTCGAAGATGCGCTCGTCGTTCTTGGGGTCGAGATAGCGCAGGTAGTACCAGCACGAGCCCGCCCACTGCGGCATCGTGTTCGTCTCGCGCGCGTACCAGGCGCCGTCTCTCTGGAAGAAGCGCCAGTCGAGGGCGCGCGCGAGCGGCCCTTGCGGATCCCCGGGTCGGTAATCCTCGAGCTCCGGCAGCTCGAGGGGCAGCTCGGAGTCGTCGAGCGGGATGGGCTTCGAGTAGTCGATCTCGTACGGCGCTCCCGCGCGCGGATCGCCCTCGGTGCGCACGGGGAAGTAAATCGGGATGGGCTCGCCCCAGTAGCGCTGCCGCGAGAACACCCAGTCGCGCAGCTTGTACTGGACCTTCTTGCGGCCGATGCCCTCGCGCTCGAGGTGCTGGACGATGTTTTGCTTCATCACGGCCGTCGGTTGGCCGTCGAACGGACCCGAGCGAACCGCGACGCCGTCCTCGGTGTAGGGCTCGTCGAGCTGCTCGTGGAGCTGCCCGTCGGGGCTCACCACCTCGACGATGGGAAGACCGAACTTCTTCGCGAACTCGAAGTCGCGCGTGTCGTGCGCCGGCACGGCCATGATGGCGCCCGTGCCGTAGGCGCCGAGCACGTAGTCGGCCGTGTAGATCGGGATCGTGGCGCCGTTCAGCGGGTTCTTCGCGTAGGCGCCGGTGAACACGCCGGTCTTTTCGCGGCCGAGCGCGGTCCGCTCGAGATCGCTCTTGCGCGTGGCGGCGGCGATGTACGCCTCCACCTCGTCGCGGCGCTCCGGCGTGGTGAGCGAGCGCGTCAGCCGGTGATCGGGCGCGATCACCATGTAGGTCGCGCCGTAGAGCGTGTCCGGCCGCGTCGTGAACACCGTGAGCGTCTCGGAGCGGCCGACGATCGGAAACTCGACCTCCGCGCCCTCGCTCCGCCCGATCCAGTCGCGCTGCTTCTCGCGCGTCTCGGGCCAGTCGAGCCCTTCGAGCTCGGCGGCGAGCCGCTCGGCGTAGGCGGTGATGCGGAGCTGCCACTGCCGGAGCGGCAGGCGCACGACCGGGTGGTTGCCGCGCTCGCTCCGGCCGTCGATGACCTCCTCGTTGGCGAGCACGGTGCCGAGGGCCGGGCACCAGTTCACGGGGATTTCGGACTGGAAGGCGAGGCCGCGCTCGAAGAGGCGCAGGAAGATCCACTGCGTCCACCGCACGTACGACGGGTCGGTGGTGTCGATCTCGCGCGCCCAGTCGTAGGCAAACCCGAGCGATTTGAGCTGGCGGCGGAAGACGGCGATGTTCTCGGCGGTCGTCTTGCGCGGGTGCTCTCCCGTGGCGATGGCGTGCTGCTCCGCGGGGAGCCCGAACGCGTCCCAGCCCATGGGATGCAGCACGTCGTAGCCGCGCATGCGCTTGTAGCGCGCCACGATGTCGGTGGCGGTGTAGCCCTCCGGATGCCCGACGTGCAGGCCCGAACCGGACGGATACGGGAACATGTCGAGCACGTAGATCTTCGGGCGGCCAGGTCGCCGCACCGCGGCGAACGTCGCCTGCTCTTCCCAGTACTGCTGCCAGCGCGGCTCGATGGTGCGATGGTCGTAAGCCATTTGTCTGTCTCGTCCCCGAGGGGTCGTAACTCGTAGCGTGCCACGGCGGCGTCGGCCAAGGGCTGTCGTGGCCAGCGCGCCCCGGGGCTATCCGCGTCGGGCTTTCCGCTCGCGTTGGGCCTTTCGTTCGAGGCGGGCGCGGCGCCGCTCCGTTGCCGCCTCGGACTCGCCCGTTCCGCGGTCGACGAGGGCGAGGGCTCGCAGCGGCTCCTGGACGAAGTGCTCGTAGAGCTTGGCGAGCTCGAGGCGCAGCGCTGGCTCGTCGACCTCTTCCACGATCGCCTCGAGGTCCGCGAGCGCGCGCGCCTTGTCGCCTCGCGCCTTGGCGATCTCGGCGCGGACCCGGCGCGCACCGGCGCCGCCGCCGCGCGAGAGCGCTGCCTCCGCGACCGCCTCGGCG
>CAYYWA010000515.1:0-3259 GCA_964475255.1 uncultured Sorangium sp.
GGCACCGGGAGCGCGCCCGGTAGCACTACGATGGCGGGCTCCCGGTGCCTCCGGCTCCGCCGCTGCCCGTGGGGTTCGAGGTGTCATTGGCCGCCGGGTCACCGCCGCATCCACAACCGAGAGCCGCAACGAGCGCCATCAACGCCCCGCTTCTCCATCGTGCGACGGCCGACGAACGCGACGATGAAATGTTCCGCTTTCCCAGCGCTCTCGGCGGTCCGATCATCGATTACCTGTTCGATTTCAGGAACCTGCGGCGCGCCAAACGGGCAAACCTCGGCAACTCCGCACGAGAGTGCAGCCCGGCGCGCATCGCATGACGTGAAGTTCGTAACCGGCGCCGGATCGATCAGGCACGCGGCTCGAAATGCGACACCGCGCGTTCGTCCGAGCGGACGACCGCGCGCGTCTCTCGAAGCGGCCCTCGACCCGAAATGTCGACGCTCAGCCTGCGCAGGGCAGCACGCGCACCATCCGAATCGCGCTCGAGGTCATGCCGGTGCGACGTGCGCCATGCTTCCGTCCGGATAGCCGACGAGCTGGTGAGAGCGATTGGCGCATCCGCGGCGATCGGAGCGCCGTCGGCGGCATCCGTCGCCCGATCGCGGGTTTGGAAAATCGGTCCGGCGCGTTCGCGCCAACCAGGGATGTCCCGCGTGTGTCCGCCGTCGAACGGCTACTCGAGCCTTACGGGAGCATTCTCAATTTCCGGAGGCGCGCCGTGGTGCCCCAGAGGACGATGGCCGCGAGCGCCGGAGCCGCGCAGGCCACGACCGTGACCGCGAGCTCGAACGCACCGCGAGCCTGGGGCAGGTTCCAATGGAGGGCCTGAACGGCGGTGAGCGCGGCGTCCGCGGTCACCGCCAAGGAGAGGACGAGCGCGAGCTCCCAGGTCGGACGCTTGAGCAGGCGAAAGAGCGCCGTCGCGAGCAGCGCATCGAACACGACCCACGCCCATTTGACCCCCGCGAAGCCGAACCACGGATCGACCGGCGCTGCAGCGAGCGCCAACGTCCAGGGCACGAGCAGCACGGTGAGCACACGCAAGAGCCCGCTCGGACCGCGCACGAGCGCCCTCCACCCGAAGCGCACGAAGCCGCCCGGCGCGAACGCGGCCAGCGCGTCGACGAGAGAAACGACCGCGTTCTGTCCCCGCGCATACGACAGGTAGATGGGCGACCAGGAGCTCGGCCGGAGCTTGGCCTTGTAGCGCGCGAGGCCCCCGAAATCGTAGAGCATCCGCGTGCTCCGGCGCGCGAAGCGGAGCGGCGCCGGCACGTTGCCCGCGAGCGGAGCCAGCCCGAGCGTGAGATAGCCCGAGTCGCGCTCCGCCGCCCACCGCATGACGGCATCGACGAGGAGCTCGGAGGTCCCATTCGGCGCCTCGGGATCTCGGACCAGGTCCTCCACGAACCAGCCCTTGCGCGCCGGCACCGGCACCACGCCGGCGAAGGCGACGATCCGCTCCCCGAGCTCGGCGACGAAGCACGAGCGATGCTCGAGGAACTCGAACAGCTCGATGCGCACGAGAAACTCCATCGGCGGGCGCCCGCGCCGCGCGAGCCACCGATCGACGAGACGCGGGAGCGCCGCGCGCACCGCGGGCTCGCCGAGCTCCGCGGGCTCGAGCCGGCGCACGCGCACGCCCTTCGCGCGCGCGCGACGGAGCTGCTCGCGCAGGCTCCGATGCCGCGCGACCGTCCGTGCCCATTCGCGGGGATCCCAAATGGGTTGCTCGCCGATGAGCAGTGAGCTCGTGATGCCGTCGGTGAGCCGCCGAAAGCGCTCCTCCGTCGCGAAGAAGCACGCGCGCCGGCCCGCGCCGCGCGCCGCCGCCGCGACCGCTTCCGCCGTACGCGCGAGCGCGGCTTCACTCGCGATCGGCGCGCCGGCGGCGACCCAAGCCCGTCCCGTATCCACGTACGCCACGCACGCTTCGTCCGCGAAGAAGTAGGCGTACCCCGTCTCGAGCGTCTGAAACGCCGTCGCGTTCCACCCGTATCGCCCGATGAGCTCGAGCACCCTGCGTCGCTCGTCGTCGCCCGGGACCGCTCGCTGCACGACTATCCGCCCGAGCTCATGGCTCGCTGTCGTCGAAGAGTGTCTGCAGGTCGCTGAGCGCCGGAGCGCCGAAAGCAGGAGCGGCTCCCAGCGCGCCGCCGAAGCTCTCCGCCGGGCGCTCGAGCTCGATGGTGCGCCGGCCGCTGACGAGGACCTCCTCGCGGCCGTCGTCGGTGACGTGGCGCACGAGCCGATAGGTGGTGTTGCCGTGGGCGGTCTGGACCTCAGGGGCCGCGATCAAGAGCTGAAGATCGAGGTTTTGGCAGAGCTCGAAGAGGACGGCGAGGTTGTCCTGAGAGAGGCGGTTCGCTTCGTCGAGGAACAAGAAGCGCAGAGAGCCCCAGGCGCGCTTGCCGCGGAAGAGCGTGGCGTCGCGCTCCCACTCGGTGAGGATGACCATCATCAACGCCGCGCCGACGCCGATGGCCTCGCCCGTCGAGAGCCGCGCCGGAGAAGCGGGCTCCCAGGTGGCGCCGCCTTGGCGCTGGATCTCGACGGAGAGCTCGACGTATTCGCGGTAGTCGAGCAAGCGCTGTCCGCCGCTCCGCCCGCCCGCATAGCGACGGAACACCTCGTCGAGCGCTTCTTCGATGGGCAGCGTCGATTGAAAGAGCAGCGTTTGCGCCGAGCCGTCGCGCAGGGCCGTGAGCACCTGATCCATGCGCTCGATGCGCTGCATGGTGACGCGGATCCCGGTGATGCTGCCGAAGCGCACGCCGTCGAGGTTTTGATTGAGTCGACGCACCTGGCCTTTCGCGCGGCGCAGCTGGACGTCGATGCTGCGCGCGATGTCCTCGGAGGCGCCGCGCAGGTCGGCTTCCTGGCGAGCGAGCCGCTGCTCGAGCCCGGCGAGGTGGTCGCGCAGGTGAAGGAGCGCGGTGAGCGGATCGGCACCCTCGAGCACCTGCACGGGCACGCGCCCGAGGAGCCACGCGCGGACCCGGAGCCAGACGTGCAGGTGGACGCTCGCCGAGTGTTGCCGGCGCGACACGGCGAGCTCCTTGAGCTCGCGCGCGGTGTCCGCGCCGCCGGGGGCCGCGCCGAGCCGCTCGAGCAAGAGCTCCGCCTGGGTGTCGGCGTTCGACCAGAGCTCGTGGCTCGACGCGTGCGGAAACGCCACGGCCCCTTCGTCGCCGAGCGCGCCCGCGCTGCGCGCCGCCTCTTCGAGCTCGGCGCACGCCCGTCGCAGCGGCTCGAT
>CAYYWA010000516.1:0-2648 GCA_964475255.1 uncultured Sorangium sp.
CTTCGTCACGCTCGGCGCGGGTGTGGATCTCGGTGGCGGCGCCCGCGTCGGCGGGATCGCGCGCGCCCTGTTCTTTCACAGCGCGGGCCTCGCGCTCGGATATGCCACCGCGCTCGGTGACGCCGACGTCGAGCGGCTCGGGTTCGTGGGCATCGAGCTCCGACCGTTGTTCTTGCCGCGCTTCGCGCTCAATCTCGAGACGAACGGACCGCTCGTCGATCTCACGCTCGACTCCGTGGCAATCGGCGTGGGCGCGTTCTTCGCCGAGGAGCAGGGCGACGCGAGCCGAACCCGGGCCGGCGTCGAGGCCACGCTCGGCTTCGGCGTTCCGCTCTTTGCCGAGGCGCGCGGCCCGTGGCTGGAAGCGCGCAGCGCCCTCCGCCCCGCGCTCCACGGCCCCGCGGGACAGGTGTTCGTCTTCTTGAGTTGGTACGAACCGTTCCTGAGCCCGTTGATCGACTGAACGACGAGCTCCGGACTCGCGCCTCGCCTCACTTGAGGCGCATCTCGCGAGAGGCTTCCTCGATTTCTCGCTCTACGGCGACCCGTTCACGGCGCAGGAAATCGCGCACGGTGAGGTCGAGCCGCGGTGGGGTCAGGTGGTGGACGCTGTACGTGGGCGTCGGCGCGAACCCGCGCGTGAGCTTGTGCTCGCCGCCCGCACCGGGCTCGAACCGCTTGACCTTGTGAGAGATGGCGCGCTCGATGCCGCGATAGAAGCAGACCTCGAAGTGGAGAAAGCTCCGATCTTCGAGCGCTCCCCAGTACCTGCCGTAGAGGACGCCGTTGCCGATCACGTTGAAGGCGCCCGCGATGCGCCGTCGCGAAGCGCGGTCACGCGCGACGACGATCTCGAGGTTGTTGCGCAGGCGGGCGAGCACCTCCTCGAAGAACGCGTGATTCAAATAGGGCCGACCCCAGAGATAGCGGTCCACCGTGGCCCGGTAGAACGCGTGCACGAAGCCCGCGAGGTCCGGGAGGAGATCGCTTCCCGTGAGCACGTCGATTTCGATCCCGGAAGCCAGCACTTCCCGCCGTTCGCGTCGGATCTGATTGCGGCGCTTCGACGTGAAGCGCGCCAAGAAATCGTCGAACGTCGCGTAGCCGTCGTTGTGCCACTGAAACTGGATCCCGGTGCGCAGCGCGAGGCCGCCCTCGACCAGCACGTCGGCGTCGGAGCGCTCCGGAAAAAGCACGTGCGCGCCCGAGAGCCCGAGCTCCTCGACGAGCTTGCGCAGCGCGAAGGGCAGAGCGCGCACGAGCTCGTCGCGGTCCGCACCCGCGCGCACGAGCAAGCGCGGCCCGGTCGCCGGCGTGAACGGCACCGAGAGCACGAGCTTCGGGTAGTAGCGCACGCCGAGCGAGCGCTCCGCGAAGCGTGCCCACGAGTGATCGAAGACGAACTCGCCGTCGCTGTTGCCCTTGAGATAGGCCGGCGCGAACGCCAGCGTCTCCCCGTCGCGATCGAGGCTCAGGTGGCACGGCATCCAGCCGGACTCGGGGGTCACGCATCCCGTCTGCTCGAGCGCGTCGAGCCACGCGTAGCTCAGGAATGGCGAGGGATACGGCTCGAACAGGCTGCGGTAGCGTTCCTCGCCGAACGCCCGCATCGACGGCCACGTGCGTACCTCCAGCGTCACAGAAGCTTCCGGAAACGATACGCGATGAGCTCGAGCACGCGGTCGCCGAGCGGACGGAAGCGGAACGCTGCGGGATCGACCTCGAGGCAGCTCGCGAGATCGCGCTGGAAGGCCGCCTCCATGGCAGCGCCAAAGCACTCGTCGAGCACCGTCACGTTGACCTCGAGGTTCCGGAGAAGGGAGAGGTGGTCCAGGTTGAACGTGCCAATCGTACTCCAGCGGCCGTCGACGACGGCCGTCTTGGAGTGAAGGATGCCACGCATCCACTGGTAGATCCGGACCCCCGAGCGCATCAGCCGGTTCCAGACCGCGCGGCTCGCCCACGCGGCGACCGCCACGTCGATTTCACCGGGCACGATGATGCGCACGTCCACGCCGCGCGACGCTGCGCGCCCGAGCGCGCGGATCGTGCGGCGATCCGGGATGAAGTAGGAGTTCTTGAGCCAGATGCGCTGCTCCGCGCCCTTGATTTGCGACAGGTATTCGCTCCCCATCGCGTGACGTCCCCCGATGCCCGCCTCGCCGACGATCCGGACGCTCTGGTCCCCCGACGGCACCGCGTGCCCGCCGTCGTCGGCGAGCTCGAGGGAGAGCCGCGACGGCCGGCCACCCCGCCGCCACGCGCCGGCGAAGCAGCGCAAGAACCCGCGAACGGCCGGCCCTTCGACGCACACCATGTCGTCCCGCCAACCCTGCCCGTCTTCTTCCTCGGGCAGCCACTGGTCGGCGAGGTTCACCCCGCCCGTGAACCCGACCGTGCCGTCGACGACGAGGATCTTTCGATGGTCGCGGCGGCTCAGTCGATCCAGGCGGAAGCGCCGCTTCCACGGCGCGACGGGGTTGTACTCGAGCACATGCACGCCCGCCGCCTCGAGCTCCTCGAACATCTCCGAGGACGCGGTGATCGATCCGATGGCGTCGTAGATCACCCCAACCTCGACCCCGCGGCGCGCCGCGTCGGCGCGCGCCGTCGCGAAGCGCCGCCCGGTGCGATCCGCGTCGAACCAG
>CAYYWA010000516.1:2658-3238 GCA_964475255.1 uncultured Sorangium sp.
AACCAGTACATCTCGAGCAGCACTTGGCGCCGCGCCCTGGCGATCGCCTGGAGCATCGCCGGGAACGCCTCTCGCCCGTCCTTGAGCAGACGAATCCGGTTCCCGGCGACGAACCCCTCGACCACACGCCGAAAGCTCAGAGGAGGGCTCACCATGGTCCAGCCCAAACGGGCCGAGCCCACCCTACCAAAGTCGCTCCGCCGGGCGCACCCCGGGGCCTCGAGCACCGCTCCGTGAAAACCCACTCATGGCCACAGACTCGCCCGAGCGCCCTTCTTTTTCGTAGGTCCCACTCCAAAGCCTCCCTTCGATTTGCGCTCCGGCCGGTCGCGCACGCGGTCGGGCGGCGCCCTCACCCGAGCCACGTTCGCAGTCATGGCTTCGAGACACGCGACCACCGACCCAGCGCGTGGCCTCGTCCCGACACCGCCCCTCGCTCGTGTCCGAAGCGAGCGACCTCCCCTCCCACGCGGGGACTCCGTTCGACGCTGTCTTCGGCATAGGTCGGCGCATTCCCAACCGTTGGTCGCTCTAGAACGCCGATCGGTTTGACCGATCGGCGTTCTAGCCTCGTTTCGTA
>CAYYWA010000517.1:0-3214 GCA_964475255.1 uncultured Sorangium sp.
GACCCTCCCCTTCTCCGAGACCGGCAAGTTCTGGAAGGTCGGCAACGAGATCCCATTCTAGCGCGGGGCTTCGCCGTGGCGCCTCAGCCTCGATTTCGGGCTTCCTAGTCGGGGAAGAAGGCCGCGAGCGCGTCGTCGAGCGGCGCCGGATACGCGTGCTCGGGGAGCAAGCGATACTCCGGCGCGAGTCGATCGGTCGCGAGCGGGTTACTCCAGGCAACCAATGCGCTCGGATGCAACGACGACGTCGTCGTACCATGTCTTCCGCACCGTCCCGTGCAGGGCGTTGTATCCGAACTTGAAGGTCGTGAAGGTATAGGCGGCTGCTGGGTAGTCCGTGGCCTCGATCATCGCCGTGCCGTCGATGAACAGGTGCTGCGTGCGTCCCGGGCCGTCGAACGAAATCTCGATGCAGTGCCAGGTGTCTTTGGGCAGCGTGAACGGTACGGTCTCGCCGGTTTGCAGGCGGCCGTAACCCATGGGCCAGCGCACGACGTCGTGCGAGTTGAAGGCGACGCCCACGTCTTCGGCGAGCTCGACGAACTTGCTGTCGTTCGGGTCGTCACTGCCGGCGGCATAGGCGAAGACGTTGTGGTCGGTCGCGCCGAGGTCGACGTCGCTGCGAATGTAGAAGCGCACCCAGAACACGGGTCCGGGCGTCGGAACGGCGAGCATCTTGTAGGCGCCGCCGCTTTCGTTGTTCGTCTTCACGCGCAGCGCCGACTGGCCTGAATTCTTCACGCTCGTATCGATTTCGAAATCGTGAGTCCAGGGCGTGGCCGGGTCGCCGTTCAGTTTGTACACGGCGCCCGTGGGCAACTCGGCCTCCTCGAAGCCGGAGCAAAAGCTGGCGTTCGCCGGACAGGCTCCCCCAGGCGTGCCCGAGCCGCCGCCGGTCGCTTCGCCGCCGGACCCGACTCCCGATTGACCACCGGTGTCTGCACCGCCGGAGTCACCGCCGGACCCGCCCGAGTCCACCTGCCCGCCGGAACCCGACTGCCCGCCCGTGTCTGCACCGCCGGAGTCGCCGCCGGACTGTCCGCCCGAGTCCACCTGCCCGCCGGAACCCGACTGCCCGCCGGAGCCGCCGGGAGTCGCACCGGCCGATCCGCTCGCGCCCCCCGTGCTCGTTCCGGCCGGGTCGGTTCCGCCCGTCGCATTCCCAGCGAGCCCTCCGGCTCCGGCGCTCGAGGTGCCGCCCGAGGTCGAGCCTCCCGCGCCCGTGCCTGGTTGTCCGCCAGAGCTTGCTGGGGTGCCCCCGCCGGAGCCCGCGTTCGTGCCCGTTGCAGGGTTTCCGCCCGTTGCGCTGGAGCCGCCGGACGTTGCCGCGCCGGTGCCGCCGGAAGCCGGCGAAAGGTCGGAAGGATCATCGGCGGGCGAGCACGCCGCGAGCAGGAGGAGCCCTCCCGTCGCGGCAAAGAGCGGTAGGCGCATTGCGAGAGTCCGGGCAGCCTGGGCAGACTTCATGTGCGTGAGTGGGCGGCAAGGTAGCACTGGCCAGCTCGTGTTGCGACCCGACCCGGAATGGCTCGCCCCAACGCCTTGCGCATCCGCGAGGCCGACGACGTCCTGGTATCCATCGAGCCTCGGCCCGCGCCGCGGTCGTGCTCGTTCGTAAAGGCGGCAGCCTTAACTCGAGATCCCCAGCGTACGACTCGTGAGTCCCGCGCCGAGAAGCGGCACGGATCTGGCAGCTCCCCCTTCGACGCAGGAAGGGGCGAGACCATGGTCGTCGATGAACGGCACGTGAAAGAGCTGCAAGCGGACCTCGACGGGCGCGCGACGCTGCCGGGTGAGCCGGGCTACGAAGTGGCGCGCACGGTGTGGAACGCGATGATCGATCGGCATCCCGCGGTCGTCGCGCATTGTATGAGCGTCGCCGACGTGCGCCGCGCGCTCCGCTTCGGGCGCGAGCAAGGGCTCGACATCTCGATCCGTGGCGGCGGCCACAACATCGCCGGCAACGCCGTCGCCGAAGGAGGGCTGATGATCGACCTCTCGGCGATGAGAGCCGTGCACGTCGATCCCGCTGTCCGTCGTGCCACGGTCGAGCCGGGCGCCACGCTCGGCGACGTGGATCGCGCCACGCAGGTGCACGGCCTGGCCGTTCCCACGGGGATCAACTCGACCACGGGCATCGCCGGGTTGACGCTCGGCGGTGGGTTCGGCTGGTTGACGCGCAAGTACGGCATGACCGTGGACCAACTCCGGTCCGCCCGGGTCGTCACGGCCGACGGTCAGGTGCGGCGCACGAGCGCAACCGAAGAGCCCGACCTGTTCTGGGCCCTTCGCGGAGGGGGCGGGAACTTCGGAGTGGTCGTGGAGTTCGAGTTCGAGCTCCACCCTTGCGGCCCCGACGTTTACAGCGGGCTCATCGTGTATCCGATCCGCGAGGCGATGTCCGTGTTGACTCGGTATCGCTCGCTGATCGAAACCGCTCCGGACGAGCTCGCCGTCTGGGTGGTCCTACGCAAGGCGCCCCCGCTTCCGTTCTTGCCGGCCACCCTGCACGGTGAGCCGATCGTGGCGCTCGCCGTGTTCTACGCCGGAGATCCTCGGGAAGGCGAGCGGCTCGCCGAGCCGTTCCGTCAGTTGGCTCCTCTGGCGGGCGACCACCTGGGAGCGCAGCCGTACGTGGAGTGGCAGCAAGCCTTCGATCCGCTGTTGACGCCGGGGGCGCGCAATTACTGGAAGTCGCACAACTTCTCGTACCTGGCGGACGGGTTGTTCGAGGCTGCCATTCAGTTCGTCGGCAAGCTGCCCTCGCCGCACTCCGAGGTGTTCATCGGGCAGCTCGGCGGCCAGGCGGGGCGGGTTCCGGCGGGCGCCATGGCCTACAACCATCGCGACGCAAACTTCGTCATGAACGTCCACGGCCGCTGGGAGCGCCCCGAGGAAGATCCATCCGGGATTGCCTGGGCGCGCGAGTGCTTCGAGGCGGCGGCCCCGTTCGCCACCGGCGGTGTCTACGTCAACTTCATGCCCGCCGACGAGAAGGATCGCGTCAAAGCCGCGTTCGGCGGCAACTACGATCGCCTCGCCGCGCTCAAACACCAGTTCGACCCCGACAACGTCTTCCACGTCAATCAGAACGTGCGCCCCGTCGCTCCGAAACCCGACCTGGCTCAGCCTACCTTTCGGGCTCCCTAGAACGCCGATCGGTTTGACCGATCGGCGTTCTAGCCTCGTTTCGTCGGGGCGGCACGCGCCGCCC
>CAYYWA010000518.1:0-3174 GCA_964475255.1 uncultured Sorangium sp.
CCTCCGGCTCCGGCCGTCGGCTGCCCGCCTTGTGCGGCGCCCCCGGAGCCGCCCGAAGCACCGCCCGCGCCAGCGGTTGGCTGGCCGCCTTGTGCGCCGCCGGTGCCCGTCACCGCTCCGGTCATCCCGCCGTTCGTGGCGCCGCCTTGTGCGCTCTGCTGTCCCCCCGATCCGCTGAGACCAGGATTTTCCTCCGGTGTTGAACCGCAGGCGAGGCCAAGAGGGAGGATCGAGGCGAGAACAACGCAGACGCGACGAGTCTTCATGAATCCGGCAACTGAGGTGGAGACCGCGCGGGCCCTTAGCATACGCATACGGTCTCCGCTCCGCCCCTTGGGGAGGCGACACAAAGCCGAACTCGGCCGGCGGGCACGATTCGAGGGTCCGACGCGCGCGTCAGCTCGACGAGCGCGGTGGAAGCGCTGCCCACGAACACCGGCGCAACCCAGCACGCTCCGAGTCGGAACGGGAGCGTGCGCTCAGCCGAAAGGCCCGTTCAGCCCTGCGAGCGCGGCGCGGAGCAGCGTCGCGGCAGAGGGCGTCTCGACGGTCTCGAGCCCCCGTGCGACGGCCGTTTTGGAGTCTCGGTCGGAAAACCCGAGACGGCGCAGCCCCCGAATCACTGGCTCGCTCACGGCAACCGAGCGCCCCGGGCATCAAGGCTCCATGCGGCGCCCTCGCGCCGTCAGCGAGCGAGAGCGCGCTCCGCCGCTCTCACTCGCACGGACAGAGCTGCTGAATGTTGCTTTCGCCGGGCTGGGCGGGCGCCTCCACGACACAATCGGGATCCGACGAGCAATAGTACGCGTTGCCGTTCACGATCGCGGCACAGAAGTCCGTGATGCCATACACGGTGACGCTCCCCCCGGTACGACCGAACGCAGCGAACAACCCTGCACATTCGCTCCCATCGAGCGCGTCGATGCCCTGCACGACGCTCGTGTCGTCGGAGATGGTCAGGCCCGCACGGTTGCAGATTTCGCTGCACGATCGGTCGCTCTCCAGGTCGTCGTAGGCGCACCAGATCGCTCCGCCGTACTTTCGGCAGTTGGCGTAGACCGACACGAGGTCCCGACACTCGCCGTCGATGCACGCTTGCTCCGCAGCGCAGGCGACGCCCGCGTTCGCGCCCTGGCAATCCCCGCTCGCGCCGCAATGGTCGGGGTTCGAGTCGGGATCGATGCAGGTGTCCCCGCAGGCGACGAGCGCGACGGGGCACGACAGGGTGCAGGTCCCGCCGACGCAGATCTCACCCGCGGCGCAGACCTCGCCAGCGCTCCCCGCGCCGTCTCCGCAGCCCTCGGTCGCGCCGCAGTAGCTCCGATCGGTGTTCGGGTTCACGCAGGTGCCGTCGCACACGATGAGCGATCCCGGGCAGGAGACCACGCACTCGCCCGCGACGCAGATCTCGCCGGGATTGCATGCGGTCCCGGCCGTCCCACCGTCTTGGCCGCAGCCTTCGGTCGCCCCGCAGTGCTCGCGGTTGCGCTCGGGATCGACGCAGGTGCTGCTGCATTCGACGAGACCCGCTTGGCAGGAGAGCGCGCACCTCCCGGCGCTGCAGACTTCGCCCTGCTCACACGATTCGCCGGCGCTCCCCTGCCCGTCTTCGCCGCAGCCCGCCGTGGCGCCGCAGTGGTCGCGGCTCGTCGTCGGGTCGATACACGTGTCGTCGCATTTCACGAGCCCGTCGGGACACGACAGGGAGCAGGTGCCCGCGTTGCACACGTAGCCGGCGTCGCAGGATTTGCCGCACTCGCCGCAGTTCTCGCGGTCGCGCCGCGTATCGGCGCATCGGGCGGGCGCGTCCTCGCCGCCGTCGCACCAGGTGAGGGCCGCGGCACACGAGGGCTCGCACGCTCCGCGCGAGCACACGAGCCCTTCGTCGCAGACCTCACCGCAGGCACCGCAGTTCTCCGGGTCGAGGTCGGTATCGACGCAGGAGCGATCGCACGCCGTGGTGCCCCCCACGCAATCGAGGCGGCACTTGCCGGCGGAGCACACCTGATCCCCGTCACAGGCGTTGTCGCAGCTGCCGCAGTGATCCGGATCGTTTCCGAGCGTGACGCACTCGCCCGCGCATTCTTCCTGACCCGGCGCGCACCCACCAGAGCTCCCCGCGGCTCCGCCGCTTTCGCCCTCGGTGCTCGGCGCGCCCGCGGCTCCGCCGCTTTCGCCCTCGGTGCCCGGCGCGCCCGCGGCTCCGCCGACTCCTCCGGTTGCGCCCGCACCGGCACGGCCACCCGCTGCTCCAGCGCTCCCATCGAACAGGGCGTCGTCCTCGTCGCCGTCCGCGCAGCCGATCACCGATTGGGACGCCAGCCAGGCGAGCGCCGCGACACGGAGAGCATCCCTCAAGGCGTTGTTCTGTTTCTTCTTCGCTGAGTTCAAGCCAAGTCCGGAACGTGCCAAGTATGGCGCCCCGAACGCTATCGCGACCCCGAGCACCCTGTACAGGGTGTCCGTCGCACCCACATCGCGGAGCAGCCAAAAAACGGACCGCTCTTCCGTCCGCGCGGGCTGCTTCACCCCGCTTCATGAACAGCCGGAGCGACGGACGGCCGCAGCGCGAGCGTCGGAGCGTGCCTCATCCGCACGGGCAGATGGAGCGCGACGACACGTCTCCTCCCTCTATCGCTCTTCGCTGGCGGCCGGAATGGCGCGCAGCCGCCAGCGAAGACGTCGGCGCGGTCTCAGGTCCTCATTGGCACGGACAGACGTATTGCATGGTCGGATCTCCGCCGTATTCGCCCATGGAGGTCACACAGCTCGAGGTATTCGAGCAGTAGAACACTCCGTTGGAGACGAAAGCGCAGGAATGCTGGAAATATACCACATAGACGTATTCCGGCGCCAAACCGAACGCTTCAGCCAGCTGACCGCATTCGTAGCTGTCGTCGATGCTCAGCGCGACGGACGTATCTTCGCCGAGGCTCATCCCTGCGCGGTCGCAAATTTCCGTGCAGGACCGGTCGGCTGCCAGGTTGTCGTAGCCGCACCAGATCGCCCCCCCGTGCTCGCGGCAGTTCTCGTGGAGCTCCGGCGCGGCACCCTCGCACTCTCCATCGACGCACTCCTGCTCGGCGCCGCAGGCGACGCCCGCGTTCGCGCCTTGGCAATCGCCGCTCGCCCCGCAGTAGTCGGCGTTCGTATCGGGATCGATGCAGGTGCCCC
>CAYYWA010000519.1:0-3167 GCA_964475255.1 uncultured Sorangium sp.
GCCACCGGCCAGAGCTTCTGGCCGTCGAAACACGCCCGCGCGAGCAGCGTCCGGGCACTTGGGCCCGCGGAACGCGGCGCCCCGTTCGCCGAAGGCGGGGCGGCGGAGGGCGTCGTGGGTGCGGCTCGAGGGACCGGCGCGGCTTCGGGCACGCGCGCGAGATCGTAGCTGCGCGCCGTGCGCGCTCCGTGCTCGAGCGTCAGCCGTTCGGCGAGCGGTGCGTAGCCGGGATGCGACACCGAGAGCCGATGCGTCCCGCAGTGCACGAGCACGGCGATCGGGGAGGGCCCGAGATTCGTCGTCCCCAGGGCGATGGTCGCGCCGGGGGGCGACGTTTCGACGTCGAGCGCGCAGTGCGTGTCGCCCGTCACCAGCGAGGCGAGCGCGATCGACGGGGAGTCTCGCTCGACTCCATCGCCGGTGAGCGCCGCCTCTCGAATCGTCTCCGTGAGCTCGAGGGCGCCCGGCGCGGTGACCGTCCTTTGGGTCCCGTCGATGAGCGCCCCTTGAACGGTGCCCTCGTGCACGCGGACGTTGGAGCGGTGCCGACCCATGAGCTCCACGGTGAAGATGGTGCCCTTGGCGACGACGGTGCCCGTCGGGGTGACGACCCCGAAGGTCGTCCCAGTCGGTTGTGGCAAGAGCCGCGACACCACTCGACCTCGCAATAGTTGGAGGCGGCGCTCCTTCGCGGCCAGCGTGTGGACACGGAGCTCCGTGCCATGCGCCCCACAGGCGGCCACGCTCGTGTCGAGCCGCACGCACGCCTCACCCTGCGGCATCGCGATCACGTCGCCGACGTGGAGCGCGCGGCCGGCGCTCGCGGGCTCCGCGTTCACGGTCACTTCGCCGGACACGAAGGCGAGCGTCGCGCGTGCGGCCGGAGCCGGCAGCTCGTTGCGCTCACCCTCGGGCGAGAGCACGAGCCACGCGCCGAGCGCTCCGAGCGCGGCCGCGGCGACCACGGGGAGCAGGCGAGAACGCCGCTTCGAGAGCCCCGCGAGCTTGCCCACCCAGGTGCTGCTCGCGCGCGCGCGGGGCCGATGCTCCGGCGCGACGAGGGCCGCCTCGAGGCCTTCCGGGCGCGCGAGCACGAGCTCGAGAGCGAGCGACTCGAACACGTGCGCCTCGGCGCTGCATGCGGTGCAGGTCGCCGCGTGATCGCGATGGAACGTGGCCTCCGTGGGCGACAAGCCCTCGCCGATGGCCTTGCGATCCGAGAGCGCGATCCAGCGGTCGCACGCGCTCGCGGGGGGGAGCCGCTCGGGCGTTCCAGTCACGATCGGCCTCCCGATCGGGGAACCCCGATCGCGATTTCGCGGCGGATATTCTTCCGGAGCTGTTCACGGCCTTGGAGCAGTCGATCCTTGACCGTGTTCGGGGACACGCCCGTCAGCTCCGCGATCTCGTCGATCGAGTAGCCCATCACGTGACGAAGCACGAGCGCCACGCGGCGCGTTTCCGGCAGCTCCGCGAGATAGTCGACGATTGGTCGAGGCACGGCGTGGGCCGCCGGCGCCCGCCCCTCGACGACGAGCTGCTCGAGCGGGGCGTCCGAATCGTGGCGCGCCTCGCGGAGCCGGCGCTTGCGCGCGTAGCGCATGGCCGTTCGCACCGCGATGCGGTCGGCCCAGGCGAGGAAGCTTCCGCCTCGGTAGCCCGCGGCCGCCCCGAGCACCTCGAGCAGCGTGTTCTGGGTCGCGTCCTCCGCGTCGGCGTGGTTCCCGAGGATCGCGAGCGCGATGGCGCGGGTACGCCGATTCAGACGCTCGACGAGGGCACGCTGCGCTTCGGGGTCGCCGCGAGCTGCGAGGCTCACGAGCTCCGACGGTTCGGGACGGCGGGAAGGATCCAACGCGATCGACGTCCTTTGCGACAAAGTGTGGCGCAACTCGTGGTGAACCGGGCGGCGATTTTTGCCCGCGCGGGGATGGTGTGCAGTATTCGCAAAACTTTCCTCTGAACGAGGGCGCGGAAACGAATGGCGCGCCGGGTCCGGCTACAAGTCCAAGGCGAGCCCGAGCTCGACGCGCGGGCGCACCGCGCTGGGCTCCAGCAGCGGGGTCCGTTCCCCCGAGTCGCGCGTGATCACGTAGTCGAAGCGCTGCAGGGGGATCTCCGCGCCGAGCGCGCCCGATAGGAGCAGCGGCGGCGCGAGCACGAGCGCGGCGCGCGCGCGGAGGGACGCAGCGAACAAGAGCCGATTCGCGTCCGGGTTCGGGGAGAGGGGGGCGTCGGCACGGAGCGTCTCGCGGGCGGCACGCTCGAGCGCGATCCCGCCCTCGGGCCCCCACGAGAAGCGGCCTCCTCCGAGCTCGAGGCCCGCGAAGAGCTCGAGGACGTCCCGTGTGATTTCGGCGCGGACTCCGTCGCGGCTCACCGGGAGCGCGAAGAAATGGCCGTAAGCAACGCCGAGCGTCCAGGGAGCATCGCGCGCCGGCCGAAGCGAGAGCCAAGCGCCGGCACCGCTCTGCCACGGAGCGCCGCCCGCGTACTGCGTTCCGAGATAGGCCGCCGCCGCGCGCCAGCGGGGCCCCCCCGAGGCGGGGGCAGGCGCCGGTGGCGGGGGAGCGACCTCGGACGGCGCGCTCGGCGCGGGCTCCGCGGTGGAGTCTTTGGCGTCGCCTTCCAAGGCTTCCACCGCCGCGCTGGCCGCCGCTCGCACGACGACCGCCATTTCTTCGGCGGTTGCCGCCCGCCGCGTCGAAGGCGCGAAGGACCGGGAGCGGACGCGGCCCGAGCGCGGATCGAACAGGTACAGCGTGAGGGCGCTCGCTTCGACATCGACCCAGACGACGACGAGCACGGAGGCTGTGCTCACCCGGCGCGCCAACGCGGCCGTCTCGGCGACGCCCCGTTGCCGCGAGCTCAGCGTGAGGCCAACCCCGAGATCAGCGAGCTGCGGCGGCGTGGCGGCGAGCAGCTCCGCTTCCCACGCGCTCGATTCCGATCCGTGCGTCAGCAACACGACCCGTCTCAACGGGTCTGCGTGGCCCGCGCCGCCCACGAGCAGGACGATCAGGATGGCGAGCACACGAAGCCACGCGGAACACGATACCCGAGGCCGCGGACGAGCGCGACACCGAACCGGAAGCGGAGCGTGCGTCCGCGGCTCGCCGGGGTTCGGTCTCACCGCGGCTAGGAGCACGCCGAGAGGTTGGTGCAAA
>CAYYWA010000520.1:0-3166 GCA_964475255.1 uncultured Sorangium sp.
CGGTGGAACGGGCGAGAGCTCGACGTTCTGATGCAGCTTGGTTCCAGCCTGCGCGTCGATCTGGAGCTCTTTCGGCTCGTGCCCGGCGAGCTCGAGCTGAATCGTGTGCGCGCCCGGCTCGAGCTTCACGGTGAGCGGCGTCGTCCCCTCTTGCGGCGTTCCGTCGATCGACACCGTGGCGCCGGCCGGCTGCGACGTGATCTCGACGACCGCGACGAGCGAGAGCTCGAGCGACTCGGCGCGCGCCTTCGCCTCGGCGACCTTGTCCTCACCGACGTTCGCCGCGTCGGGGTTGCTCAAGAACGCTTGATACGCGGCGATCGCTTCGCGCGTGAGGTTCTGTGCATCGAGGCTCTTCGCCATCCAGTACTCGGCGTGCGCCGAGCGGATCGTCGCGTTCGCCTTCTGGAAGGCGTCGTACGCCGCGGCGTAGTTGCCGGCCGCGAACGCCTTCTCCCCGTCGGCATAGGCGCGGCGCGCCTGGTCGCGCATCTTTTTCGTAGGCGGGGGCGGCGGCGCCGGTGCGGGCTCCGCGGGTGCCGGCGTAGGCGCGGCGCCGCTTTCCGGTGCCGGGGTCGTCGCGGGTGTGCTCGGGTGCGCGGCATGTGCCGTCGTGCCCGGCGCCGGTTGTGCTTTCGGATCCGCGGCTTGTGCGCGGGCGAGCGGCGCGATCGTCGTACCGAGGAGGCTGACGATCACACCGAGGGTCGCAAGGTGCGAGGTCCGAGTGAAACGGGAGTCGAGCATTCGGGCGGTCTCCATGACCGCTCCCGACCGGGGGCCGGAGCGGGCCCCCGAGGCTAGTCCCTGCTGAACGCGCGCGACAAGCCCCGCAAGGTCGAATAACGTCGTGGGCTAGGCGAATGCTGCCTGGACCTTTCCACGCCCACCCGAGACACGCGACCTTCGGTGCGGGGATTTCGGGCAGCGAGGCGCTGGACGCTCACTCCGTGTGAACAGTTGGTGACGGAAGCTTCACAGCCATCCCAATTCCCCGAGGTCGGGGAAGCGAGCGCGCGCTCCGGGCCGCTCTCCGCGAGCCCGCTCGCGCCGTTGCCGAGCGCGCGGCCGCACGAGGGCGTGGGGCGTGAGGTCCGGAAGCCCGCGAGCGTCCCGTTCCTCGTCGTGGCTCCGGAGGCGTCGTCACCCGTGTCGCGTCGCTCGGGACCGCGCGGTGAGCTCTCGGTGCTCTCCGCGCGCGTTCGCTCCGCTGGGCGCGCCCGCGACGCGAGCACCGAGCGCACGGCCGCCATCGCGCTCGCGCGCGCGTTCGCCGCGCGGGGCACCGAGCTCGAGCAAGCCACGAAGCTCGCGCGCCGCGCGCTGCTGCTCGGCGAAGATCCCGTGCTGCGCGAGGACCTCGCGGGCTGGTTCGCGCTGCTCGGTGAGCCCGCGCTTGCGGCGGCGACCCTCAAGCCGTTGCTCGCGTCGCGCTCGGGCCGGGAAGGGCTCGCGCTGCGCCTCCACATCGCGACCTCGTTCTGCCGCGCGGGCGAGGCGCGCGCCGCGCGCGAGATCCTCGAGGACGCGACCACGGCCGCGCCGGACGACGCCGAGCCCGCCGAGCTGCTCGCGTCGATTTCCGCCTGGGCGCCGGACGTGGTGCCGCGCGACTTCGCGGCGAGCCTCCATCTGCACGCGGCCGAGTGCCGAAAGCGCGCGGGCGAGCGCGCCGCGGTGCTCGAGTGCACGATCCGCGCGTTCGAGATCGCCCCCGACTCGCCGCGCGCCGCCGAACGGCTCGCGCAAGCCCTCATCGAGCGCGGGCGCCACGGCGCGGCCGACGAGGTGCGGCGCGAGCACGCGCACGCGCTCGGGCCGCTCGGGTGGAAGGCGCATCGCCAGCGCTTCCGTTTGGCGCTCCGCGACGGGGAGCTCGTGCGCGCCCTCGGCGCGGCGTTCGATGCGCGCCTCGACGCCGAGCTCGCTCAGAAGAGCGTGCTCTCGGTGATGGCGGGGGAGGAATCAGGCGGCCCCGACGGCCTCGACGGCGTGCTCGAGCGGCTCGGTCTGTTCGACCTGCTCGCGGTGCGCCTCGAGCTCTCGAGCGAGGTGCTGGCCGGGCGCGAGCGGGCGCGCGTGCTGCGCGCGGTGGCGCGCTTGCATGGCAGCGTCCTCGGCCGCCCCGAGCGCGCGATCGAGGCGTGGGTCGAGGCCTTCGTCGCCGATCCCGACGACGAGGAAGCGCACGAAGCGCTGCTCCGCTACGCGGCGGCCACGCGCGATCCGCTGCCGCTCGTGGACGCGCTGTTGCGGGCGGCCGCGCCCGGATCGCGCCTGCCGCCGACCCAGCGCGTGCGGTGCTTGCGCGAGCTCTTGCGGCTCGCCGAGGGGCGCCTCGACGATCCGTGCCTCGCCGAGTACTGCCTGAAGGAGCTCCTCCGTCTCGTTCCGGACGAGGCCGAGCTCCTCACCGCCGAGCTCGAGAGCAAGCAAGCGGACGCCGAGCGGGCGCGAAGCACCGCGCAGACGCTCGTCGCCGAGGCGCCTGCCGCTGGCCCCGAGCGGATCGAGAGCCTGCGCCGGCTCGTGCGCAAGCTCGGCGCGGCGCCGGAGCACGCCGAGCTCTTGCTCGCGACGCTGCTCGAGCTCGCCGAGGCCGATCCGAGCGAGCGCCGCGTTCGGATCGCCGTCGAGCGGCTCTTGCTCCGGCAGGAGCGCTACGAAGAGCTCGAGGCGTTCCACGAGCGGCTCGCGGCGCGCGCCGAGTCGCCGGTCGAGCGGGCGCGTCTGCGGCTCGCGGTAGCGAAGGACCGGCGCCGGCGCGGAGAGCTCGAAGGCGCGCTCGCCGAGCTCGTGCCGCTGCTCGACGCGCCCGTCGCGGACGCCGGTGGGCGCTCGTTCTTGCTCGTGCTCGCGACGGAGCACGGCGACGAGCACGCCCGCGCCCGCACCTTGGTGCGCCTCGGCACCGAGCTCGCCGAAGAGCCGCGCGCGGTGCTGCTCGCGGTCGCCGCCGAGCTCCTTTTGTCCCTCGGGGACATCGAGGGAGCGCGCGCCGCCTCCGATCGCGCGATCGGGGCGAACCCCACCGAGACGCGCGCCATCGCGGCGCGCGCCGCGGTCGGCGCGCGCACGCTCGACGCCTGGGGCGCCGCGGCGATGGAGCGCGCGGTCGGGGTGGTCGTGCCGCGCGCGGCGCTGTGCCAGGCGCGCGCGCAGACGT
>CAYYWA010000521.1:0-3164 GCA_964475255.1 uncultured Sorangium sp.
ACACAGGGGTTCGTCGTGGGGGCGAACGAAGAGATATCGGGGAGTGCAAATAACAAATCTGCTGTTGAGGTGCGATTTGTGATCGTGGGTGGGTGGATTCGTGATATGTGGGGCGGGAAATCGGACGCGCGCGGGGAGTCGCGCGTTGGCGAGGTCGCGTGTTCATGAGGAGGTGCAACGTGACGGCGGAGGAGACGGGCTCGACAGGAACGGAGGAGATGCGTCTGAAGCGGGCGTTTCGGAAGCTCGAAGGCGAGATCCGAGCAGTGCCGGCCTCTGAGTACGCGATGATCACGGTGGATATTCAGGGAGCGGTGGCGCTGGCGCTTGCCGCAGTGCCGCGGCTGCGAGAGCTGCGGCCGACCGTGACGGAGATGCTGAAGGTGGACCTGAAGCTCTATGACGAGCTGGAGGACTACGCGCTCGCGCTGGCGTACGCGCACGGGGCGTATCTCGTGGCGACGGCGCCCGTGAGCCTGGAAGAAACCGGGCGGGAAGCGACGGACGTGCGCCGCGTGCTGATGTCGGACGCGCAGGCGCTCGCCACGCGAGGGCTCATCGACGGGGCGCGGCTGCGGGAAATCGGCGGGCGCCTGGGGTATCGCAACACGGCCTTCGACTTGATCGGCCTCGTGCAGGTGCTGCGCGACGCCTGGCCCGAAATACAGGGGAAGACCCCCATGACGCTCGACGAGCTGGAGAACGCCGAGGTTCTGGCGAACCAGCTCTTGATAGAGGTGGGCGAGCGGGATGGGCCGCGGCGGGTGGTGAGCGAGGCGCTGCGCGATCGCGCGGCGGCGTTCACGCTGTTCTCGCGGGCGTACCAGTTCGCGCAGCGCGTGCTCCGCTTCGTGCGCCACGACGAGGGGGACGCCGATCTGATCCTGCCGTCGTTGCACGCGGACAAGGGCCGGCGACGAGCAACGCCCGATTCCGCCGAGGAAACTGTTGACGAGCTTCCGCTTCCTCCCCCGGCGAACGAGGCGCCGCCGGCGGAAGCGCTTTCGGCCCCGAGCGGGTCGAATCCACCCAGCGACTCAACGGCCCCCGCCCAATCCATGGTCCGTGGCCCCGTGCTCGGCGAGGAGTTCCCCGCGCAGGCGGCGGGCATGCCGGGGCTGCCGGGTGTGGACCCGTTCAAGGATTGAGCGGTGAGCGCGGACTCGGGGTTGTATCTGGGCGCAGGGTGCCCTCTCGAGGGAGGGACGATGCGCCCGCTGCGGGTGCCGGTGAACGACCTCGTGACGCACGGGGTGGTGGTGGGGATGACCGGCAGCGGGAAGACGGGGCTCGTGCTGGTGATGGTGGAGGAGGCGCTGCGGGCGAAGGTGCCGGTCTTGGTGTTCGACATCAAGGGCGACCTGCCGAATCTCCTGCTCGCGTTTCCGGACTTCGAGGCGGCGCACTTCGAGCCGTGGGTGCCGGCGTTCAAGGCGGCGACGGATCGGCGCGCGCCGGCGGAGATCGCGCGGGAGCTCGCGGAGCGCCGGCAAGCGGGCCTCAAAGGCTGGAACCTCGGGGAGCGGGACCTCGCGGAGTACACCGCGAGCTCGCGACTGCGGGTGATCACGCCGGGCGGCATGGCGGGGGAGCGCCTGCACATCCTGAGTGGGCTCGAGCGGCACTCCGAGCGGTGGAAGAACGACTATGCGATGGCGCACGAGGCGCTCGGTGCGTCGGTGTCGCTCGTGCTGCGGCTGCTCAAGCGCGACAGCGATCCGGCGACGAGCCGCGACCACGTGTTCTTGACGTTGCTTGCGGAGCGGCGGCTCATGCGCGGCGAGCCGGCAGACTTGGCCACGCTGCTGCGCGACGTGCTGGCGCCGCCGATCGAGCGAGTGGGGGAGCTCGCCATCGACGAGCACCTCTCCGCGAGGGAACGGCGCTCGCTCGCGACGGCGCTCAACACGCTGCTCGCCTCGCCCTCGTTCGCGGCCTGGCGCGAAGGGGCCTCGCTCGACATCGAGCAGTGGCTCGAGCCGGTGGAGGGACGGACGCCGGGGGTGGTCGTGAGCACCGCCCACCTCGACGACGAGGAGCGCGCGCTCGTGCTCGGCGTGGTGCTGGAGGAGCTGCTCACGTGGGTGCGCAGCCTCTCGGGCACGCAGAAGCTGCGCGCGCTCGTGGTGTTCGACGAGGTGTATGGGTTCTTGCCGCCGTATCCGGCCAATCCCCCGACGAAGCGGCCGCTCGTGACGCTGCTCAAACAAGCGCGCGCCTTCGGCGTGGGCCTCGTGCTCGCCACCCAGAACCCGATGGATCTCGACTACCGCGCGCTCAGCAACGCGGGCCTGTGGGCGATTGGGCGGCTGCAGACCGACGCCGATCGCGAGCGCGTGCTCGAGGGGCTGAGCGGCGGGGACGACGAGATCAGCCGCGCCGAGCTCGCCACGATCGTGAAGAGGCTCGGCCCGCGCTGGTTCGTGCTGCGCAACACCCACGCCAAGCAGGGCCCGGTGCTCCTTCAGGCGCGCTGGGCGATGTCGTGGATGCGCGGCCCCATGACGCGCACCGAGATCCGCCGGGCCCGCGCGCTGCACGACGCGGCCGCGGACGCCGCACCCGAGGTGGACGCTTAACAACGAAGAAAGGCTCTCCAAATGGCAACCCCCGTATTTTCTCTCAAGCGCTCGAAAGACGGCCAGTACTACTTCAACCTCCACGCCGCGAACAACGAGATCATCCTCACCAGCCGCCGCTATCGCATGCGCGGCGTGGCCGTGAACGCGATCGTCATGGTCAAGGACAACGCCCTGGTCGATCAGCACTACGAGCGCCTCCCCACGGGCGACCAACACTACTTCGTGCTCCGCTCCGGCGACGGCCAGATCCTCGGCACGAGCGAGCGCTATACGACGCGGGCGGCGCGGGACAAGGGCATCGAAGCGGTGAAGCGGTGTGCGCCGGAGGCGGAGATTCGCGAGGTGGAGGGCGAGCTCGACGCGTGAGGGCGGGGTGAGGGGGGAGCGACCTTCGCGTTCTTGCTGTTGTCGCCTCTCTTGCGGCGCGGACGTGGATGCTCGCGACGGCGCCGACGGCGAGCATGTCGCTTCGTCCCGCACCGTTTCCGCCTCGGCTTTCGCCGCTGCGGCGAGTCGTCGTGTCCAGCACGTAGCGGACGCCGTCGTGCTCGTAGGCCGCTGACCGCGAGCGAGCCGCGGCTC
>CAYYWA010000522.1:0-1581 GCA_964475255.1 uncultured Sorangium sp.
GCCCTCTCCTTCCCCGCCCGCGCCGGAGGCCGACGGCGGCGGCTAGGCGGGCTCGCCGCCGGCGCCCGCGGCTCCGCCGTCGCTGGCACCTCCAGCGCTCGCCTCGCCACCGAAGGCGAAGTCGTCCTTGTCGGAGACCGAGCACGCGTGGAACACGGCGACGAACAAGGCCGCGGCGAGTCCCGGTGATGACCATGAATCCCGTTCGCCGTGAAACCGCATGGAACCAGACTCCGACATACCACGGCCCCGGGCTCGGCTTGAACTCGGTCTCGACGCTCCCTTCCGAGGTCAGCGCGACTCCAGCTCAAATGAGCGACGCCGGCCGAGGAGAGCCCGGCCGGCGTCGTCGCGGAGCTTCAGCGCGGTCACCCGCGCGATTCGTCAGGCCGCGCCTTGCTGCAGGCGACGGATGCGCTCCTCGATGGGCGGGTGGGAGCTGAAGAGCCCGAGGATTCCGCCGCCCCGGATGCCGAAGGCCGTGAGCGCCTTGGGCAGCTCGGATTCGCCGCCGCCAGCGAGTCGCCGCAAGGCGTTGACCATCTTCGTGCGACCGGCGAGCGTCGCGCCGCCGATGTCCGCCCGGTACTCGCGGTAGCGGCTGAACCACATCACGATGATCGTCGCGAGCAGGCCGAGCACGATCTCGCACACCATGACGGTGACCCAGTAGCCGATGCCCACGCCGCCCCGCTCGTCCCGCCGGAGGAAGCTATCGACGACGCTGCCCACGACTCGGGAGATGAAGATGACGAACGTGTTGAGCACCCCCTGAATCAGCGTGAGCGTCACCATGTCGCCGTTGGCGATGTGCGACACCTCGTGGCCCAGCACTGCCTCCACCTCGTCCCGCTCCATGCGATGCAAGAGCCCCGTGCTGACCGCGACGAGCGCGTTGTTCTTCGTCGCTCCGGTCGCGAAGGCGTTCGGCTCGGGCGAGTCGTAGATGGCGACCTCGGGCATACCGATGCCCACTTGCTGCGCCTGGCGACGGACCGTTTCGACCAACCAGGCTTCCGAAGCGTTTCGCGGTGTCTCGATGACCTTCGCCCCGGTCGTCCATTTCGCCATCCACTTCGACATGAACAGCGAGATGAGCGAGCCGCCGAACCCGAGCACCGCCGCCATCAGGAGGAGCGGCCCGTAGCCACCGAGGAAATCCGGCGGAATGATGCCCGTCGCGATGAGGATCCGGCTCACGAGGCTGAGCAGGAGCAAGACCGCGAGGTTCGTGATCACGAACAGGGTGATGCGTTTGAACACCGAACAGTACCTCCAGCCGGCGGGCAAGCCGTGCCCTACGCCCGGCACGAATCGTGCCCCAAGCTATAAGCACCCGGAACGTCCGTGTCCACTCCTCGACCGAGCGGAATCCGGCGGAATAGAACGCGTCGTTCGGTGGTTGAGGCCTCCTTGTCGCGGCGCGCCGGACCCCGCTCGGGGTTCCGGGCACAGCTCACGCGCTAAATTCGGAGCGACACACCGTTCGGAACGCGGCGAGCTAATTGGGGGAAACAGCGTCGAACAGAGTGCCCGCGTGGGGAGGGGCCTGTCTCTGATACACAGCTCCGAGCCCCCGAG
>CAYYWA010000522.1:1591-3154 GCA_964475255.1 uncultured Sorangium sp.
GTGGGGAGGGCCCCGCCTAATTCACTTCAATTCACTTCGGCGGGGGAGGCGGCGCGAGCCGCCCTTGCGAGAAAGGCTGGAACGCCGATCCGTCGAACGAGTCGGCGTTCTAGGGCGTTTCGGCGACACGCGGGCTGGTGGGTCCCGGGGCTCGCGGGAGGAACACCACCTTGCGCGCGACGAGATCCTCGACCGTCTCCCGAAGCGTCTCGCCGGGGTCGCGGGCCACGAACCCGAGCTCGCGCTCGGCCTTCGCCGTGTCGCAGGTCCAGGAGTTCTGCGCCCACTCGAGCGTCGGCTCGTCGCCGAGTCCGAGGCCGCCGATTGCGCGAACGGCGCTCGTGTAGAGTCGACCGAGCTGCGCCGCCACCGGGCGAGATCGCGGAAGCTGCAACAGCGGGGCGCGTACCCCCGAAATCCGCTCCAGGCGCTTGGCGAAGGCAGCAAGGGTGAGGTTCTTGGCGTTCAGGAGATAACGCTCGCCCGCTCGACCACGCTCGAACGCGAGCAGCATGCCCTGCGCGGCGTCCCGCGCATCGACGAACGCCATGCCGCCTGCGCCAATCGCGGGCAGCGCGCGCTGCAAAAAGCGGCGAACGTCCCCTGTCGACGATTCGCGCAGATCGCCCGGCCCGAGCAGCAGGCTCGGATTCACGAGCACAACCTCGAAGCTCGGCGGCGCGTTCGCCTCGAGCGCCTCCCGCTCCGCGTAGAGCTTGCTGCGGTAGTAGGGCCAACGCGCGATGAGCTCGAGCGGCGCCCGCGCCGTCTCGTCGGGGACGGCGTTCGGATCCGTGCTCACGGCGATGGTGCCGCTGGTGCTGGCCACGACGACACGCCGCACGCCTGCCTGCTGGAGGCCGGTAAGGGCCGACCGCAGGGCGAGCACGTTGTCGCGATGAAGCACCTCCGCGAGCGCCTTGTCGCGGCTCACCCGGCCCGCGGCGATGAACGCACCGTCCACGCCGCGCGCGCTCTCCGCGACCGCTGCGCTGTCGAGCAAATCGAGCGGGCGCACGGGGATGCCCGCGACCTCCCCGCCTCGCCGCGACACCGCGATGACCGAGTGACCGTGCTCCTTGAGCCCCTGCACGAGGTGCGATCCCAAAAACCCGGTCGCACCGGCGACCCAGTACGTTTTTCGCGTCGAGCTTCCGTTTTCCATGCTGGCCCCGCTCATTCGGCGCCCGATCCCTGGAGTTGGAACGCCTTTTGGAACGTGAGGAGCAAGGCGATGTTGTTGGACTTGATGGTCCCCGCCATGAACTCCGCGGGAGACGGCGTGTAGCGTTCCCGCACGATGCGCTTGAACATGTCGGGCGAGGTCTTGAGCACGCAGTCCGCCGGATTGACGACCTTGCCGGGGACGACCTCGCAGCGGTCCTGGCTGATGCGCACCGTCCAGCGCTCGCTCTCGCCGAGCGCGAAGTAGAAGCTCACGGGGCCATCGACGCTCCCCGCGACGAAGCGGCGCTCGAGCTCCCGGAACACCGGCTCGAGGGACGCCGGCTCGACGCGCTTGCGCGCGCCGAGCTCCTTCGGGTCGCGCGCGCGCACGGCGCG
>CAYYWA010000523.1:0-3136 GCA_964475255.1 uncultured Sorangium sp.
GAAATCGCGATCCTGCCGATCGGCACGGCTTCAATGGGGTCGCCGAGTTCACTCGGCGAAGAGTCGTCCCTGAGTCTTGCAGGGATTGCTGAGGGCTGCAACGTGGGTTGCGAGAGGGCCCGTTCCGGCGCTGGCGCGCCGCTTGGGCGACGCTAGCGCCGAGGGAGACGGGGGGAAATGAGCTTGGAATTTCAGAGAACTGGGCGGATGCGAGCGCCTCCTGGGGGTGGCGCTGCACTGGGCCGCTCGCCGTGGAAGAGAGAGTACCGGATGGGTGCGGAGGTGCATAGGGGCGGGGCGCTCAAACGACGACGGCGAGGCGTTCGGGATCGCTGTAGGGGCGGCCCAGGGAGGTGATGGCGCCGGAGCCGCGACCCTCGACGAGGCCGAGGTCCACGAAGAGGACCTGATCTTCGGTGGGACGCAGGATTTCGGCGAGCTCGGAACGGAGCTGGATGAGCTCGCGGGGGCTCAGCTCACACTGAAAGACGGAGAGCTGGATGTGGTCTCCCCACCCCAACATGAGCTTGTAGACCTTCCGCAATCGACGCGGATCGCAGATGTCGTACGTTACGACATACATGTGCCGCATGGCTCGCCTCGACCGGAGCAAGCTAGTTTAGCCAAAGAGGCTTTTACACGCAATGGGCTCTCGGCCTTCGAGGACCGCTCTGCCCTGTTCCGCGGCGTGCCCTCTCGTCGGATGGTGCTCGGGCGCGAGGACGGATTCGCCGCGCGCGCTCGGTTGCGGCGTTCCGCAGCGTGCCCTCTCGCCAGACGGCGCTCGAACACACCTGTTTGGATTTCGAAGACACGGGCGCCCCGGCGCCAGCACCCACCCGGACACCTTTGTTGAGGAGCGCGAGCGCTGCACTCCCCTCACCTCACCCGAAACTCGGGATACCTCGGGAGCTCGCCGAGGAGGACGCGGCTCAGGAGGCGGGCCTGTACCTCGAGAACGCGACGATAGCTGATGCGGTAGTCGAAGACGGGATGGGTGACGAGCTGGTCCATGCGGCGCTCGAAGGCGAGGATGAGGCGCTTGCGTGCGGGCGGCGTGAGGGCGACGGAGCCGGCGGCGGCGATGAAGTCGTCGGAGCGGATGACGCCGTTGTTGAGGGCGCCGATGACGGTAGAGTCAGCGAGGATGGGTCGGAACTCCTCCATGAGATCGAGGGAGAGGGAGGGTCGACCGAAATGCGGCTGGTGATAGAAGCCGAGCAGCGGGTCGAGGCCCACGGCACGAATGGCCAGGGTGAGCTCCTTGGTGAGGAGCGAGTAGCAGAAGGAGAGCAGCGCGTTGACCGGGTCCCGAGGCGGGCGGCGGTTGCGGCCGTCGAGATCGAACTCGAGCGCGGCACCACCCTTCAGCATGCCGGAGAACTCGGAATAGTAGCGCCGTGCCGCGGTGCCTTCGATGCCGAGGAGTGCCTCGAGGGACTCGGCGCCGCGCGCTTTGCGCGCGAGCTGCTTGAGCTCCGAGAGCGCGACGGGGCTCGGGCTCTCGTGGTTTCTGCGGAGCAGGGTGCGACAGTTCAGGATTTTGGAGGCAACGAAGGTGCGCGCGAGCTGTAAGCAGCGGACTCGATCCTGAGTGCCGCCGTACTGCGCGAGGCGAAGCTCCACGTTCTTCGAGTCGTGGCCGACGGCCTGACCGACGAACCAGCCGCCGTACGAGTTGAACAACAACGGGATGCCGCGTTCGAGCAGCTTGCGAATGGCGGGCGTGGTCACGTGCACGTTGCCGTAGACGGCGACGTGCGAGGTGTTGCTCAGCCGGACTTCTTGTGAAGGCTGGTCCTTGCTGTGAATCACGATGCGCTCACCGTCGAGGCGCAGGCTCGCCCCCTGGGCCTGCACGTACACGGGCAGCTTGTCGTCCCGCGCGGGGAACAGGCGCCGCACGGGTTGTTCTGCCGGCGGTGCGAGGCCCCACGGGTCGTCCCCGACTTCCAGCGAAGGGTCTTCCGACTCTCGCTCGGCTGGAGGCGAACGCTCGACGAGCGCGTGCGTTTCATCCGGCAGGCAGATGCCCACGAGCGAGCAACCGTTGCACTTGGGGCTATCCACGAGCGGCGGCGGTAGCACTCCTTCGAGTACGAGGCGCCGACTCCGTTCGACCGCGCCGAGCGTGCTGCGAATGAGCCAGTCGTCGATCGTGATCGGGACACGCCTCCGCTCCTTGGCGTAGTAGATCTCGCCGTTGTCGCAGGTGTAACCGTGCTCGCGGAGCAGCAGGACCTGCGCACAAACCTGAGCGAGCTCTGGGAGGTACGCGCCCGAGGGGACGTCCGGGCAAGCGCCGCGCTTGTATTCGACGGGCACGACGGAGCCGCCCTCGACCTCGACGAGGTCGATCTTCGCGGTGATGCCGAGGCGCTCGGAGCTGAGCCAAACGGAACGGGCAACGTACGGGGGCGCTTCCTCCGAAGGGTCAGCCGGCGGTTCGCGGAGCGGCTTTCCCGACTCGTTCACGCGGCGGTGCACCGATTGCCCGTCGACCGTGAACGAGTTGTCGGACCATTCTCCCTGCACCCACTCGAGGTACATGAGGCGCTCACAATAGAGCACCTCGTTGATCATCCGCGCTGGGACGAGCGCTGGAGGTTTTCGCACCACCGGCAGTCGCGGCCGCAACGTTTTCGGACGAGCAGGCGGTGTCGCTGGCGCCTCCTCCACGCGACGAAGCTCGGCTGAATCGCTCTCGCTCATGCAGTCGCTCCCGAAACTCGCCCGAGGCCTGCCCCAGCCTCGGCCATCTTCACAAGATAACTCCCGCTGGAGCGACTCCGCAATGCCCAGTGTCCGACGCGGCGAAGGAGCGCTCCTCTCGCACGGCTACACGGTCGACCGGTCGACGCTCGAACCCGCCGACAGCCCCTTTCACCGCCAGCGCGGCCAACCTCGCGAATGCTCGGAGGAGCATCGCCGCTTGAAACCTGCCGATGCCCCCTTTCGTTAGGTCACTGTGAGTTTCGGAGTCCTAATCTCTCGGTCGCGACTGGATAAAACTCACTCTCAGGGACGTCGCACACGGGACTTCGAGGCCACCGGGAGAACGAAGGTCCCCGCTCAGCCAGCCGTTTTCCTCCGCCGGAGAACGGGAAAGGAGGAAGCCATGGTTCCGCTACGAGAT
>CAYYWA010000524.1:0-3136 GCA_964475255.1 uncultured Sorangium sp.
AAACGAAAGGAGTTCGAGGACGTCCTCGGACTCCTTTTTTTGTTGCTCAGCGTCGGTCGAGGTTCGTCAGGAGGGCGTGGGCGCGGTACGTGCTCCAGTCGTTCGTCCAGTAGGAGATCGAGGTCGTAGTCCTACGTCCTCGTAGTTCAGCTGGATAGTAGCACCCGCCTTCTAAGCGGCGCGTCGCAGGTTCGAGTCCTGCCGAGGACGCTACGTGCTCGAAAAAACGACTGGAGAGATGGCCGAGCGGTAAGGCGCCCGACTGCTATTCGGGTTCGGTTTCACGCCGTCGCAGGTTCGAATCCTGCTCTCTCCGCTGGAGGGTGCCACTGAATGGTCGGCAACCGGTTTCGAAAACCGGGGACGGTGAAAGCCGTGGGGTTCGAGTCCTCCACCTTCCGCCAAACGTCGGTGACGTGACGGTCGTGCGTACCCTTGATCAGGGAACGATCTGCGCGTGGGTTCGATCCCCACCACCGGCTCTGCAGGTGTAGCTCAGTTGGAAGAGCGCCAGCTCGCCATGCTGGAGGCCGCGGGTTCGACCCCCGCTACGGGTTCTTCCAGGCGTTCCTTGCGGAACAGCTCGATCGCCTCCTGACGATCGGCGTCAAGCTCGTCAGGCGTCCAGCGTGGTGGCGTCTTCATCGTGTGCTACTCGGATCAGAGTTTCAAGGTCCGGAACAAAAAGACGCTCCATCTCCCGGGGCTCGAACTTCGTCAGGCCGCCGGCATAGGTACGACCCGATCGCAAGCTAGTATGCTCGCCGAGGTAGTCGGCGATCGCCCACAACACACGCGACGGAAGTGGTTCACGTGGGTAAATTCCGTGAGCGATGTTGATGTGGCGCGCATTGGCCACGTTCATCACGAAAGCGGGAGGGCGACGAGCCATGTAGGTTGCCAGAATCGGCGCGGGTTCCCGTAGGCCCACCGACCACCACGCTCGCCGGTTACGTGCCACGTAGCTGTTGTGGGCACCCATCTTCTTTGCACGCCTCAAGAACGCACGGACTGCCTGTTGATGAGCATCGTCAAGTTCTTCGAGATCGACAGGGAGGTCGATCACGCGCCTAAGCGTGGCCGCCTCAGCGAGCTTCCGTCCGGCGGCGTAGAGTTCTCGCGCCTTCGTAACGGTGGCGAAGAGAACAGAGTCGGGGAGTCCCTCGCTGTGCGATCCCGCGATCCATACTTCGTTTTTTCCAGTCACTTGCCCGCGGTGGACCCGGCAGAGTTCGCCGAGTTCCACGAAACCACTCGGTGGCTTGGTTTCTCTACGAGTCAGGTGTGACCACCTCGTCTCGCTCTCGAAACGTTCTCTTCTGATGAGCATCCCGCCGGTCATGCGGCCAAGCTCGCGGGGCTGTGTCACACGCTTCACGCGAATCGACTTCGGCTTCTCGCCGAAACGAAAACCAGTGATCACCGCGGTAGTCGCAGTGTCAGGAAACGGAAGCGCGGTCGGTTCGATGACCGTCAAGCGAAGTCCGCCGAGATCCCGCAGGAACAGTTCACGAAGGAGACCCCCGTAGTTGACGTCGAGCCACTCGGAAGCCGTCACGAAGGTACCGCAGTCACCTGCACGCGCCCCGACCGCAAACGCGGTGGCCAGGTAGAAGTGGACGTGAAGTCCAGCGAGTTGGCTCGCGCTATAGCCGTGCAAATGCGCTGTGGTTGTGAGCCACTGCTTCCAACGCGGGTCGATCTGGTGATGACGAACGTACGGGGGGTTTCCGATGAAAAGCGTCGAGCCCGGAACCTCCCGGAGTCGAACATCTCGGTAGTCGCAGAGCTGGACATGAGCCCGGCGAGCAAGTCCTGCCGCCGCCAAATGGGCGCGAGCTAGGAGTGCGGCTCGCGGGTCCACTTCGCTGGTGATCAGCTCGGCCTTGGGAAAAGCTCGTCCCGCTGCGACGCTGAACCGTCCTGAGCCCGCGCCCGGATCGACAACCCGAGCGGGATCGATGCCTTGGTCCTTCGCCCATGCGATCATCGCCTCTACGATGTGGTGCGGTGTGTAGACTGCGCCAAGCGGGCGTCTGGCCTCAGCGGAGAGCAAGTCACAGAAGGCATCTCCCAGTGGGTCCTCGCCGGCACGAATGCGCGCTCGCACCTTGTCGATCTGCTTCTTGGGGACGGGAGGTAGGTCGGCAACCATCGCGCTCTCGGCTGCCGACCACCCCGTCACCTGACGTGCTCCGAGGCCAACTGCGAGAGCGAACAATTCTTCGAGCGTCTCAACCGGATCGCTCATCTCGCCCTCCAGCCCTTCGGAAGCGGCCTCGACCGCAGCCAAAACCGGGTAGGCCGAGTGTCAAGGCGCATGATCTCTCCGGTCGGGTTCTGCTTCGTGTAGACGTACAGCCGCGCGCCGAGCGAGTCCCAGGGCGTCTTGCGTTCTTCGGAGCAGCCAGCTTGGCATCGAGGCCGCGCTCCACCGCAAGTGCCCAAAGCTCGCTCCGATCAAGCGGATGGGGGGCGTTTTTCAGGGCTTCGAGGGCGAGATCGAGGAAGGAGTACCGGCCCATCGCGTGGTGACTTCCTTGAGCGGGAGACGCGTCGCTACCCCTGAGCGTACCGTACGAACGGGTGACGCCGCAACCCCGGCCGGGCCGCGTCATCAAACCGCCGCGTAGCGGCCGGGCGTGGGCGCGCGGAACGGGCTCACGGCCAAGGTACCGCGGCGTAGGCGACGCCTGGCCTACTACGCCTCGCGCCCACGCGATCACGATCCTGTTCCCGCGCGTGCCTCCGAACTTCGCTCGGGCGATCACGATCGCGGCCGCGAAAGATCAACTTCCTCGGCCCACTCGTCGCCGTCGTAGCCGTGCTCGTCGTCTTTCTCGGCCAGCTCGTGGAGGCGCGGGTCAAGATCGATCAACTCGTGCCGAACTCGCGGGCAGTGAGTCCCAGAGTGAGCCGGACCCCGGCCGGAGTGAGTGACAGTGAGGCAGCCGCTACCTCGGCCGTAAGGTCACCAGCCGTAGCCGTAGCGCATGGTCAGTTATTCGCCGGCTTCGATGTCGCGCGCGGCGAAGAAGCAGAAGGCATCGGTGCGTAGGTTCGGTTGGTCGCTGTGGTTGACGTACCGGAGCAAGTTGCCGCCGTAACGGGCGTTGCGCAGCTCGACGCGTCCGTC
>CAYYWA010000525.1:0-3117 GCA_964475255.1 uncultured Sorangium sp.
GGCGGGCGGGACATCAGAACCCTCGCGGGACATCACAGCATTTGCCGTCCAGGCTAGGCGCGCTATCCCGCAGGGGGACTCGGTGCAAGCTTCAGACATCGAACAGAGAGGGACAGAGCAGCTTCGGCCGGCGAACGATCCACCCCGACCCCGCCCGAGCGAGCCCGCGGAGCTGGAGACCGCTCTCGAGCGCCTCTCGGACGGCGCCGAGCGGTTCCGAAAGCTGTCGGCCAAGGCGCGAGCCGAGCTGCTCCGCGCGGTCCTGCCGCGCTTCCACGAGCTGTCGCCGATAATGGTGGAGCTCGCCTGCAAGGCGCGGGGCGTCGATCCCACGTCGGCGTACGCCGGCGAGGACTGGCTTTCGGGTCCCGGGATCTCCCTGCGCGCGATCCGCTCCTTCGCGGAGACGCTGGAAGCCATCGCGCGCTTCGGGGCGCCTCGGGTCGAGGCGAGCGCGGTGACGCCGCTGCCCCACGGGGGGCTCGCCGTCACCGTCTGCCCGCGGGACCACTACGACCGGATCGCCTTCCCCGCCTGGCAGTGCGACGTGTGGATCGAGCTCGATGACGCGTCTCGCCTCGCGGAGGAGCAAGCGGCCGTCTACCGCCGTACGGAGTCCGAAAGCGGCATCGCCCTCGTGCTCGGGGCCGGCAACGTGGGGTCCATCTCGGTGCTCGACGTGTTGCACCAGGCATTCGGCGAAGGCCGGGTCTGCTTGCTCAAGATGAGCCCGGCGAACGCGTACCTCGGGCCCCTGTACGAGCGGGCGTTCGCGCCGCTCGTCGAGCGCGGATTCTTGGCTTTTGCCTACGGCGGCGCCGAGGTCGGGGCGTTCCTCGTCGGGCACCCGGCCGTGGACGCGCTCCACATCACGGGCTCGGTGGACACCCACGACACCGTGGTTTGGGGCCCGAAAGGGGAAGAGCGCGAAGAGCGCAAGCGCACGGGCCGGCCGCTCGTCACGAAGCCCATCACGAGCGAGCTCGGCAACGTGACCCCGGTGCTCGTCGTTCCGGGCGACTACACCGAGCGCGAGCTCGACCGGGTCGCGCGGACCGTCGTCGGGATGTACCTCGACAACGCTTCGTTCAACTGCGTGGCCCTGCGGACCCTCGTCACCGCGCGCGGCTGGCCGCAGCGGAGCGCGCTCCTCGCGCGCATCGCGCGCCTGCTCGAGGCGACGCCGACGCGCTTCGCGTACTACCCGGGGGCGGTCGCGCTGTACGACCGCTTGCTCGCGACCGTGGAGCCAGGGCTCGTGCAGCGCTTCGGCGAACGGCGCGACGGGCACCTGCCGTGGACGTTCGTTCCCGGGCTCTCGCCGGACAGCGACGCCCCGCTCTTCCGAATCGAGCCGTTTTGCTGCATCCTGAGCGAGGTCCCCGTCGATGCGAAGGACCCCGTCGAGTTCCTCGAGCTGGCCACCAAGTTTGCGAACGAGCGGCTCTGGGGAACGCTCAACGCCTCCGTCATCGTGCCCGATCGGCACCTCCGGGACGTGGCGCTCGATCGCGCGGTGGCGCGCGCCGTGCGTGACCTCCGGTACGGCACGGTCGGCATCAACCTGTGGCCGGCGGTCGGCTACGGCATCGGCGCCGCACCCTGGGGCGGCGCGCCGGGAGGCACCCTCGCCGATCCGCAGTCGGGGCTGGGATGGGGTCACAACGCGCTCCTCTTTTCGAGCGCGGTAAAGACGGTTGTCCGTGCGCCGCTCATGGGCCAGCCCGAGCCGCCCTGGAATGCAGGGCGAAGGCGGCACGCTCTGCTCGAGCGAGCGCTCGCGGCGCACCAGGCCGAGCCTTCGCCGCGCACCGTCGCGCGCCTCGCCTGGGCGTTGGTTCGCTAGAACGCCGATCCGTTCGGGCGGCGCGCGCTCCGTGGCCCGTGCTGGTCCTGTCGCGCGTTCTGGCGTCTTGGCAAAAAGCTGCTTGTCCGAAAGTGGGGGAGCACGTCGGATAGTGTGGGATGCATGGTGTCGAGTCGCTGCTCGATCGCGCTCACCGATCCGACCGCGCGGATCCGATTGTGCTGATCGACGCGCGGCGGCTCGTCGCGATCGCGCGCGTCAGGCGCGCGTGGCGTGCGCGATGCTCCGCTTCGTTCACGCGGCAAAACCGCTTCGTTAAGTGCCTCGCGAAGCGATCGGCTTGGTCGATAGGTCGGCCGAGCACGCGAAGCAACGACGACCGTCGCGGGATGCCCGAAGAGAAACACTTGAGCTTGTGGCGAAGCTCGGGCAAGCTCGCTGGCTATATCGAAGGCGCTGTTTTTAGCCCGACGATGACCACACGCTTACCAAGGAGATTGATCGCAGGGGTCGATGTAGCGCGGTTCGCATCGAGCTCGGTGCCGTCGGACTTCCGACGAAGGGCGGCGTCGAGGATCGTGGATCCCAGTGGTGGCCATTCGGGCTCACCACCGCATCGGGTTGCTCCTCCGTTTCGGACCGGAGCGCCACACGCAAGAGCCAGAGGCATCTGGTGTCCGCGAGCGACGCTCGCGGAGCAGATCTTTTGCAATGGCCCGAAGGTTCGGGCATAGTCTTCGAGGTAACGAGCAGTTCAGTGTATGGAGCGGGAATTGGGGTATCCCGCGGTTGAGATTCTGACCAACACCGGTTTCTGACGGGACGTATCGAGCCTGGAAGTCGATACCTGTCTCGCCGTTTGCTCGAGCGCTTCAATAACCGGTTGCTCGCCTCGAAATACTCGAGTTCGAATCCCTTGTCTTTGAGTGCCGCACCCATCACCAGTTCTCTTCAGCGAGCACTGGTGTGGGCTCGGGCTTGGGGCCGATGTAGGCGATTCGATGCCTCGGTGAAACGGGTCCGAGGCCAGCAGAATAGCCAACTTAGAACTCGACTCGAGCCGGCTGTCCGGCCCGAGTGTGCGGTAAAAATGCAGGGAGGACTAATTGACTCGCGTAATCACGTCGTTTAATCAACGCGCTGCGATGGAACCTCCGTTCCTTCGCTTCGATCTGGACCCGAGGAGGATAAAGTAATGAGTCTTAAACCTAAACCGGTAGCCCTTTGGCTTACCGTGCCGCTGTTGGCGATGAATCTCATCGCCTGCGGAGACAACGAGGAGGTTCCGCCGCCGGGCGGGGTTTCCGAGT
>CAYYWA010000526.1:0-3100 GCA_964475255.1 uncultured Sorangium sp.
GCGCCCATCGCGCAGGGCGGCACCGGCCTGGCGCTCCCGGTCGTCGCCGGCACCCGCCGCGCCCGCTTCGCTCGACGTCCCCGTGCTGCCAGCGCTGTTGGCCTGGCCGCCCGTGCCACCGGTTCCGTCGCCGTCGTCGTCGCCGCACGCCGGCAGCACGCCCCCCAAGAGAATCAGCAGGGTCGCAACACTCGCTCCAAACGCTTTCATGGTCCGCGCTCCTTCGAGGGGCGGCCGATGCTTTCCCGCACGCCGGGCAGCGTCAAGTCGGTCTTGGGGCCGACCCGGCGCCAGCTGCTTGTGCGCGGGCCCAGAACGCGGCAAAGGAGCGGCCATGACTGCACTTCCTGCCGGTGCCTATACGGCGCTGGTCACGCCCTTCACGCCGGACGGGGCGGCCGTGGACCTCGAGGCGTACGACCGCCTCGTCGAGGCCCAGCTCGCGGGGCGGGTGGCGGGGCTCGTGCCCTGCGGCACCACGGGCGAGAGCCCGTGTCTCACCGATGGCGAACAGGTGGAGCTCGTGCGGCGAGCCGTCCGCGCTGCACACGGGCGCGCCGTCGTCGTCGCGGGCGTGGGCTCGAACAACACCAAGAAGGCGGTGGAGGCAGCGCGGGCCGCCGTCGACGCGGGCGCGGACGGCGTGATGATCGTGATGCCGTACTACAACAAGCCGTCGCAGGAAGGGCTCTTCCGGCACATCGGCGCGGTCGCGTCGGCGGTGTCGTGCCCGGTCGTGCTCTACAACATTCCGGGGCGCACGGTGGTCGAGCTCACGGTGGACACGCTGCTCCGCTGCCTCGACGCGTACCCGAACGTCGTCGCGCTCAAGGACGCGAGCGGCGGCGTGCTCTACTGCCAGGAGCTCCTCGCGCGCGCGCCGCGCGACGTGCTCGTGCTCTCGGGAGACGACCCGCTCACCGTACCGCTGATGAGCGTCGGGGCGCGCGGCGTCATCAGCGTCACGAGCAATCTCTTGCCGCGCGCCGTGAGCGAGGTCGTCGAAGACGCGCTCGCCGGGCGCTTCGTCGAGGCCCGCGAGAAGCATCGGCGGCTCTTTCCGCTGCACCGAGCGCTGTTCTCGGAGCCCAACCCGCAGCCGGCCAAGGCCGCGCTCGCGCTCAAGGGGCGCATGAGCGCGGCGGTGCGCCCGCCGCTCGTCGAAGCGAGCGCCGAGTGCCGCGCGCGGCTCGCGGCTCTGCTCGAGGGGTTCGAGCCATGGTGAAGCTCGCGCTGTTCGGTGCGACCGGACGCATGGGCCTCGCCATCGCGCGCCTCGCGCGCGCCCTGGACGACGTGTCGCTCGTCGGCGCGGTCTGCGCGAGCACCGATCCGCTCCTCGGGCGCGACCTCGGCGAGCTCGCCGGAGGCGGGCCGCTCGGCGTGCTGACGAGCGCCGATACCGCGTCCGGGCTGCTCGGCGCGGACGTCGTGATCGACTTCTCGCGCGCCGACGCGGCGCCCGCGCTGTTCGCCGCCGCGGCGCAGAAGCGCGTGGCCATCGTGAGCGGCACCACCGGGCTCGATGACGCGGGCCGCCGTGCGCTCGATCGCGCCGCGGAGGTGGTGCCGGTGCTCTGGGCGCCGAACATGAGCCTCGGCGTCCAGGTGCTCGCGGAGGTCGTCGAACAGGCCGTGCGGCGTTTGGGGCCCGGCTTCGACGTCGAGATCGTCGAGGTGCACCACAAGAACAAGGTCGACGCCCCGAGCGGCACGGCGCGCCGTCTCGCCGAGGCGGCGGCGCGCGCGCGCCCCGAGCTCACCGAGCTCCACGGCCGCTCCGGCGAGGTCGGCGCGCGCAAAGCGGAGCAGATGGGCGTGCTCGCCGTGCGCGGCGGCGACGTCGTCGGCGATCACACCGTGTACCTGCTCGGCGCCGGCGAGCGCATCGAGCTCGTGCACCGCGCGACGAACCGCGACGTCTTCGCCCACGGCGCCCTGCGCGCCGCCCGCTTCATCCACGGCCGCCCCCCCGGCCGCTACACGATCGCCGACGTGCTCGGCGCTTGAGTGTCCCTCGCAGTGAGCGGCGGCCTCGTCTCGTCGCCCGAGCATCCGCCCTCAATTCGACCGCGAGTCTGGGAGTCGAAGTTGGCTTCTGGCAGCGTGCGGTCGTTCGCTACGACTGGTCGAGCTTGGCCTGCAATCGCGTGAGCCCGAGGGTTTGGGCGGCGCGATGGGCGGCGCGGAGAGCTGCGTCCCCCGATCGCGAGCTCCCGGGCTCCGTGCGGGCGAGGGCTTGCGCGAGGCCGTACCACGACCAGGCCTTGAACGTCTCCGAGCCGATTCGTTCGCTCTCGCGCAGCGATTGTTCGAACCAGGCGCGCGCGGCGCTCGGGTCATCGACGAAAAGCGTGAGCTGGCCAGCGTAGTACGAAGCGGGGCCGGCATACGTCGTGGCCCCGCCGACGACCAGATGCCGTCCCTGGGCGGCGTGCTGCAGCAACTCCGGCAGCAACTTCAGGACGGTCTCTTGCTCACCCAAGTCCGCGGCCAGGCTCGCGAGCTTCGCGATCAAAGGAGCCCGGTTGCGATCGTGCGGGAGCCGATCCAGGCCAGCGTCGACGATCGTGCGGAGCTCGGCGCGCGCGGCCTCGCGATCGCCGAGCTCGAGATGGGCGCGTGCGCGGGAGAGCTGCCAGGGCACGAACTTCGGGACCAGGGCCAGAAACGCCTCGGCGATCGCGCGGACTTCCCGAAACAGCGCGACGGCCTCGGAGCCCGTCTTCTCGAGCGCCAGGAGCGACAAATGCGCCCCGAGGAGCGCCCTGGCCATCGCCGGTCCCGCGGCACGCTCCCCGAGTACGCTGGCGGCGTGCGCCTGCTCGGTCGACTCGTCGAGCGCGCCGCGAAGGAACGCGCAGGCGGCCTGCATGCGCCGCGCCTGCCAGCCGAGGTTCGGGTAGCGGTACCGTTCGGCGGCGCGTTCGCAGCGTTGCGTCTCGGCGACGAACGCGTCGCCGCGCCCCAGCTCCAGCAAGCACGAGCCCCGCCAATCGACGACATCGACCAGAGCTTGCGGACGAGCGAGCGCCGTCGAAACCTCGTCCAGCTCGTGGGCGAGCTCCAACGAATGCCGCACGTCGATGGCGTGCAGATA
>CAYYWA010000527.1:0-3094 GCA_964475255.1 uncultured Sorangium sp.
GCTGTCACCCCCAACGCCGCCCGCACCGCCAGGGCCTCCGGGTCCTCCGCCGCCCATTCCGGCGTTGCCCGCGGTGCTTCCGAGGCCGGGCGCCCCGGCTTTCCCGCCCGGGCCCGCACCGCCGTTGCCCGCACCGCCGTTGCCCGCACCGCCGTTGCCCGCACCGCCGCCGGACATGCCGGAAGCCCCGGTCGTGCCCCCGGAACCGCCCGTGGGAGTCGCCCCGCCCGTGCCCGTCGAGGTGCCTGGCATGCCTGCGGACTGCACGGTGCCTCCTGCTCCGGAGACGGCGCCGCCGCTGCCCACGAGGCCCCCCGTGCCGCCTCGGTCCTGAGGCGTCCCGTCGTCGCTCGCACAGCCGACGAGGAACGCCGTCGCCGCGAGGACTGCGCTCGAGGAGCAACGCAAAGTTTTGCTGCTCGTAAAGAGTCTTTCCCGAGTCATCGGCGAGCAGTGGCTTCACGCGTCCGGTTCTGTCTCCGAGCGCGAAAAAAGATCGGTCTCGCCGGCGACGACGCGAACGACCGGCGCCGTCGCCTTCTTCGCTTTCACGGCCTCACGCGCAACGCGAACGCTTCCGAGCCCTCACCCCGAGGTCCGTTGCGCGATGCAGTGCGTTTGCATGGTTTCCCAGATCGCGACGGCCGCTGCGCGTGCGCCGTCGGAGGTTGGATTTTTCCCGTCAGGTCGAATGTACTCGTCGTATCGGCCCTCGAACGCCGGGCGCAGATCGAGCCAATGGCACGGCACCGGGCTCTGCGCGCACACGGCCTCGAGCTGCGGGCGCAGGGCATCCATCTTCTCGCGGAGCGGCGGGTCTACGGGATCGGGGTAAAACGCGTAGACGACGTGCGCCACCCCGTCGTCGGCCATGCTCGCGAGCAGGTCTCGCGCCGCGGCCGCGGCCTCGACGAAGATGGGGCAGTCGTCGGTCACCGGCTCGCACGTTCCCAAGAAAACGTCGGCCCCGCCGCCGTTCATGATCACGACTTCGACGTCGCCCTCCGCGAGGGCAGTGGTGTACTGCTCCTCGATCCCGTTGCCGGCGAGAGCGAGCGTATTGCCGAGCAAGCGCGAGTTGTCGCGGTAGCGCTCGCCCTCGGCCAGGGCCCCGGCCTCGCGCGCGAGCGCCTCGACGTAAGCCGTGATCTCGTGCGAGATCGCGAAGAAGCTGTCACCGATCACGAGCACCTGGTTGCCGGAGACGCCCTCCTCCTCCGCACACCTCGTCGGGGGCTCGCCGCTCGGTGCGCCGCTGCTTCCTCCCGGAGGAGCGTTCGGCGCCGGGGCGCGGCAAACGTTGCCCTCACAGCGGTGAGTCGGGGAGAGCACCAGGCACTCCGTGTCGTCGCTGCACCCCACGTCGCAGATCCCGGCCGCGGGCGCGTCCGTGCACGCGTCGGCGCCGCTCCCGACGCAGGCCGCATCCGGATAGCCCGCGCAGCTGTCGCTCTCGGAGCAGGGGACCGTGCACACGCCGCACACGCACTGGAGGCCCGGACCGCACGCGGCGCCATCCGTCGCGCACCACCGCAAAAAGTGTGTCTCGCCGCCGGTCGGCGGCGCGGTGCTCTCGCAGCCCCACGCGAGCAGCAGGGCCGCGAAGAGCAGGCCACCCAAACCGCGGTGCCGATTCGAACTACTCGCCCTCATTGCCTTCGACGATCATGGATTGGCCAACGTAGATGACGACGCGCGTATGGGATTCCGGGAGCTCTCCCGCGGCGTTCACGCGCTGCACGCGCTCGCGCAGGTCGCTCAACGCCGCGCGCACGCGCCCGAGGGTGCCCAAAACTTCTTCCTTTAGCGGGTGTCCATCCCAGATGTCGATCGTATAGGTACTGCCGCCGACCGGGTTGTCGAGCGAGGCCGTCCGATCCTCCCGCAAGCGGCAGAGGATCGTGGTCACGAGCGCCTTGAAGTGATCCAACACCGCGGCTTCCCAGCCCACCGGCGCCCCGAGCGGAATGATCAGCGCGCCGGCGCGATAGTGTGGCACGCCGTCGACCTCCACGCGTTGAATCCTCCCGGCGGCGAGCAAGCGCTCGAGCGCCTGCTCCACCTCGCTCGGATCGGCTTGCGCTCGGCGCGCGAGATCCTTCGCGGTGACCAGCCCCTCGCGGTACATCAACGCCACCAGGAGCTCGTCCGCACCCTCGACGCCGCGCCCGCGCTGCAACGTCGCGAGCTCCCCTTCCGTCGCCGCGCGGTACGTGGTGTTCGAGCCCGTGCCCGACGAGAACAAGAGCTGGCTTTCGCACAGGTCGTGCAAAACCGCCCGCACTTGTGCCTCTTCGTCGTTCGGGAACCGCGCCAAGACCTCGATGCGCGTGACGAGCTCTCGCTCCCGGACGTACTCGAGCACCACTTCCCAGAGCGAGCGCCCGCGCTCGGTCGAGCTCTCGCTCAGCCGCTGGATCTTGCGCCGATACGTGCGGAGCCCGAGCCCGAACATGTCGGCGCTCACTTTGCGGCTCACGCCCTGGCGCTCGAGCTCTCGAACGAGATCCATGAACACCTGATCGGCGATTTGCGCGAGCGGCGCGCGGATCCCTCGAGCGGTGGCGAGCTGCGCGATCAAAACCGTGGTTTGCCGGACGATGGCATGGATCAAAAGCTCGACATTCATCGCTCGCGGCCGGCTCCTCCACTTATACGGGCGACGCGCTCCGATCTTGGGGGGGCGAGAATGCCCTCCCTCTCCCGACGTTGTCTTAGAAGGGGGCAAAGGAGGGCGAATTTGGCCTCTTCTCCCTGCCTTTGCATACACGTTATGGCCTGAGGCATGAGCAGCCTCCGGAACGCGTTCCGCGGTCCTCGCGCGAACGCACGACGCGCCCAGCCAAGCCCCACCCTCGTCCGCGAAGCGCGCGCCCTCGCGGTGCTCGCCCCGCGCTTCGGTCGCGCGCTGCTTCCCCTCATGGTTCTCGGAAGCCTCGCGAGCTGCAGCGATGACGGAACCCCCGAGCGCCCCAGCGGTACGTCGACGCAAACGGGCGGCGCCGCGGCACAGTCGGGCGGCGCGGCACAGTCGGGCGGTACCACCGCGCAAGGCGGCAGCACGCCTGCTCAGGGCGGCGTGTCCGCTCAGGGC
>CAYYWA010000528.1:0-3067 GCA_964475255.1 uncultured Sorangium sp.
ACGCCAGACGAGCCGGAGGTGACCCGCTACGCCGTCCGTTGCCGCACCGTGCTCACGGACATGTACGCGGCGCGGATCGGCCGCCTCGACCGCGTCGCGCGGGTCGTCGTTCCGGAGAACGAGATCCGCTGGTTGTCGCTCGATCACCGCGCCGGGTTCCTGCTCTCGCTCGTGGACGGGCGTTCGACGCTCGACGAGGTGCTCGACATCAGCGGGATGGCGCGGCTCGACGCCCTCAAGATCCTCCATTCGCTCGTCGAAGAGCGCGTGATCGCGCTCGAGCCCCGCGGCTGACGGCCTCGCGAGGGGAACCGTGAGCCCCGAAGCGGCGTCTTCGCCCCGGGCCGGCGGCCGCCGCGTGCGCTCGCTCCTCGAGGCCGTGCTCGGTGGACTTTCGCTGCTCGGCGCCGTGCTCGCGGTGTTGCCGGGGCGCGACGCGCCCGGCGAGCTGGAATCGGTTTCAGAACGCGAGGCGCCCGCCCGCGCGGCTCGGCACACGACCTCGTACACGCTCGAAGCGCGGCTCGACGCAGAGCTCCACCGAGTGACGGGCCGCGGGCGCATCGCGTTCGTCAACACCGCGCGCGAGCCGGTCTCGTCCTTGTTCGTGCACTTGTACCTCAACGCGTTCGAGGACGCTCGCACCCTGTTCCTGCGCTCTCCGTTGCGAACGAGCCGGAGCGGACGCGCCCCGGTTCGCTACGGCCACATCGACGTCGTGCGGCTCACCTCGCCGCGCTTCGCGGGCCGCGATCTGTGGGCGAGCGCCGCGCGCCACAGCCCGGGAGATCCCGAGGATCGAACCGACATCGAGGTGCCCTTGCCCGAGCCCGTCGCGCCGGGCGAGCGGCTCGATCTGGACGTCGAGTTCGTCGCGGAGCTGCCGAGCATCGTGGAGCGCACGGGCTTTCACGACCGCTTCCACTTCGTCGCGCAGTGGTTTCCGAAGCTCGCCCGGCTCGAGCCGGACGGCACCTGGGCTCACTTCGCGTTTCACCCGTACGCCGAGTTCTATGCCGATTTCGGCCGCTACGACGTGACGATCGACGTGCCGGACGGCTTCGTCGTGGGGGCGACCGGGGCGCGCGTGGAAGCGAACCGAAGCGGGGGGCGCCTGCGCGTGCGGCACGTCGCGGAGCCCGTCCACGATTTCGCCTGGACGGCGTGGGACGGCTTCGAGCAGCATGAAACGCACATCGGCAAGACGCGCGTCACGTTCCTCTACCCACCCGCACACCGACTCAACCGCGACCTCAGTGAACGCGTGCTGCGGTTCGCGCTCCCCCACCTCTCGCGGCGCTTCGGTCCGTACCCCTACCCCACACTGACCGTCGTCGAGCCCCCGCCCGGAGCGGAGCCCGCAGGGGGCATGGAGTACCCGACCCTCATCACCACGGGAGCGCCCTGGTACGCGCCCTTCGTGGGAGCGCGGCTCGTCGAGGCGGTGACGACCCACGAGCTCGCGCACCAGTGGTTTTACGGCCTGGTCGCAAGCAACGAAGCGCGCTTCCCGTTCCTCGACGAAGGGCTCACCACGTTCGCCGAAATCACGACGCTGGAGGGCGCCTACGGCTCGGCGTCCTTCGGGCGCCTGCTCGGTCTCGAGCTCTCGGGGCACAGCGTCGCACGAGCGGTGGGCGCAGAGTTCGCGGCCGATCAGGCCATCGCCGCGGCGGCCGCGGAGTTCGAGAGCTTCGAGGCGTTGGGCGCGCTCGTCTACTATCGCATGGCTTCGCTGCTCACCACGCTCGGCCGCGTCTTCGGTCCGGAACGTCTCGAGCGGGCACTCGGAGAGTACGCGCGCGAAAACCGGTTCGAGCACCCGCGTCCGGAGGCGCTCGTCGACGTGATTCGTGCTCACTTGGGAGAGCGCGCCGCGATCGCGCTCGAGCGGGCGCTGTTCGAGCGGGGGCGCGTGAACTACGCCGTGCGCGATCTCTCGAGCCGACCGGTCTCGAGCTCGGCCTTGCCCGCGTCGGCGCGCGGGCAAGGCGCGCCCGCCGGCTCCCAGCGCTACGAGGGGCGCGTGACCGTGGTCCGCCAGGGCTCGCTCGAGCTCCCGGTAGACGTGCTGCTCCTCGCGGAAGATGGCACGCGACACCGCGTCGCTTGGGACGGGACGGGGCACTCGCGCTCGTTTCCGTACGTGGGCAGCGCGCCGCTCACGCACGCGATCATCGACCCTACGCATCGCGTGCTCATCGACGACGACTTGCTCGACAACTACGCCACGGTTTCACCGAATCGCCTGCCGCGCGTGCACGAGCGGCTCGCGTACTGGGCCGCCCTGATGCTGGGAGGCCTTGCGCCGTGACGAAATCGGGCGCTCGAGGTCACCGTGTGCCGCCGTTCTTCGTCGCGGTGCTGACCGCGTATTTCACGCGCGCGGCGGCCGGCGCGGTCACGGCGCTGCCGCTCGTGTTCGGGGTCGCCGCGAGCGGCGCCGAGCGGCTCGAGAGCGATCGAGCCTTGTTCGCCCCGGGCGCGCTGCTCCTCGTCGAGCTCTTGCGCACGGGCGCGCCGACGCTGCTCGCCTCGGCGGGGAGCACGCTCGTCGTCGTGCCGTTCGGGCTCGCGCTCACCCTTCCGGCCACCGCGCTCCTGTTCGTGACGGCAAACACGCCGGAGGCACCGCTGGGGCAGGCGCTTCCGCGGGCGCTCCGCGTGCTCCCGGCCTTCGTGGCGTTCGGCCTGCTCGAGCTCGCTCTGGGCGTCGTCGCGGTCGTCATCGGCGCGCTCGTGGCCGTGGTGGTGCTCGCGTTGTCGCCGCTCGGGGCGCTCGCCGAGGACCTGCTCGCGCTCTCGTGTCTCGCGGCGGGACTCGTGCTCGCTGCGGCGGCGGGCATGGCGCTCGACCTGGCGCGCGCCGCAGCCGTTCCCTCGGCCATGCCGTTGCGGCGTGCTCTCCGGAGCGCGAGCGCGACCCTGCGGCGCGCGCTCGCACCGGCCGCGGGCGGCTATGCGCTCGCAACCGGCGCGTCCGCGCTCCTCGTCGCCGTGGGCGCGCGCGGAGCCGAGCTCCTCGAGGTCGAGCGCGACGGCGCTGCCCGCTGGGTCGCCGTCGTGG
>CAYYWA010000529.1:0-3032 GCA_964475255.1 uncultured Sorangium sp.
TCCGACGCAGTTTTCCGAATATCTCGGCGCGTTCCTAACCGTTTGTCGCTCTAGAGGCCGTCCGCCGAGTGCAGCGATGCTGGAAGGTACAGCACGAAGCCCGCGTCGGGGTCGAGGCGTCCCTCGGCGACGGCGACGGCAGCGCGCGCGAGCGCCGGGTCGTCCGTCGAGGCTCCGCTCTCGTCGAGCAGGGCGTACGCGCGCACGTGCGCCCGGGCCAGCGCCGGGGTCAAGTCGCTGCGACCGGCGACGCGCGCCGTGCCCTCGAGCTTCACCGGCGTCGGCAGTCGCAGCGGACCCAAGTCTTGCGAGCCCTCGAGTCGGACTCCAGGCATGACGAGCCACGCGAGGCGCGACCCCTCGGGCGGCCTCACGGAGAAGTCGAGCAGACCGCGATCGACATCGAGGTGGAAGCGTCCCCCGGGGTCGTCGATGAGCGCGGTCACGGAGCGCGGAACCGGCGCCGTTTCTCCGAGCGCGCGAGCGAGCACGCCCGAGGGCGCCGCGAACGGGGACACGGTGGCGTTGACGTCGGCACCGCGAGCGCCGCTGCCCGTCCCGGGAACCAGCGCGCGGCCGACGAACTCCGGCGCGGGATCGAGCTCGATCGCGCGTCCCGCCTGCTGCGTGGGCTCGGGCGCCACCTCCCAGGTGGCTTCGGCGATCGCGTACCCGATGTCCGGGCGCTCGGCGATCAGCCTCGGAACCGCTTGCACCGCGTACGTCCCCGGAACCAATTCCACCTCGAACCGACCCTCGGCGTCCGTCTCGACCATCCGCACGAACGACGCCAACGTGCCGGGCGACGCCTGATGAATGCGGGTCGCGGTGAGCGTGACCGAAGCGCGCCGCGGCTCGCCAGTGCCGCGATCGAGCACCTGCCCCTCCAAGTGCACCGGTCGGGGCAAGCTCGACACGAGCTCGATCGTGCCCGAGCCCTGGGTGAAGAGCTCGAGCGCGGCGCGCTCGAAGAAGAGCGTCGGGGCCGCGACGTCGTCGGGGGGTGAGAGACGAACCAGCTCGTTGCCCTTCGCGGCAGAAGCAGTGTCGTCGGCGTACGCGACGGGCAGGTACGCGAGCTGGGCGTCGAACCGGAGCGTGTTGGCGCCCGCTTGCTGCCCGAGCCCGAGCGTGGCGCGCGTCGAGAGCACGCGACCGGTAGAGGGCTCGATCATGTCCACCGACCACCCCGACAGCACGCGCTCGCTCGCGGGGAGGAAGATCGAGAGCGCGAGCCGCGCCGGCGCGGGCACCTCGAGCGTGAGATCGACGCGACCGCCGCCGAGGCGCTGACCGAGCAAGAGCTGCGGGGGCAGCGCGCACGTCGGCGGCATCGGCGCATCGATGCTCTGTGCGACGAGCGGGAACGGCTCGATGTACAGATCGTACGTGCCCGCCGGCACGTTTACGTCGAAGCTGTGCGTGGCAGCGACCCCGGGAAACGTCACGAGGTTCGTGACCTCGGCATAGTGCGTCTCTGCCGGGAGCCCGAGCCGTCGCTCGGAAGGAGCAAAGCTCACGCGTGCGGGGATCGTTCCATCGGAGGCGGGGAGCACGCGCGTGCCCTCTCGGAGCCCCGCGAACTCGCACCCGGAGGGGACGGCCTCCCGTACGCGGCCGCGCACGCTCGACAGATCCTCGAGTCGAAGCTCGAAGGAGCCGCCGGAGAGCGGCACGGACTGCACCGTCGTGAGCCGCTCACCGGCCAGGATGCCCGCGGCGGCAGTGGGCGTGAGCTCGAACAGCAACGTGGAGAGCGAGCCCGTGTGCGCGAAGCACGCGCGCTCGCTGCAGCTCGCGCCGGGGCCGCAGTCCGAATCGACTTCGCACTCGTTGACGGCGACGGGACGCTCGCGCTCGGCGAGCGCGGTCACGGTGCAGCCGCTTCCGACCGCGAGCCCGCTGCCGGCGAGGGCCGCCCCGAGCACGAGGCTCCGCCTCACTGCTCGACCTCCGAGTGCGTCGGGCAATCGAGCAAGGTGTCGCGCGCATCCGGCGGCGGGTTGAGGTTGAGCCACCAGGTCGCCATCGCAGTGTCGTGCTGACCCTCGATGACGTGCGGCCGCGCCTCGACCAGATTCCAGGTGCTGTCGTGCGAAACCACCAACGTGATCGTGTGACAGCCCGCCCGGTAGGCCACCGACGGGATGTCCCACTTGTAGTTGATCGACCGGCTCACGTCGTCGAACGTGGACGGCGTAATGCGTTGGGGAACGCCAATGAGCGTCTCGCTCGGCGGGGCGAACCCGTAGTCGATGTGGAAGGCCCACCAGACGTATTCGTCGTTGTCCTCCGAGCGCAGGGGCACGACGAACTCGATGACTCGGTCCGCATCGAGGCCCGTGCGCGTGTCGCGGACGATGATCTCGCTGATCAGCGGCTTGGCCGCGACGAGGTCGAGGATCGGCGGCGTCCGCGGCGGCTCGCGGTATTCGGGAGGATCGGCGACGAGGCAACCGGGGGCGAGCACCGAGAGCAACACGAGCGAGCTCCGTGCCAGGCATCGTTCACGGCAAACTCGCACGAGCGCGCGCGGAAGGTGCGACATCGAAGTCACGGCTGACACGGCTTTTCGGGAACCACCGCCCGCCGCATTGTGCGCGCCGCCCGCTTCCTGGTCAAAGCCCGTCGGAGCGGCCAGGGCGCGGACGCGCGGGCCGGAAGCGCACCTCCGCGTACTCGAGGCTCGTCGCCATCTGGAAGAGGGCGCGGAGCGACGCGTTCGCGGCACAAACCTCGGCGATCTCCGCCTCACCCGACAGGCGTTCGAGCTCGATGCGCTCCTCGATGCAGGTCTCCCGCAAGGCCACGGCAAGGTCCCCCGTGACGAGGAGGCCCGCGCGACGCGCCGCGATGCTGGCGAGCGCCATGGCGCGGTCGTACTCGAGCGCGGCCTGATCCTCGCAGATTTCGCGGAGCCGCCGCTGATGACGGGCCGGGATGCTCTCCCAGAGGATCTCGGCGAGGGCCGGGACGCCCGCCGAGTTCGAGCCCGGCCGCGGCGGCCCGAACGCGAAGCGCAACGCCTGGAG
>CAYYWA010000530.1:0-3026 GCA_964475255.1 uncultured Sorangium sp.
CGACGGCGCCGTCGCGGTGTTCGACGGCGGAAACGGCGTCGAGCCGCAGAGCGAGACGGTGTGGCGCCAGGCGGATCGCTACGGTGTCCCGCGCATCGCGTTCATCAACAAGATGGACAAGACCGGCGCGGACTTCCAGATGAACCTCGACTCCATGTCCGAGCGGCTCGGCTGCAAGCCGGTGCCGATTCAGTGGCCCGTCGGGCAGGAGGATCAGCTGCGCGGCATGGTGGATCTGGTCCGCATGAAGGCGGCCCTGTTCGACGACGACACGCTCGGCTCGAAGTACGAGTGGAGCGAGATCCCCGCCGACCTCAAGGACAAGTGCGAAGAGCTGCGAGAGCAGCTGATCGAGGCGTGCGCCGACGTCGACGACCAGATCATGGAGAAGTTCCTCGACGGGCGCGCCAACGAGGTGAGCGAGGCCGATCTGCACGCGGCCATCCGCAAGGCGACCTGCACGTTCAGCTTCGTCCCGGTGCTGTGCGGCTCGTCCTTCAAGAACAAGGGCGTTCAGCTCCTCCTGGACGCGATCGTGAACTACCTGCCGTCGCCGGTCGACATCCCGCCGGTCGAGGGCACGAGCCCGGACGACGAGACGAAGAAGCTGACGCGCAAGGCGGACGACAACGAGCCCTTCTCGGCGCTCGCGTTCAAGATCATGAACGATCCGTTCGTCGGCAATCTCACCTTCTTCCGGGTCTACTCGGGCACGCTCACGAGCGGCACCTCGGTGCTGAACTCCGTGCGCGGCAAGCGTGAGCGTATCGGCCGCATCCTCCGCATGCACGCCAACAAGCGCGAGGAGCTCAAGGAGTGCAACGCGGGCAACATCTACGCCGCCGTCGGTCTGCGCGATACCCGCACGGGTGACACGCTCTGCGACGAGAAGGCGCCGATCGTGCTCGAGCGCATGGTGTTCCCCGAGCCCGTCATCTCGATCGCGATCGAGCCGAAGACCCAGGCGGACCTCGACAAGCTCGGGCTCAGCCTCTCCAAGCTCGCCTACGAAGATCCGTCGTTCCGCACGTTCACGAACGAGGAAACGGGGCAGACGATCATCGCCGGCATGGGCGAGCTCCACCTCGAGATCATCGTCGACCGCTTGAAGCGCGAGTTCAAGGTCGAGGCGAACGTCGGCAAGCCGGAGGTCGCCTACCGCGAGGCCATCAACAAGAAGGTCGAGGCCGAGGGCAAGTTCGTCCGTCAGACGGGCGGCCACGGTCAGTACGGTCACGTCCGCATCGAGGTCGAGCCCGGCGAGCGCGGCTCGGGCTTCGTTTTCGAGAACGCGATCGTCGGCGGCATCATCCCGAAGGAGTTCATCCCCTCCGTCGAGAAGGGCGTGCGCGAGGCGCTCCAGCGCGGCGTGCTCGCCGGCTACCCGGTGATCGACGTGAAGGTCCGCCTCTACGACGGCAGCTTCCACGAGGTGGACTCGTCGGGTCCGGCCTTCGAAATCGCCGGGTCGATGGCGGTGCAGGACGCGGTGAAGCGCGCCGGTGTGCACCTGCTCGAGCCGGTCGCCAAGGTCGAGGTGGTGACGCCCGAGGCGAACATGGGCGACGTCATCGGCGATCTCAACTCGCGCCGTGGCCGCATCCTCGGCATGAACCAGCGCGGCAAGGACGCGCAGGTGATCGACGCCGAGGTGCCGATCGCCACCATGTTCGGCTACGCCACGGATCTTCGCAGCAAGACCCAGGGGCGCGCCGTGTACACGATGCAGTTTTCGCACTACGAGGCGGTGCCGAGCTCGGTGCAGGAACAGGTGGTCGCCAAGGTCCGCGGCGGCAAGTGACGACCCGGGTGTGAAGCAGACTGAAAAGAGGGTTCAATGGCCAAAGAGAAATTCGTTCGTACGAAGCCCCACGTGAACGTCGGAACGATCGGTCACATCGACCATGGGAAGACGACTTTGACTGCGGCGCTGGTGAAGGTGCAGTCGAAGAAGAACATGGCGAAGGAGATCAAGTACGCGGACATCGCGAAGGGCGGCATCGTCCGAGACGAGACGAAGACGGTGACGATCGCGGTGAGCCACGTGGAGTACGAGACGGAGAAGCGGCACTACGCGCACGTCGATTGCCCCGGGCACGCCGACTACATCAAGAACATGATCACGGGCGCGGCGCAGATGGACGGCGCGATCCTGGTGGTGAGCGCGCTGGACAGCGTGATGCCGCAGACGCGAGAGCACGTTCTGTTGGCGCGTCAGGTGGGCCTGAACCACATCGTGGTGTTCTTGAACAAGTGCGACGCGGTGGAGGACCCGGAGATGCTGGACCTCGTGGAGATGGAGGTCCGCGAGCTCTTGTCGAAGTACAAGTTCGACGGGGACAACGCGAAGGTCGTCCGCGGCGCGGCGCTGCCTGCGCTGAACGGCGAGGAGAAGTGGGAGGCGACGATCTCCGAGCTGCTCGACGCGCTGGACACGGAGATTCCGGACCCCGTGCGCGAGGTGGACAAGCCGTTCCTGATGGCGGTCGAGGACGTGTTCTCGATCAAGGGCCGCGGCACGGTGGCGACGGGTCGGATCGAGCGCGGCGTGATCCACGTGAACGACGAAGTGGAGATCATCGGCTTCGACCGGAACGCCAAGACGGTGGTGACGGGCGTGGAGATGTTCCGCAAGCAGCTCGACGAGGGCCAGGCCGGCGACAACGTGGGCTGCCTGCTGCGCGGCGTCGAGAAGGAAGGCATCGAGCGTGGTCAGGTCCTGGCCAAGCCCGGAAGCATCAAGCCGCACAAGAAGTTCCTGGGCGAAGTGTACGTGCTGAAGAAGGAAGAGGGCGGGCGGCACACGCCGTTCTTCACGAACTACCGGCCGCAGTTCTACATCCGCACGACGGACGTGACGGGGAACGTGCAGCTGCCCGACGGCGTGAAGATGGTGATGCCGGGCGACAACATCACGATGGAAATCGAGCTCATCACCTCGGTGGCCCTCGAGGAGCAGATGCGCTTCGCCATCCGCGAAGGCGGCAAGACCGTCGGCGCGGGCGTCGTCACCAAGATCATCGAGT
>CAYYWA010000531.1:0-1296 GCA_964475255.1 uncultured Sorangium sp.
GGGCTCGAGCGCGAGGAGCTCCCCGCGGACATCGAGGACGACCTCACCCTGACCAACGATCGCGTCTGGGTGATCGAGGGAACGGTTCACGTCCACGACGGCGCCACGCTGACAATCCCGCCCTGCACGCGGCTCGAGGGCCTCTCCGACCCGACTCCTGGGTTCGTAGTCGCGCTGCGCGGCGGGCGCATCGTCGCGGATGGCACCGCGGAGGAGCCGATCCTCTTCACGAGCAGCCAGCCCGAAGGCGATCGGCGCGCCGGGGACTGGGGCGGCGTGGTGCTGCTCGGGCGCGCGCCCATCACGCGGCCCGGTGGCGACACGGAGGCGATCTACGAGGGCCTCACCGACGAAGCCTACGCCTATGGCGGCGACGACCCGGACGACGACAGCGGCACGCTCCGCTACGTCCGCATCGAGTTCAGCGGTTGGGACATCTTCCCGGACAAGGAAGTGAACGGCCTGTCCATGGCCGGCGTCGGCAGCGGGACGGTGATCGACCACGTCATGGTCAGCAACACGCTCGACGACTGCTTCGAGTGGTGGGGCGGCACCGTCGAGGCCAGCCATCTCATCGCCAACAACTGCGGAGACGACTATTTCGACGGCGACGAAGGCTGGCAGGGTGGCGCCCGCTACCTGCTCGGCCGGCGCGACGCCGAGTCGGTCGATTCCGACGACCCGAACGGCTTCGAGCTCGACAGCATCAACGACGGAACGGAGCCGCGCACCGCGTTCTCGTTCGAGAACGTCACTCTGTGCGGCACCGGAGAGCCCTCGTCGCGCGCGAACCCGCACTACGGCATGGTGCTCCGCGAGCTCGTCACGGGCAGCATGACGAACGTCGCCCTCCTCGGCTTCGAGTACGGGATCGAGACCCGCGACGCCATCGCCGAGGGAGACGTCACCATCGAGGACTCCGCGTTCTGGGCCCTCTCCGAAGGCGTCGGTGAGACGGACGCCGGCGGCGACGACGACGGCGGCTTCGACGACGGCTCGATCTTCACGGATGAAGCTAGCAACGAGGAGCCCGACTCCCCGCCGTTCACCGTCGAGGACTGCCTCGACGCGAACGGGCCCACGACGGCCGTGCTCGAGTCGGAGATGGGTGCCTTCCCCGACGAGGACGCGGTCGAGAGCTGGGCGCTCGACGCCCTCTGGGTCGACTGGTCCGAGGAGTGACGACCGCGCGGGCGCCGCGAGCGACCCGCAGTGGCCCCGAACGCCGGCCGAGACGGTTCTCGGGCGGCGGTGCCCAATTGCGGATAGGGCGGCCTCCCTGCCCCGGGCCCGGCC
>CAYYWA010000531.1:1306-3015 GCA_964475255.1 uncultured Sorangium sp.
CGCGCGACCCGCAGGGCCCCCGACCGCCGGCCGCGCCGGTTCTCGCCCGGCGTTCCCATTTCGGGATCGGGCGGCATCGGTGCCCTGGGCACGGCCAAACCCTGGGCGCGGGCGCCCCGTGCGCCGCTGACGAACCCCCCGGGGCTCGCGGAGCGCGCGGGGCGATTTCGCGTCGAGACCGGGGGACGCCGCGGAGCGGCTCGACCCCGCGCGGCGTGGCACGTCCGCTGCACGCGTCGACCCTGTGTCCACATCGACCGAAGGGATCCGACCCTCTCCCGAATCACAGGTGACCCAAGCGGGTCAGCTGATGATGCGCTTCGCGGAGCGCACGGGCGTCCGTTCGATGGAGCGCACACGGCGCTATCTCTGGACGGATGCGTTCGCGGTCTGCAACTTCCTGACGCTCTCGGACCTGACCGCCAGTCGCTCGTTCCAAGATTTGGCGCTCGACCTCGTCGAGGGCGTGCACAACACGCTGGGACGCCATCGCCCCGGGGATCGACGCTTCGGCTGGATCAGCGCGCTCGGAGAAAGCGAAGGCGCGCTCCACCCAACGCGCGGCGGGCTCCGAATCGGCAAGCCGTTGCCGGAGCGCGAAGAGAACGAGCGCCTCGACCAGGAGCTCGAGTGGGAGCGCGATGGGCAATACTTCCACTATCTCACCAAGTGGATGCACGCGTTGAACCAGCTCTCCAGTCGCACGCGCGATCCGCGTTTCAACGTCTGGGCGCGCGAGCTCGCCGAGTCGGCGTGCAGCGCGTTCACGCAGGAAGCGCCGGTCACGGGACGGCGGCGCCTGGTCTGGAAGATGAGCATCGACCTGTCGCGACCGCAGGTCGCGGCGACGAGCCCGCACGACCCGCTCGACGCCTTCGTGACCTGCGCGGAGCTCCGTGCGACCGCCGCGATGCTCGGAGCTTCTGCAGCAGGGCCGACGCTCGAGCGGGAGCTCGCGCAGCTCGCGGCCATGCTGGACGAGACCGAGTGGCTCACCGCCGATCCGTTGAGTATCGGCGGACTCCTGTTCGACGCGTGTCGCGTCGGTCAGCTCGTCTCCTCGGGGACCATCGACAAGGGCGCCTTGCTCGACGACATCCTGATCCAAGCGCTCGAAGGGTTGCGGCTCTATGTCGCCCAAGACGACCTCCGGCGGAGCGCGTCCCAGCGCCTCGCCTTCCGGGAGCTCGGGCTCGCGGTCGGCCTGCTCGGCGCGCGGTTCATGCGCTCGGCCGATCCCGACCTCCTCGAGGCGCTCCGCGTTTACCTCCCCCTCGGCAACGCGATCCGCAGCTTTTGGCTCGCTCCGGAACACCGCCACGTCGCGGCTTGGATGGAGCACCTCGACATCAACGACGTCATGCTCGCCACCGTGCTCGCGCCCGACGCCTTCCTCACGCTCTGAGCGCCCGATACGACGCCGGTCAGCACCACGGCGGCGAACCGCCGTCGTGCGCGTGCTCGAGACGGCCGAGATTCTCTGCGCCGCGGCTTTGCTCCGCGCCGCGCTCGCGGTGCTGAGCGGACCGCTCGGCTTGGTGCCGTCCTCTCACAGGGCTTCGCTTTCGGCGCAAGGCGATCGTCGCTGCCCGGCTGCGGCTGCTAGAGCGACAAACGGTTAGGAACGCGCCGAAATATGCGGAAACAGCGTCGAGCAGAGTGCCCGCGTGGGGAGGGGCCCCGCCGAATTCACTTCGGCGGGGAGGGGC
>CAYYWA010000532.1:0-3012 GCA_964475255.1 uncultured Sorangium sp.
GCCGGGTGCCCCGGCGATCGGGCCCGCGCCGAAGCCCGCGTCGTCGGCTCCGTGAGCCGAGCGGGTTCTCGCGTCGTCGGCTCCGTGTGAGCGGCTCGGCTCAGAGCTCGGAGATCCAATCTTGGACGTCGGCGCGCGACGGCGCGCCCGTCGAGACGTGCCGCACCGTGCCCGTCGCGTCGACGAGCACGAACGTCGGCAGCACCCGAATGTCGTACTGCTTCGACACGCGCCCGTCGTCGTGCACGACGGCGTAGGGGATGCCCCAGGCGCGCTTCACCTCGAGGGCGGCGTCCGGCGAGCTGTCCACGCTCACGCCGACGAACGTGACCGCGCTCGCGTTCGCGCTGCGAAACGCCTCGACGACGCCGGGGGCCGCTCGCTTGCACGCCCCGCACCAGCCAGCGAACACCTCGATCAGCACGGCCTTGCCCCGCTGATCGGCGAGGCGAAATCGGGCGCCGTCGGGCTCGCCGACGATCGGCAAGTCGAAGTCCGCGGCGGGCGCGCCTTCGCGCGGCCCCGAGCACTTCCGCGACACCAACATCCCCCCGAGCACGAGGATGGCCGCGTACATCGCGACGTCGAGCAGGCGCGAGAGCAGAGACTTCACGGCGCGAGCAGTCGCTTGCCCACCGCCCACCCGAAGACGACGAACAGGATCACCCCGAAGCCGTGCGCCGCGCACGCGTGGAAGCCTTCTTGCGTTGGACACGCCGCGCCGATCGCCACGCCCCCGCCGATCCCGCCCACGAGCCCCGCGAGCGCACCGGTCAGCCCGGGCGTCAGCGGATCGGTGCCCCGCCACAGGAGGAGCACGCCGCCGGACGTCAGCGCGCTGGCGAGCAGCCCGACCAGCCCACAGTCGAGCGTGCGCGTCAGACGCGCCGGCTCGGCCAGCTCGCCCACCGGCGCCCATTCCGGAGCCAAAAACGCGAGATACGCGAGGAACACCACCGGCAAGAGGACCGCGGTGACCAGCCGCACGCTCGCCGGCCGACGACACCCCGGCGGCTTGGCGAGGCCCATCCAGAGCACGGCCGCCTGCACGATCCCCCAACCGGCGGCGCCGATCAGCGCCGCGTGGAAGGTGCCCTCGTGGCGGACGCCGTCGCGGGTCGCGAACAGCAGCACGCCGAGCGTTCCCGCCGACAGCGCGAGCGACGCGAGCAGGCGTTGCATCGCCGTCATGCCGCGACGCGGTGCGAGGTTCGCCGTGCATTCCCGGCGGATGGCCGCGGAGCACTCGGGGCTCGGCATGGCCTTCGGCCAAGGCAAGTCGGCGAGCGGATCGGTTTCGGGGCTCGGCTTCATGCGTTCCGGTTGAACGTCTCGAGCTGCTTGCGAAGCAGGTTGTAGCCGCGATGGACCCGAAGCTTCACCGCTGCCTCGCTCGTCCCGAGCACGCCGGCGGCTTCCGCGATCGAGAGGCCCGCGACCTTCGTCAGCTCGATCGCTTCCCGGTACGACTCCGGGAGCGCGTCGAGGGCGCGTTCGAGCGCCGCGGAGAGATCGGCCGGTACCCCCGTTTGCTGGGGCAGCGGTTCGGGGAGGCTCCCGTCCGAGCTCAGGTCTTCGGTGCGGACGCGGGCGGACCGGCGCTCGTCGAGGAAATTTCGGCGCGCGATCGCGAGCACCCAGGGCAGCACCGGCGCACCGCGTAGATAGCTCGCGCGGGCGCGATGCACCTTGGCGAAGGTCACTTGCAAGAGATCCTCGGCGCGTTCGCGATTGCGCGTGAGCCGCAACAGGTACGCGTAAACGGTGGGTGACACCCTGCGGTAGAGCGCGTCGAAGGCCGCAGCACTGCCGTCGACGTAAGCTTCCATCAATTCTTCGACGCTTGGGTCGGCAGGCCGGGCGCCGCGATCGGCATCCACGCGCCGGATTCCTATACCGAGCACCGCGTCAGCGCTACCGACAGTCACAGACCACAGCGGCAACTACGCTCGCTCTCCTGCCCAGGTTTCGAGGCCGGCGCCTTTCCGCGGCCCTTTCGCGGAACGGCCGCTTGGCCGATGCCCTGCCTCGAGACGGGACGCCACGGCTCGGTGCCCGGGGGCCGGGGGGGCCGATGCCGTCAAATGAGCGAGCGCAGGTCGAGCATCTCCTCGACGTCCGGCATCAGCACGAGCTCGACGCGCCGGTTCTGCAACCGGCCCTCGTCCGTGTCGTTCTTCATCACGGGGTCGGTGTCCCCGTAGCCGGCGGCGTGCAGGCGCACCGGGCTCAAGCCACCACCCCCCGTCTTCGACTCGAGCGGCGCGATCAAATAGAGGAGCACCTGGCGGGCGCGCATCACACTCAGGCCCCAGTTGTCGCCGAAGCGGCCGCCCAGGAGCGGCTTGTTGTCGGTGTGGCCAGCGACCTGGAAGTAGCGCCCGGCGAGGGTCTTGTCGTTTCGAATGACGTCCGCCACGGCGTCGAGCACGCGCTTGCCCTCGTCGCGCAGCTTGTCTTGCCCCGACGCGAAGAGCACGTCGCCCGGCAGGCGGATCACCATGCGGTTGCGGCGGATCTCCACCTTCAACCCGAGCTCGGTGAGCTTCTTCAGCTTGTCCCGCAAGAGCTCGAAGCGAGCCCGGATGCGCTCGAGCTGCATCGCGCGCGTCTTGTACTCCTCGAGCGCGCGCGTCATCTCCTCGAGGTTCTTCTCGAGCTCCTTGTTCTCCGTTCCCGTCTGCTCGAGCTGGATGTTCAGCGCCTCGATGTTCACGCCCATCTTCTGGAGCTGATCCTTGAGCTGGACGATTTGCCCCATGGCCTTTTCGAGCTCGGCGCGCGTCGCGGCGTGGTCGTTTTCGACTTGGCGACAGCGGGAGGTCAGGTCGTTGTACTTGGCGAGCTGCGCCTGCCATTCGCTCTCCGAATGACCGCAGGCCGCGCACGCCAAAGCGAGCACGAGAGAGAGGGAAGCACGGTTCGGCATTTCGTCCTCGGCCAAGAAAGGCGGGCGATCACCCAGTACGCGAACTAACGTCGAGGGGGCGGAAAAGTCAATTGGATCCAAGG
>CAYYWA010000533.1:0-2997 GCA_964475255.1 uncultured Sorangium sp.
GATCTTGGTGGTGCGCTTCATCGAGGAGACCTCATCGATCGGGGTCGGCCCGACGATGGGTCGGGCGGAGAGCTCAGTCAGACGAGCTCCTCTGAGGATACAAGCTCGGGACCTTGTCCGCGTAGCCGACCGCTCCACCGATAGCGAATTCGATCTGCTGGACGAGGTTCATGTCCGCGTCCACTTCCTCCATCAATCCCTCGGCGGAGTACGTCACGAGGGTGTTCCCGTTCGGCAGGCGCTGCACGTCGCCCATGATCTGGTTGAACGTCGAGCCCTGATAATCCCAGGCCCGCGTCGCAGTCTTGCCGGAAAGATCCAGCGCTATTTCGATCGCGCGGGACCGACTTCCCGTCCCCCCCGGACCGTTGTTGAAGATGAGCAACCGATCCTCTCCGAGGATGTCGAGGCCGTGCTGGTTGTCCCAGGACGCGCCGTCACCCGAGAAATCACCGCCCTTGCCGAGCACCCAGACGACCTCGCCGTCGAGCTTCACCTTGGCGTAGCGGTCCGAGTTCAGCTCGGAGAAGACGATCGTGTCGTCCGTCGGCGAGTACTGCAGCGCGTTGCAGTGGCACATGCCGCCGGAAGCGATCTGGCTCGAGTTGATGATGGTGCGCACGTTGCCGTCGGGCGACCAGAGCTTGATGTCGTCGCAGCCGTTGTTGCCGTAGGCGATGAACGCGACGCTCTCGTCCGGCAAGACGGCAAGATCGTGATTCTGATTCGCGAAGGCCGTCGAGAGGTCCTCCACGCCCGAGCCGTCCATCGCGATGCGATAGACCTTTGCGCCCGAGTTGGGGACGTTCGCCTTGGCGGCCCACATGTACTTGCCGTCCCGACTCATGACGGCGCGCGTGAACTGAGTGCCCCCTTGCACGAAGAACCACCACACGAAGTCGCCGTCCTGGTCGAGGATGTACGCGAGGCCGCCCTTGTCCGTGCCCTGGTACTGCGCGGTGATCGTGAACCCGGGAGCGAGCTTGTCCGGCTGCTGCGTGGTGACCTCGATTTGCGGCAGCCCCGTCGCGCGGGGGCCAGTCTCGATCGTGTAGTTCTGACTCCTGCACTCCGTGCCGTTCGCCTCCACGACGATCTGGTAGTTGTACGTCTTCGACGGCTTCATCCCGAGCAGGAGCGTGCGGTAGCTCGGCTCGTCGAGATCGACCGGCGCGGTGAGCCCGTAGCTCGTGTCGGGGCCGAACTCGATGCGCGCTCCCGTGACTCCCTGCGCGTCCGTCGACCACTCCACGATACCGACGGTCGCGATCTTCTCGCTCAACACCGCCTTGGCTTCGATCGTGCATGCGCCTTGAGGCGGGCTCCCCGCCGCGCCCCCGCCGCTTCCGCCCGTGGGCGGCATTCCCCCGTTCCCACCGCCGTTCGGGGCACCACCGGACGACCCGCCGCCCATGGCGCCGGTGCCGCCGTTCGGAGGAGCGCCGCCGCTGGTGGGGGCGCCGCCCGTGCCCGGCGTGCCGGCGGTGCCGCCCACTCCCGTCATCCCGGACATTCCGCCCGAGGTTGGGCTCGTGCCGACGCGCGCCGTGACGCCGCCGGAGCTCGTCGTACCTCCCGAGCCGCTCGTCGCGCCTCCGCTCGCCACGGGGGCGCTGCCGCCGCTCCCTTGACTTCCGGGGCTTTGCTCCCCGCTGCAACCGGCGACTCCGAGTACGAGGCACGAGTGCAGGACGAATAGGTTCTTAGCCCGCAGTGCGGTCATTCGAGTTCGTCTCCAGGGCTTTCGGCGACTCTCACGTCCGCGGAGGCGGTGAGAGACGCGGGAATCAGAATACGTCGACATGCGCCGCCGATCCCGTCGCAGAAAAATCCAGAAACAGGAAATCGCGATTCAAGCGATGGACCGACCGCCGTAGCACTGTGGTCACCGCTCGTCGCCGACAGCAGTCTCTCGAAACGCCGCCCCCGTCGATGCTGGCCGAGCCCTCTCTGCGCGTTTGGACTATCGGAGAACTAGACTAAGCTCGATTCGAGCTTCCTCGACGGGAAGCGAACCGCATCTCGAGCCTGCCCGGCCCTGCCTGGGCGCCTCCATCTCCAAGGGTTGGGTCACTCGCACGACCGTCGAATGCGCAGAGTCATGCCGCGCATCCGGCCGTCGTCGTTCCCACACGTATCCACGACGACGAGCCGCCAGGTGCCCGCCACGGGCGCTCCCGCGAAGCGCGAGAGCGGCTCTCGCGGGGCGTACGTCCCGGGCTCGATGTCGTCGTCGTCCTCCGGCGGACCGAACGGGACCAGAGCCGAGTCCGTGAAAACGTAGACGCCATTCACGTCGGAGCCTTCGTCGTACTCTCGCTCGCCCTCGAAATGGAACAGCACGACCTCCCGCCCCGATTCCACGTGCTGGAGGCGAACGTCGAGCTCGGTGACGTACTCGTGTCTGAAATCGAGCGCGACCTCGAGGGACGCGACCGCGCCCAAGGCGTTCGTCGAAAGCTCGATTTCGAGCCCTCTATCGCTTCGCTCGCAGTTGCCGCGACGGTCCAGAGAGCCGTCCGGAATCGGCCCGCCTTCGGTGTCGCTCACGACGATGTCGCTCGCCACGCCGCTGCAGACACCGGCGGTACATTGGTCCGCTTCCGTGCACGCGTTCCCGTCGTCGCACGTGACCCCGTCGTCGAGGAGCGATACGACGCACGCCCCGGTCGTCGGATCGCAAGTGCTCGTCGCGCACGGTCCCGGAGCGTCGCACTCGCGCGCGTCGTGAACGCAAACGCCGCTCGCGGTGAGACGATCGACGGTGCACGCATTGCCATCGTCGCAATCCGGCGCGGAGGCACCGCCGGCACCCAGGGCGGTACCACCGTTTCCACCGGACCCCGCGGCGCCCGGCTCGGCACCACTGCCGCCTTGGCTCCCTCCTTGCGCGCCCCCGCCACCGCTTTCGTCGCCGGAAACACCGCCCTCGTTTCCGTCGCCGCCCTGCGCGGCGCCACCCGCTCCCGAACCAGCGCCGCCGCCACGCCCGCCGAC
>CAYYWA010000534.1:0-2995 GCA_964475255.1 uncultured Sorangium sp.
TAGAGCAGCGGACTCTTAATCCGTTGGCTGAAGGTTCGAGTCCTTCATGGCCCACCCGGATCGAGGGGATCTCGTCGGTCGGTCGACCGACGGTCCAGAAGGCGCCGAGGCTCAGTCCACGCCCGCGGACGGGCTCCGCCCGGATGTCGAGCTGGGAGCCGCTCGACCCGCAGAAGGCAACGAAAAGGTCTTCGAATCGGCGACGTACGAAGACGCACGGATGCGGCTGCTCGCGGACGAGTACGCCCTCGTAGCTCGGAACGAGCTCGACGACGAGCGCTGTCGCCTCGAGGACTCGCGACCGGGATGCGGAGCAAGCCGCGGTATCCATGGGTGATAGTCCGCTGACGGCTCGATGGGATGTAGCCGCTGATGGCACCAGCGGGCGAAAGTCTGCTGACAGCATCGATGGGTGCGGTCGCGGACAGCATCGATAGCGGCTGACAGCAATGAGTGGCAGTCCGCCGACAGGGTGTAGCGGCCGACTGCACCACACGGTGGTAGCTCGCCGAGAGCATCGACGGATACCGACCGATGGCCCATAGCCCCGCTAACCGGCGCCCCTGCGTGATAGTCCGCCAGCAAAACGCGTGTTCCCATCCCAAAGAAAAAGCTATTGATCCATGCACACGGAGACTGAGAGCTTCGTTCTCGGAGGAGCGTTTCGAGCTCCACCGGGGCGGATAGAAGAGCGCGAAACTCCAAAACGGGCGCTCACACCGCAAGCAGCCCCGAGCCCCGAGGCGCGGAAAAGCCGTAGATGGAGGCGATGTGCTGATTCCCACGGATGTTCTGGACGATACCGCGCGGCGTGTCGCTCAGAGCGAGGCCGACCGAAAGCGCGTGCTGGGGGCTCTCCGGAAGGGGGAGTCACCGCTCAACATCGACTCACCGGATCGGGCTCGGATGCGGCTGAGCCGCCTGCACCAAGACGCGCCGGGGTTCGAACGCTTGCTCGGCAAGAGCAACTTCGTCGAGGCCTGCGTGCTCGAGCGGGCGGTCGTCGTTTCCAGGTCCGTCGGGCGCGTGACGATCCGGAATGCCCACCGGCGCGTCATCGGCTGGGGAACGGGATTCATGATCTCGCGTTCGCTCCTGATGACCAACAATCACGTGTTGGGGGCTCCGGCGGTCGCGTCGCGGAGTCAGATCGAGTTCAATTACCAGACGGGCCTCGACGGAAAGCTGCTCCCGCCGGTCACGTTCGAGTTGGATCCTGGAGCGTTCTTCTTCACCGATCGCAGTCTCGACTTCACCGTCGTTGCGGTGCGTCCGGATCCGACTGCACGGGAGCCCCTCGAGGCGTTCGGATTCTGTCCGCTGAAGCCCGAGCTCGGCAAAGTCTTGATTGGCGAGCACCTGAACATCGTCCAGCACCCCAATGGCGAGCCGAAGCAAGTGGCCATCCGCGAGAATACCCTCACGGCGCTGCTGGACGATTTTCTGCACTACGAAACCGACACCGCGCCCGGCTCGTCCGGTTCGCCGGTGTTCAACGATCAGTGGGAGGTCGTTGCCTTGCACCACTCCGGGGTTCCCGCCAGGGACGAGAATGGCAACTACCTCAACGTCGACGGCGAACCTTGGGACGACCAACAGGGGGAGCAGCGGCTCAAGTGGATAGCCAACGAGGGCGTGCGCATCAGTCGGATTTTTCAGCGCTTGATGACGGTCGCGCCAGACCACTTCAAACACGAGCTGACCGGCGACGCCTCTTTTCCCGTGTTCTCGATGCCGAGCCCGAAGCCCCCAAAGCTCGACGGCACACCAACCGTCGGGCTCACGGCGATGAGTGTCGGCCCCACTGCATCGGGTAGCGGTCCTTCCACGCCCGGCGTTGGCCTCAGCGTTGAGAACGACGGCTCGACGACCATCACGCTGCCCGTGTCCCTCAACATTCAAGTGGGAGCTGCAGGGCTACTCCCCACGGTGCCGCGGTCGACGGCAACTCCGAGAGTGCATCCAGCGAGCGTGGTCGCTCCAGTGCAGCCGTCCGGGGCAGGGGTGTCTGCACCAGGAGTCGTCGCGGCAATAGCGGAGGCGCTCGCCGAGCTCGAACGGGCCCGAGAAGCGCCCTACTACGACTCCACGGAAGATGCCCTGGACCGGGACGCCTACTACGAGGGCGTGGACTTGGCTGCAAACCCGGAGCAGCTGTACGAGGCGCTGCACGAGCTGCTCGCGAGTACTCATCACACCAAGCTTCGCTACAAGCCCGCCGAGCACGTCTATCCACTCGTGGATTTGCAGCCCAACGGCATGCTGCGCAGCATCTATTCGTGGAAAGAGTTCGACCCGGAGGACTTCATTCGAGAAGACTTCCGGGTCGAGCTCGAACGCGCCGCACGCTTGCAGGAGATGATGATGCTCGAGGCTTCGCGGGGACTCGAGGAATGCATCGATCTGCTCGAGGCGCTCTTGCCATACAACTGCGAGCACGTCGTCCCGCAGTCCTGGTTCTCCAAGAAGGAGCCCATGCGGGGCGACCTCCACCACCTCTTCGCCTGCGAGATGGAATGCAATAGCTTCCGCGGCAACATTCCCTACTGGGACTTTCCGGATTTCGAGGAAGCCGAGCGCAAGGACTGCGGCAAGCGCCTCGCGACCAAGTTCGAGCCCACCAACGGCAAAGGCGAGGTCGCTCGAGCCGTCCTGTACTTCCTCCTGCGCTACCCCGGAGAAATCAACGCAACCGAGCAAGAATACCAGGAAGACCGACTAAGGATTCTGGTGAGCTGGCACAAGGCTCACCCCGTCACCGAGCACGAGCGACATCGCAATCGCGCGATCTTCAGGAAGCAGGGCAACCGCAACCCCCTGATCGACTTTCCGGACTTGGTGGACGAGATCGACTTCTCCCAGGGGCTTGGGTCGCCGCCGTAATCGACGGAGTGTGCGCGCGCCTGGATGATTCGCCCGGCGCGGCGAGCCCACGCCCGCGGGGAACATCGCGGAACCGCGCGGTGCCGCATTGCGCTCTTCGTAGTGCCGGGTG
>CAYYWA010000535.1:0-2970 GCA_964475255.1 uncultured Sorangium sp.
GCTGTCCCCGGAGCCGCCGCTCGCCGCCGTTCCACCCGTGTCGCCGCCCGCGCCCGCGCTCGGTGCGCCGGCGGCGCCGCCCTCGCCGGAGGGGGAGGCACCGGCATCGCCCGCCAAACCCCCTTGGGGATTGCCGCCGGTTCCGACCGCTCCGCTGCTGCCGCCGCTGGGGGCGCTCGTGCCGCCTCCGCCGGGGCTGCCGAAGGTGTAGTCCCTGGGATCGGCCACAGTACAGCTCTCCGCAAGCACGAAGACGCAGGGCGTGAGCCAGGCGACCCAGCCGTACGCCAGCCGGGACGGCATTCCAGCTTTCATCGACATGCCTCGGGGCTCAGCCGGAAATCGCGACGGCGCGCTTCGCTGAGCGCGCTCGCTCGACGAAGCGCTTCACGAGCTCTGGATACTTGCGGCGCGGATCCTTGGCGCTTTCGACGCCGCTCGCGACATCGACACCCCACGGGCTCACCGTCGCGATGGCGAGCGAGACATTGTCGGGCGTGAGGCCCCCGGCGAGGATGATCGGGCGAGCCCGCGCGAGCTCGACGACGAGCGTCCAATCGAAACGCTGGCCGCTGCCGCCGAGTACTCCGGCGAGCTGCTCGCGCTCGCCGACCTTTCGATCGACGAGCAGGCGCTCTCCCGGGCAGGCGCGCGCGCGCGTCACGTCCTCCGGCATGGAGATGCCGATGGCTTTGTAGGCGCGCTGCAAGCGCGCCACCATGCCCGGCGGCTCGTTGCCATGGAGCTGGAGCCAGTCGAGGCCGAGCTCACGACGAAGCGCGTCGACGGCTTCGAGCTCGCGGTCCGCGACCACGCCGATGAGCTCGATCTTCCCGCGCACGGCCTTCGCGATCGTCTGCGCGGTGGGCAGGTCGACGGCGCGCTTCGAGCGCGGCACGAGGTTCACGCCGAGAGCGTCGGCACCCGCCGCGACGACGAGCTCGGCGTCTTCGGGCGTGGTGACGCCGCAGATCTTGATCCACGGCCGGGGGGCGTTCATTCGATCTTGAGGAGTTCTTTGACCGTCGCGATCACCTGAGGCGCCTGAATCGGCTTGGTGATGTACGCGTTGGCGCCGAGCTGCAGGGCGCGCTGCCGATCTTCCTGCGAGCCCTCGGTCGTGATGATCACGATCGGCGTGTCTTTGTGAACCGGATCGCTGCGCACACGCTTGACGAGCTTGAGCCCGTCCATGATCGGCATGTTGATGTCGGTCACGATGATGTCGTAGCGCGCGGAGGCGAGCTTGCGCAAACCGTCCACGCCGTCGTCCGCCTCGGTAACGCGGAGGTTCTTCACGCGCGCCAGCGCGAACACCAGAAGCTGGCGCATCATGGGGGAGTCTTCGACGATCAGACAAGAATACTCGGCCATCTTCACACGCTCAGATCCAAGAAAGCCTCGAGCCCCGGGAGCTTGTGCTCCGCCTGTGCGAACAAGCTCGCCCCGACCAGCGCGGCGGCGGCGTGCCGGCCGAGCAGGCGGAAGAGCTCGAAATCGACGGTGTGGAATCGACCTTTCTGGGCCAAGGTCGCGAAGATCGCGACGACCCCCACCGTCCGCTCGTCGAGCATCAGAGGAATGATGGCCGCGGGCCGTTCGAGGGTGCCCTGGCTCGGGTCGGCCTCTTCGTCGATGGCCGCCGAGCCGCTCTCCACCACCGCGCCGAGCCGCGTTCCGCCGACGCGCACCGGCAGGAGCTCACCCCCGGGGACGCCCTCCGACGCGATCGGGACGAGCTCCGTCCCTTCGGGGTTCAGGAGGTACATGGCGTAGCGCTCGGCCCCCACGAGCTGAGCCAAGATTTCCTTGATCCGCCGAGTCACCGCGCGGGGTGAGAGGCTCGAGTTGAGCTGCGTGCTCGCGACGAACAGGTTCGCGAGGTTCGCGAACTCGAGCTCCACGTCTTGCATCCGCGCGGTCACGCTACTGCTGATCTCTTCGGCGCGATTGAACCGCGACAGCAGCTCGGCTTTTTCGGCCTCCAAAGTTTCGATCTTGCGCAGCAGGTCTCGGACGGCGTGGTCCGCTTCGACCTTTGCGCGGAGCTCGGCATTTTCCGATTCGAGAGCACGGAGGCGCTGCTCGAGTGCCTCGTAGTCGTGGAGGAATTGACGAGCGAGGGAGGCGCCTCGCCCGAACTTCTGGAGAAACTCGTCTCGCTCCGTCCTGAGGTCCCGCCCTGGATCCTCACTCATGTCGAATCGATTGCGCTGGTCGCTACTCATTGGGAGGCCCCGAGCTCCATGTGTCGAGGGAAGCTCAGCCTATCATCCTCGCGCCGAATCCTTCCAAGTCCTCCGTCAGGGCGCACCTTTTCTCACGTCTGCTGCCGGCTCTTCCCGCGCTTTTTCATTTCTGACCGATGGCGGTTGGGGGGCTCGTATCGGTGTTTGTCGTGGCTTCGGGGTGTTGGTGCGAGTCGTCGTCTCTGCGACGAGCCGTGCGTGGCCAGGCGGCCGAACACGGTGCATGAACGCCCCGGCGTCCTACGGCCCGCGCGAGCGAATCTGATACGCTATGCGATCGAGTGAGCGCCATGAGCCCAATCGATCTCGAAACCATCGCCGCGCTGCTCGACGAGCGAAAGCTCGAGGCAGCACGAGCAGCACTGGACAAGGCGCCCGAGTCGGACGAGCGCTTCGCCGTCGCGCGCATTCGTCTCGGCTTGTACGAGGGAAGCTTGGCACCCGAAGCGGCCACCCAGGAGCTGATTCGCCTGATGCGGCGGGATGCGAATTTACCGGGCGCGCGCGAAGTGTACCAGGAGGCTTCGATCCTCGCCTACGAGGCGCGTCAGTCGAACGTGGCCTATTCGCACCCGCCGCCGCCCGTCATGCCGAACGGCGAGGCGCCGCCGCGCGGCTCGAACGGCTGAATCAGCGCGCGGTCGCTAGAGCGACAAAACGGTTAGAAACGCGCCGAGATATGCGGAAAACTGCGTCGGACAGAGTGCCCGCGTGGGGAGGG
>CAYYWA010000536.1:0-2970 GCA_964475255.1 uncultured Sorangium sp.
GCCGCCGGCGAGTCGGGTGAGGGCGAGCCGCCGTGGCGGCTGACGTGCGGAAACGCGACGGTCGATCCGGGGGAAGCCTGCGACGATGGCAACACCGCTTCGGGCGATGGATGCAGTGCGACGTGCTGCGTCGAGCTCACGAGCCTGTGCTGCGAGTCGTGGTGCATCACGGCGCAGCGGCGTCCGTGTCACTGCGGTGACGGCTACGTCGACGTCGGGGAGGAGTGCGACGACGGCAATCTCGAGTTCGGGGACGGCTGCAGCGGCTTCTGCGAACTGGAAACGCCGAGTTGTCCGAACGGCGAAGTCGACGCCGACGAGGACTGCGACGACGGCAACTTCGTGATCGGCGACGGATGCGATCCCGGATGCCGTCGGGAGCCGCGGTGCAACCCGTGACGCCCGCGGGGGAGATTCCGCTGCCAATCAGAACTACCCTGTTCGCCGGCAGCGAGAACGGAGCCGTCGACCATCACCATCGCTCGCACCATCATCGATACCTGCCATCGTGCGGGCGTCGATCCACTCGCGCTGCATAGCTGCTTGCAGTGCCTGCACGGCGTTCCACTGCCGAACCAGAATGCGTTCCAGCTCGCTCCCGCGCAGATCCGCGAGCTCGGGCGGCACATTGCCGGCCTCGATGACCTCCCGGCTCACCTCCAGTTCCGGAGTTACGTCGAGCAGGCGATTTCGCGCGTTTTCGCAATCCTCCTGTGTCGTGTCTTGAGCGGCGCTCGGCCGGTAGTCGTCGCAAATGGGATCCGAGAAGACCGGATCCTCCTCCGTAGTAGGCAACGAGGCGGCTCCATTGCCGCTATTCTCCTTCCCGAGAGGCAAAGGGAAGGGGGCATTGCCGCTATTTTGCTTCCCAGTATGCAGAGTGGCGACGTGGGTTGCCGCTTCTTTGCGTGCCGGGAGACAATGGAGGAGGGATCGTTGCCGCTCGGCTCCGTTCCGGGAGCCATCGCGAGCGAGCCCTTGCCGCTACTCCGCTTGCGAGCGGCAATCGGGCGGCGCCCCCTTGCCGCTATTTTCCTTCCCAGCATGGAAACCGCGAGGGGTGCTTGCCGCTATTTTGTCTCCCGCTTCGGCCTCCCGAATGGAGATACCGGCAAGTCGTTCTCCCCAGCGCGCAGGTGTGGCTCCAATCCGGGCACGTCGCTCGGGACGTCTTCGGCCCGCACACGCGGCTTGGCCCCACCGCCGGAGCGGGTCAATCCCCGCAACGTCGTGCATCATGAAGGGGATTGACCCTTGGCGAACGCGTGCCGGGTGACGGCACTCACGCCGTCGCTGCGGGGCGCTCGGCGGGCTCGGTGCGGACGTCGAGGGCGACGAGGAGGTCGCCGACTTCGAAGCGATCGAAGCCTTGGAGCGTGAGGCCGCATTCGAAGCCTTCGCGGACTTCGCGGACGTCGTCTTTGAAGCGGCGGAGGGACTCGATGGTGCCGGTCCAGATGGGGGTGCCGCGGCGTTCGAGGCGGGCGCGGGCGCCCCGGCGCACGAGGCCGCGCACGACGCGACAGCCAGCGGCGCGCAGGCGACCGACGGCGAACACTTGGCGGATCTCGGCGGCGCCGAGCTCGACCTCGACCTCGGTCGGAGCGAGCAGACCGGAGAGCTCACGGCGAATGTCGTCGGCGAGCTCGTAGACGATGCGGTGCTCGCGCACGCGGACCCGGAGCTGTCGCGCGAGCTGAGTCGCGCGCGGGGCGCTCGGGACGTTGAAGGCGACGATCTGGGCGCCGCCCGCCGCGGCGAGGTGAACGTCGGACTCGGTGACGGCGCCGATGCCGGCGTGCAGGATGACGACCTTCGCGTCCTGCGCGAGCAGGCCCGCGAGCATGCCGCGTAGGGCCTCGAGCGAGCCGCCGACGTCTGCCTTCAGCACGAGCTTGAGCTCGGGCGTTCGCTCGCCGAGCGCGCGGCGCAGATCGACGAGCGTGGCCTTGGCGGACCGCGCGCCGTGGAGCTGCTTCTGCTCGCGCTCGCCGCGGAGCTCGGCGATTTGCTGGGCCGCTCGGACGTCGGCGACGACTTCGGCGAGGTCTCCCGCCGCGGGCACGTCCTTCAAGCCAATCACGGAGACCGGGGTGGACGGCCCGGCCTCGCGGACGCTGCGCCCGCGATCGTCGGTGAGCGTGCGGACCTTGCCCCAGGTGCTGCCGGCGATCAGCACGTCGCCGACGCGCAGCGTGCCGTCTTTGACGAGCACCGTCGCGATCGGGCCACGGCTCTTGTCGAGCGCGGCTTCGACGAGGACGCCCCGCGCGGCGCGCCCGGGGGTGGCGTGCAGCGGGAGGAGCTCGGCTTGCAGCAGCACCTTCTCGAGCAGCTCGGGCACGCCCTGGCCCGTTGCCGCCGAGACCTCCGCCGCAAGGACGTCGCCGCCGAGCTCTTCGGGAACCAGCCCGATCTCGGTGAGCTGGCGACGGACGCGCGCGGGATCGGCGTCGGGTCGGTCGACCTTGTTGATGGCGACGACCAACGGCACGCCGGCCGCGCGCGCGTGATCCACGGCCTCGCGGGTCTGCGGCATGATGCCGTCGTCGGCCGCGACGACCAGCACGACGAGATCGGTGACGGCGGCGCCGCGCGCCCGGAGCGCGGTGAAGGCCTCGTGCCCAGGCGTATCGATGAACGTGATGCGCCCGCCGGGGGTGTCGGCGACGTAGGCGCCGATGTGCTGCGTGATGCCGCCTGCCTCCGCGGCCGCCACGCTCGTGTGGCGAATGCGATCGAGCAGCGAGGTCTTGCCGTGATCGACGTGGCCCATCACGGTGACGACCGGCGCGCGCCGCACCGCGCCGGTGACGGTCTCTTCGGGCCGTGCTCGGCGGATGAGCTCCGTCTCGGTGACGGCGATGTTCTCCACCGTCCACCCGAGCTCCGCCGCGACCAGCCCGGCGGGGGCGAGATCCAGAGTGGTGGGGACGTGCCGGCCGCCAGCCCCCACCGCGCGCAGCGTAG
>CAYYWA010000537.1:0-2968 GCA_964475255.1 uncultured Sorangium sp.
CGGAGGAGGGGGTCGAAATCCGCGGGATCGTCGAGGAGTTTTCCGACACGGCGTTCTCGACGACGCGGCCGTTCCGCGAGCGCGCCGTGGTCGAGGCGTCGGGGGTCGAGACCACGACGGTGTCGGCGATCTTCAACGGCAGCAATCCCTTCCAGCTCTCCGACGTCCGCCTCACGACGCCCATCTGGGTGAGCGTGCGCGCGGAGAGCGGCGTTTCGCGCCTGCTGCGCACCCTGCACCCGGTGAGCGCCGCTGCGGAGGACGTCGCGCTCGGCATGGTTCCGCGGGCGACCCTCTCGCTCATCTACAGCCTGCTCACGCTCCCGGTCGAGCTCGACCGCAACGCGGGGCACGCGGTGCTCTTCCTGTTGGGAAGCACTGGCTCCGGGGCGGCGGGCGTGCACGTGACCGTTCCGGAGGCGGAGGTCGTGGCGTACGCGAGCGGCGGCACGTTCACGGACGAGGACCGGGGCACGGGCCCTACCGGCCTGGTCGTGCTCGGCAACGTGCGCACGCGCGCCTACCCCGGCTCGGAAGTCCGGGTCGCGTTTTCGGAAGGGGCGACCGGCCACGCGGATATCCGCGTGGCCGCGGACAGCGTCTCGCTCGTCGAAATCGTCCTGCGCTAGAGCGACAAACGGTTCACTTCGGCGGGGAGGGGCGGCGCGAGCCGCCCCTACGAAACAAGGCTAGAACGCCGATCAGCTTGGCTGCTCGGCGTTCTAGAGCCGAGATTCCCCTCGGGCGTCAGCTCGAAATCCAGGCTGCGCGCCGAGTGGATTCCGCTCGCCGCCTTTGGTAAGCGCCCCCCGATGGCTCGTCTCATCGACGGTAAGGCGATCGCGGCACAGGTCCGCGCCGAGGTGAAAGCGCGCGTCGCGCGGTTCCAGGAGCGCTTTGGGCGCGCGCCCGGGCTCGACGTCGTCCTCGTCGGGGACGACCCGGCGAGCCACGTGTACGTGCGCAACAAGGAGAAGGCCGCCGTCGAGGTCGGCATGGCGGGCACCGTGCATCGCCTCCCCGCGACGACGAGCGAGGCGGATCTGCTCGCCCGCGTGGACGAGCTGAACCGCTCCGCGACCGTGGACGGCATCCTCGTCCAGTTCCCGGTGCCGAGCCAGATCCGCCAGAGCGAGGTGATCCGCGCCATCGATCCGCGCAAGGACGTGGACGGACTGAACCCGCTCAACGTGGGCGCGCTGTTCTCGGGAGAGCCCGCGCTCGTCCCGTGCACGCCGCAGGGTTGCATGCGGCTCATCGCCGAGGTCGCGCCCGACATCACGGGCGCGCACGCGGTCGTGGTCGGGCGCAGCAACCTCGTGGGCAAGCCGGTCGCGGCGCTCTTGCTCGCCGCGAACGCCACCGTCACGATCGCGCATTCGCGCACGCGCAATCTCGCCGACGTCTGCCGGAGCGCCGACATCTTGGTGGCGGCCGTCGGACGCGCGCGTCTCGTTCGCGGCGACTGGATCCGACCGGGCGCGATCGTCATCGACGTCGGCATGAACCGCGACGAGCACGGCAAGCTCTGCGGCGACGTCCATTTCGCCGAGGCGGAGCCCGTGGCCGGCTCGATCACCCCGGTTCCCGGCGGCGTCGGCCCGATGACGATCGCGATGCTCCTCGAGAACACGCTCCTCGCCGCCGAGCAGCGCGTGGCCGTTTAGCCGAAATCTGGCCCTCGGCGCGCTCAGCCCGCGTGCTCGCGGCGGATCGCGTCGAGCACGCGATCGGCCTGGGCGAAGGTGCTCGCGAGCGAGCCCGAGTTGTCGATCACGAAGTCGGAGCGGCGCGCCTTCTCTTCGAGCGGAAGCTGAGCCCGCAGGCGAGCCGCGACGTGCTCGCGACTCACCGCGTCGCGGGCCGCGGCGCGCTCGAGCTGGGCGTCCTCGCTCGCGACCACGGTGACGACCGGGCGGAGCGTGTCCTCGAGGCCGCGCTCGAAGAGCAGCGGCACGACGTAGCAGGCGAGGGTGTGCCCCTCGGCCTCCAGCCGCGCGAAGCGCTCGCGGGCCAGCGCCGCGATGCGCGGGTGGGTGATCGCTTCGAGCCGCTTGCGCGCGGCCTCGTCCGCGAAGACGCGCTCGGCGAGCGCGCGGCGAGCGAGCGCGCCGTCCGCCGTGAGGACGTCGGCGCCGAACGCGCGCACGATCGCGTCGAGGCCCGGCGTGCCCGGACGCACGATTTCTCGGGCGAGCTCGTCGGCGTCCACGATCGGAACGCCGCGCTTCGCGAAATGCGACGCCACCGTGCTCTTGCCCGAGCCGATTCCGCCCGTGAGACCGAACACCGTGAGCGCCATCACGCCGAGCGTACGCTACCGTGTGCGCCGCGCGAGCCGCGGCGAGATTTCCTTGCAGAGCTCGAGACGGCGAGAAATGCTCGCCGGGTGCGGCCGGCGCTCTGTCTCCTTTCGAGCATCGCGCTCGCGACTCCGGCCGCGAGCGCGGCGCTCCGTGCAGCCGCGCCGCCCCCGCGCATCTGCGACACCGCGCGCCCGCTCGGGGTCAAGTTCAGGTTCCACGCGGGCGCGCCCTCCACCGCACCCGTGCGCGCGCGGAGCGGCGCGTTCTACGTCGGCACCATCGACGGCCAGGTGCACGCCCTCCACCCGGACGGGAGCTTCTACTGGAACTACACCGTCACGGGCGCCGTCACCGGGCGGCTCTTGGTGGAGCGGTCGGGCCTCGTGCTGGTTCCGGCCACGCAGAGCATCTATGCGCTGAACCCCGACGGCACGCTGGCGTGGCGCGCCCGGACCCCCGTCGAGGTCGAGGGCGGGCTCGTACGCGACGCGCGCGGCGGCGTGCATTTCGCGGGCGCGGACGGGCGCATCTTCGAGCTCGGCGAGCGCGGCAAGCTGGTCACCGAGGTCGAGGCCGAGGCGCCCTGGTCGGCGTTGCCGACGGCCCTGCCGGACGGCGCGCTCGCCGCCGGGAGCGCGAGCGGGCGCGTCGTCGTGCGCGCT
>CAYYWA010000538.1:0-2945 GCA_964475255.1 uncultured Sorangium sp.
GCCGTGTTTGGCACGCCGAACCGACACGTGACGTGGCCCTGGCGGCCAGCGTTGCCCCTCCCGTGGCACCCGCAGGCGGCGGAGCCGCCGAGGATGACGCTTGGGAGGGGCGGCGGCGCGCGCAGGCGGCGCAGCCGGAGCACGGCGCGGGGTGGGCAACCCTTCCGAAGAATCTCGAGTCGAGCCTCGACGAGGACGCCGTTCCCGAAAGGACGCTACGCGCCGCGCCCGGAGGCGCGCGCGCGCGTCGAGACGTGAGGACCGAGTCGGGCGTGCCACGCGGAGACGAGGGCAATCTCCTGCGGGCTGAGGCGATAGAGCGTGTAGACGAGCCGATCGAGCTCGCTCCGGTCCTCGTCCGGGACGGGGCCCGTGCCGCTCGAGAGGCGCTCTCCGAGGGACGCGAGGTGATCGCGCTCGGTCGTCCGAAGCTCCGGCGGACCCGGGATCGCTCTGAGGTGGGCGATCTTGAGCTGGGGGAGGATCGGCTGGCGTGCGTCGCGAAAGCGCGCGTAGTGAAGCCACCGCACGAGGGCCGAGTTCAGCAGGGCGAGCAGGGCATACGCGGGCCACGTCTCGCTCTCGAAGCCGGCGAGCAACGAGTTGCGGAACGCGAGGCCATCGGACAGCGCGGCGATGGGGTAGCGCGCGGTCTGCCGGATGAGCAGGCGCACGGCGCGGAACTCCTCGGGCGCGCGGAGGCGGGCGCCGAGCGCGGCGCCGTCGACGTGGAGGCGCGGCGGCGAGAGCCGAAACTCGTGGATGTCCCCACCCTCGCGAATCGGTGTCTCGAACCGGCCCGTCGCGACGCTCGACACGGTGAAGTGTCGGGAGAGCTTCCGGTCCGACTGGACGCCCCGCTCCCCGAAGAGCTCGGCGGGTAACGGCGGAAGCGCCGCCAGACGAGCGAGCAGCGCGCGCCCCGTCGCGTCGAGATCGGGGCGCTGCACGGGCCACGGCGCTCCGGGCGCGGCGTCCGTTCGCCCGCCCGCGGTTCGACGGGAAACGAGGGCCATGCAGGGCTGGGTCACGCCTTCGAACCGACCTTCCCCGAAGTCCATCAGCTCGCCCGGAAAATCGCAGAGTCGATCGTGCGCGAGCCGCGTCTTGGCGTACCCCTCGAGCTCCGAGACGGACGACGGCAAGACGAGGCCGAGATATCCCCCTTCGCGGAGCAGGCGCGCGCCGAGCGCGACGAACATGCCGTGGGTGGTCGGGTAGTCCGCGAAGGACTCGTAGTAGCGCCGATAAAACGCCTTCGTTGCCGGGGCCAACGGCTGGGATGCGCGACCGGCATGTGCGATCCACGGCGGATTGCCGAGCACGAGATCGAAGCCGCCCTGCGCCAGCACCTCGGGAAACGCCAGGTGGAAATGAAGGAACGCGTGCGTGTGGGCGAGCGCGCGCACGGTGCGCCGTTCGTGCTCCGAGACGGCTCGCCCGTCGCGGACGCGTCGCCACAGCGCGTCCGCCGTGGCCGTCTTCGTGACGCTTCCTTCACCGTTCGGCCACACGTAGGCCGCGCACCAGGCGTCGGCGGCGAAGAGAGCGCGCTCGGCCGACTGCACCGAAGCAGTTGCGTCCGCGCGCATCCACTCGGGACGCGAGCCGAAGAGGGCATTGCCGCAGCGAATGCGCGCATCGAGGCGCGTGAGGGATGCCCCGGGCTCCGCCGCTTCGAGCCACAAGCTCACCTTGCAGAGCTCCACGGCGAGCGGGTCGACATCGACGCCGTACACGCACGACTGGATCACGGCGCGCAGGGCCGCGCGGTAGCCGCCGGCGCCCCCCGCGCCGCGAACGCGGGCAAGGTGCGCGGCGAGGCGCCGGCTCGCGGCCAGCAGGAAATGACCGCTCCCACCCGCCGGATCGACGAGGGAGAGGGCGAGCAACGCCCGCGCGGGGTCGTCGGAAGCGCGCTCGAGCGCCTCGGTCACGACGGGCTCGAGCGCAGCGTCGAGCAAGGCGGTGACGAGGACTTCTGGCGTGTAATAGCTGCCGCGGCGCCGACGCGCGTGCCCCTTGTCACTCGCCTCGCGGAGAGCGAGCTCCGGCTCGCTGCCGGTGATCTCCGGTGAGAGCTCGAGCAAGGCTTCGTAGAGCGTTCCGAGCTCCTCGGCTCCGAGCGCCTCGAGGCGGGTTCCGCCGATCGTCCCGTCGCCGAACAGCGCATCGAGCGCGCGACGGAGCGAGGCGTCGTCGAGCCGGCTGGCGTCGAGCACGGCGCAGCGCCCGCGCGCATACACGCCGCCGAGAGCTGGCAGCCCGAGGGGCGCGTCACCCTCGGCGAGCGCGGCGAAGAGGGCGCGCAGCGCCGCCCACTGCTCGTCGCCGCGTTCGGAGGCGTCGAGGCGAGCGCGGAGGCTGCGAAGGCCGTGCGCCTCCGCGTAGCGGCGGCGCACCGCGAGCGGGACGTGCTCCGCGTGCAACAGCTCGCGCTCCTCGGCCACGCAGAGCACGGCCAGGCGACACAAGAGCCAGAGCAGCTCCCGGTAGTACTCGAGAGCGCCGCGCGGGCGCCGAGCCAAGGCGCGCAGCCGCTCGTTCGCGGGATGCGCGAGGAACCCTCGGCCGAGCAGCGTGAGCGCCGCGATCGCGCCGCGCCGGAGGCCGCCCCGAGCCCGCGCGTCTTCGTGCGTTCGGGACGGAGCAGCGCGGGTGAACGACGACGCGACCACGTCTCTTCAGCCTAGGAAGCCCGACCTCGAGGCTCAAGGCAAGGACGAGAAGAACTCCCAGACCGCCTTGGGAGCGAAGTCCGCCTGGATGTTGTGTCCGATGCCGTTCGTTTCACACCACACGACGGGCAGGCCCGGGGCGCACCCTTCGTATCGCACGCACCGGTCGCCCTCCGGGACGGTTTCGTCCGAGCACCCATTCGCGGACAGCACGCGGTCGCGCGCGTCGCGCCCCCCCACGAACCACACCCATGGATCCACGGCATC
>CAYYWA010000539.1:0-2936 GCA_964475255.1 uncultured Sorangium sp.
CGCCAGCGCCCCCCGCGCCGCCCACGCCGCCGGGAGCTCCGGCGCGGCCTCCTCCACCCGCCTCGTTCGCGCTCCCCGCATCGTTGGCGCTGCCCGCGGCTCCCGAGTCCCGCCCTCCGGAACCCCCCGGCGGGGGAGCCGGGCGACACGCGCCGTCGTCGTCGCAAATCTGATCGGAGAGGCACGCCGCCTCGTTCGCGCGGCAATCGGTCCGGCACTCGCCGTCGAAGCAGGCGCTGCCGCCCGGGCAATCCTCGGCGTCGTCACACCGAGCGCGGCTCGTGACCACGCAGCGATTGCCGAACTCCGTCGTCAGACAAAACTCGTCGCCGTCACAGTCGCGATCGGCCTCGCAGGGCGGGCTGCAAATCTCGAACACACAGACGTGGGATTCGTCCGAGCAATCCGAGTTGAGGATGCAGCTCTCGACGTTCGGATCGACGCTCGGCTCACCGGAGCTCGGCTCCACGACGACCGGCTCGTCGATGCCCACGATCGCGTTGCACGCCATCGCCGCGGCCGCCACGAAGGCCCAGCGCACCGACCGGCGACGACCCGCGCGCTGCATCACCACACCGCGCGCACGCCGAGCGACGACGGGCCGACGGAGAGCCCGGTCACCGCGAAGCCGCCGTCTTCGGCGCTCGCCTTCGGTGCCGTAAAATAGAGGATTGCCCCGGCACCGAGCAGCGCGGCGCCGGCGGCAAAGGCGACCGTCGAGACGTTGCCCGCCGCGCGAGCGTCGTTGCGAATGTCTGCCGCGTCCGGGTCACAGAGCCGGCCGTCGCACCCGGCTCGATTCGACTCGTTGAACTGGGAGATCGCGGAAAAGCCGAACGCCGCGCCGATTCCAACGCCAACCACGCCGAGCCCTCCCATACTGAGCCCGACGATGCGCTGTGTCTTTCCTCGCGTCGCCGGAACCGGTTCCAGAGTGAGCGGCGTCGGGCTCGTCCCGGCCTCCGCGACCGCCTCCGCCGAGGCGTTCTCCTCGGCGGGTGCTTCGAGCAGAAGGGGCACCGTGACCGTCTCGTGGGAGGGGCCCTGCCCGATCTCGAGCGTCGTGCGGAACGGCTGCTTTCCCGGCGCCGTGACGGTGAGCTCGTGGGTCCCCGGATCGATCGGCAGCGCGACGCCGAGCGCCGGTCGACCGAGCGTTGCCTCGTCCAGCCGAACGACGAGCCCCGGGACGTCGCTTCCCGGCGCGAGCGTCACCGTGAGCCGCGGGAGCTTGGGCTCGATCACGGCGATGCGTTGCTCGGCGTACGTGACGCGATCGGGCCGGTTGTCCCGACGGGCGAGCGTGACCACCTGGCTGTACTCGGTCCAGGCCGTGGCGAGCTTTCCTTCACGCTCGTGACACACGGCCAGATTCAGGAGCGTGCCAGTCCCCGGATCGAGGCGCTGGCTCTCCGCGAGCTTGGGACACGCCTCGGCGTAGCGCTCGCGGTCCATGAGCTCCTGGCCTTGCCGAAACAGCTCCTCCGCGAGCACGCGGTCGGTCGCTTGCGCGTGTCCCCGCGCGGAAACACCGAGCAAAGCGCACAAAAAGGCGCTCGCCGCCATCCGGCGCACCCTGGTGCCGGAAAGCCGCCACTCGGCGACATGAAGATGCGGGCTTCTGACCTCACCCCGATCCACGATCGGTACCTTCCTCGTCTATCTTCTCATCATCCGTCGGCCCGCCAAAACTTGTCAAGGATGGGTGGGGCTCGCGCGAACGGCGTTCGGCTTGGTCGACTTTTGGGTTAAGCTCGACCGTCGAGCTGCCGGAGGTTCCCGTGAAGCCAGGTGACGTGCTTGCCGGCAAATATCGCATCGAGCGCGTTCTCGGTGAGGGCGGGATGGGAATCGTCGTCCTTGCCTACCACCTTCAGCTCGAAGAGCGCGTCGCGATAAAGTTCTTACTACCGGGTGCTCTCGAGAACCCCGAGGCCGTGGCGCGGTTCTCGCGGGAAGCGCGCGCGGCCGTGAAGATAAAGAGCGAGCACGTCGCGCGGGTTTCCGACGTCGGCACGCTCGAGTCCGGCGCGCCGTACATGGTCATGGAGTTCCTCGAGGGGCGCGACCTCGCGGCCCTCATCCAGCAGTCGGGCCCGCTCTCTCCCTCCTTCGCGGCCGAATGCATCCTCCAGGCCTGCGAGGCGCTCGCTGAGGCGCACGCGCTCGGCATCATCCATCGCGATCTCAAGCCTGCCAATCTCTTCCTCACCACACGGGCCGACGGCTCTCCGTGCATCAAAGTGCTCGACTTCGGCATTTCCAAGCTCACCGCCACGGGGAGCTCCGGAGCCGATTTCGCCATGACGCGGACTCAAGCGATCATGGGCTCGCCGCTCTACATGTCCCCCGAGCAGATGTCGAGCTCGCGCAACGTCGATGCGCGCTCCGACATTTGGGCCATCGGCGCCATCCTCTACGAGCTCGTCAGCGGCGCCGTCCCCTTCGAAGCCGAGACGATGCCCCAACTCTGTGGGGTGATTCTCCAGGAACCGCCTCGGCCGCTGCGTCAGGTCCGCCCCGACCTGCCCGAGGCCTTCGAGCACATCGTCCTCAAGTGCCTCGAAAAAGATCGAAACCTCCGTTACCAGGACGTCGCCGAGCTCGCGGCGGCCCTCAGCGCCTTCGCGCCCACGAGCACGAGCCCAGAGCGCATCGCCCGCATCGTCGGCGCCAGGCTTCCCGTGGGGCTCCCGGTTTCCGCCATCGCCAACGCCCCCGCCCCGGCGCGCAAACCGCCGCTGCTCGTCGCGGACACCGCCAACCGCTCCACCTGGGCCCGGACCTTCACCGGCAGCCGAGCAAAAGCCCTCGGCATCGTCACCGCCGTCGCCGTCGTCCTCGTCGCTGCCGCCCTCTTCTTCTCCTTGAAGCCGCCGCGCGGCGCTTCACGGACCACTCCCGTCAGCGCCGCCCTCACTCCCCCTCCCGCCCTC
>CAYYWA010000540.1:0-2921 GCA_964475255.1 uncultured Sorangium sp.
GGTGACGAACCGTAAGCATCGCGCCCGCCAGGGCGGGCGATGACGCGGTGCCCATCGCACGTCGGAAGCTCGCAATCCGCATGGAAGGCGCGCGCAGGGCCTGTCGCCCCCGCCGGATCTCTGCCGGGAGCCGGTGCGACGAATGGTCGCGGTGACGAGACCGCCCGTTTGCGCTAGGGCGCGCGCATGAACGCGGCAGCCCGGCTCCTAGGCCTGGATGCGACTCCGAGGCGCGCAGCGGCGCGCGCGGAGGGGCCCGTGTTGGTGCAGGGGCGGCGCGCGGAGCTTCCGGCGCAGGACACGGAGCTCGAGCTCGGGCTCTCGTGGCTGCTCAAGGTGCGTTGGGGAGCGGTCGCTGGGCAGCTCTTGGCCCTCGCCTTCGTGCGCTTCGTGCTCGAGCTCGACCTGCCGTACCTGCCGCTGCTCGGCTTCGTCGCCTTCACGGCGGCGAGCAACGCCGCGCTCACGTTCCGGGGGCGGCCCGTCGCGGATAGGTGGACGCTGCCCGTGGTGCTCGCGGTGGACGTGATCGTGCTCACGCTGATGCTCGCGACGAGCGGAGGCGCGAGCAATCCCTTCACCGTCTTTTTCCTCGTCCACGTCGCGCTCGCAGCGCTGCTGCTCGAAGCGCGGCTCGCGTGGGCGATCGTGTCGCTGACCACGGTCGCGTTCGCGACGCTGTTCTTCCTTCCGGCGACCGTCCCGGCGAACGACCCGACGCACCACCACCACGACCACGCCGCGTGGTCCGCGCACCTCGTCGGCATGTGGGTCGCCTACGTGCTGGCCGCGGGCTTCGTCGCGCACTTCGTGGGTCGCGTCTCGCGCGCCATTCGCGAGCGCGATCGACGGCTCGCGGAGGTGGCGCACCTCGCCGCTCAGAACGAGCGGCTCGCGACGCTCTCGAGCTTTTCGGCCAACGCCGCGCACGAGCTCGGCTCGCCGCTCGCCACGATCGGGCTCGCCTCGAAGGAGCTCGCGATCGCGCTGCGCCGCGAAGCGCCGGATTCTGCCTTGACCGCGGACGCGGAGCTCGTCTGCCGCGAGGTCGCGCGGTGCCGGGAAATCCTCGCCGCGCTGTCGGCGCGCGCCGGAGAATCCGTGGGCGAGATGCCCGTACGCACCACGCCCGCTGGGATCGTGGCCGAGCTGCTGCAGCGGACGGCGCCGGGGCTCGCGGCGCACCTGCGCGTCGGCTACGTCGATGCCGCGAGCGAAGCCGCGCCGATCGTGGCCCCCAAGAAGACCATCGCGCAACTGCTCCACAACCTGATTCGCAACGCCTTCGATGCGCACGAGGAGGCAGGCGTCGATGCTCCGGTCGAGCTCTCGATCGAAGCCGGCGAGCGCCTGCGTTTTCAGGTGCGCGATCGCGGCCAGGGCCTGTCCCCGGACGTGCGCGCGAAGCTCGGCGAGCCGTTCGTCACGACCAAGGCGGGACGCGGCGGTCTGGGTCTCGGCGTTTACCTCGCGCGCGCCTACGCGGAGCGCACGGGTGGGCACCTCTCGTTCCGAGCGCGCCCCGAAGGGGGCTCCGAGGTCGAGCTGTGCCTCGCGCGCGACGCGCTGGGAGGGAGCCGATGAGCGCCGCGACCTCCGCGAACGCGACCGAAGCGCGCTCCGTGCTCGTCGTCGACGACGAGGACGCGTTCCGGGATCGCCTCGTGCGGGCGCTCCGAGCGCGCGGCTTCGAGGCAGCCGGCGTGCCGTCCGCCGAGGAAGCGATTCGTCACGCCGAGCGCGAGACCCCGGAGTGCGCCGTCGTCGATCTCAGAATGCCGGGCCTCTCGGGCCTCCACGCGGTGCGCAAGCTCCACGAGCTCGATCCGACGACGCGCATCGTGGTCTTGACCGGCTACGGCAGCATCGCGACGGCCCTCGACGCGGTCCGCTCGGGCGCCGTTCACTACCTCACCAAGCCCGCGGACATCGACGAGCTCATCGCCGCCTTCGACCACGACGGCTCCCCCGCCGACGAACCGCCCCCCACCTCCGTGCCATCGCTCGATCGCGTCGAGTGGGAGCACATCGATCGCGTCCTCGTGAGCTGCGGCGGCAACATCACCCAAGCCGCCGCCCTGCTCGGCCTGCACCGCCGCTCCCTGCAACGAAAGCTCGCCAAGCGCCCGAGCCCGCGCTGACGCCGACCCCGAGAGCGCCAAACGGTCAGGCACGCGCCGAACCCTGCGGAAGACAGCAGTGAACAGAGTGCCCGCACGGGGACAGGCCCGCGCCCAATTCAGCTCGGCGCGTGCGGCCCGTGCGAAACGAGACGAGAACGCCGACCCTTCAAACGGGATCGGCGTTCTCGGACCCGCCGCTCCATCGAACTCGCGAAGTGCGTTCAGCCGGACGCGGCGCGCACGCGGCCGCCCTTGCTCGTCGGGATCCGGGTCGTCTGCGCGATGGTGCTCGTCACGGTTCTCCGCTCCCCTCCGGTGCCAGCCCGAAGTCCAGGGCAAGATCTGCCGCCCGCTCCGTTGAAGGGCCCGTTTGCCCCTTCGTCAACCCGCACTCGCGCGATGCGCGCGGCCTCGCGTCGAGCCGCGGTCCACACCCGGCGCCCCTTGAACTGAGCTCCGCAGAGGGCGAATCAGGCACAGGGTCACCCGTCGCAAGGGCGCGACATCGAGCACCGCACTCGGAGTCCCTCGATCTTCTCGAGAGAGAGCCAGTGTCGGGGCGCCATGCATGGCGACGTCATGTCGGCCCAATCAAGTCTCCATCCGCGGGGAGCCTATGCATCCCACGATGCATTCCGGCGGCTCCGCACGACGCCGTGACGTCAGCCCAATCAAGTCTCCATCCGCGAGGCACCCATGCATCCCCCGCACGCGTTCCGGCGGCTCCGCACGACGCCGTGACGCCGCGGGGAGCCTATGCATCCCACGATGCATTCCGGCGGCTCCGCACGACGCCGT
>CAYYWA010000541.1:0-2920 GCA_964475255.1 uncultured Sorangium sp.
GGGAGGGAGTGGGGCCAGATTTCGATCCACTGGGCGGCGAGATCGGTGTCGAACGGCTCGAGCCAGCTGCGGTACGCGAGCCTTTGCTCCTGGCCGATGGCACGCACGAGCTCGAGCCCGCGCGGCACGTTCGAGAGCGCGAGGTGCACGTACGAGTAGCGGAGCCCGAGCCCTCCGCCGACGACGCGGCCCGCCCGAGCGGAGACGAGCCGGCGATCGATCGCGTCCTCCAGCTTGGAGCGCGCGTCGAGCTGCGCCTGGGGGTCGCCCGCGCTCTCGTACTTGAGGTGGAAGAAGAGCTCACCGTGCCGCGAAAAGCGGAGCGACGAAAACGGCGCTCCCTCGAGGTAGCACTTGAGCAGCTCGGGAGCGCGCGTCGAGGCGATCGCGAGATCTTCTTCGAGCGGGAAATCCTCGGCCGGCTCGGGATCGAGCTCGAACAACGTCCACGTGCCGTCGCCGGCCGCGTGGAGCGGCTCGGCGGGGAGCTCGAGCCCTTCGGTCGCCGCGACGAGCAGCGACTCGAGCTCGGCCAGCGGGAACCCCCGAGCGGACGCGTCGCCCACCACGGGCAAGCTGCCACGCGGCGCCGGCGCAACGCTCACGGAGCCAATCCACGTCTCGGCGAAGCTCTCACCCGCGATGAGCCAAACGAGCTCCGTCGCCGCTTCGTGCTCCGCGTCGCTCCCCGAGCCTCCAGGGAGCAGCACGATGACGTCGAGCAGGTGCCCGCGGGTGAAACCGACGCGCACGCGCGCGCTCGCGAAGTCGACTCCGGCGAGCGCGCGCACGCGAAGAACTGCATCGGAGACAGGCTCCGGGGGACGGCTGCTCACGATCGTGACACCGTCGGGGGCGAGCGCCGCGATGCGCTCGGCGAGCGGTGCGAAGGCACGACGGCGCGGGCGCACGACGAGACAGCCGTCGCGAGTGCGCTCTCCCACCAACTCGGGGTGAAGCGCGGCCACGGCGCGGGCGAACCGCGCTTCATCGAGCCGAATCGCCGCGTCCGAAAAGACGGTCCGCGCCCGACGCTCGATCGCCGCGAGCGCCCTCCGCTCGGCTTCGGCGAGATTCCCAAAACGAACGCGCACGACCCAGCATAACGCGCGCGAAGGAGCCGGCGACCAGTTTCCGGAGAGGCGCGAGGGATCGCGCGTTCCCCGCCCCTCAGCGCTTGCGCCCCTTCTTCTTCACTCCGAGCTCGACGACCTCCGCGCGCACCTTGGCGAGGCCGGATCGGATCATGGCCAGCTCCTCCGCCGCGGCGCGCGAGAGGTCGATCACACGGCCCTTCCGGTAGGGACCGCGATCGTTGATCCGCACGTAGACGCTTTGACGCGTGTCCTCGCGAACGACGCGGACGATCGTCCCGAACGGGAGCGAACGATGCGCCGCGGTGAGCGCGCGCGGATTGTAGCGCTCGCCATTGGCCGTCTTTCTGCCGGCCAGCTTGTCGCTGTAGTAGCTGGCCACCCCCGAAAACTGGAGGAGCGGACGCGCGCTCGCGTAACGCGCGGCCAAATCGGAAGCGCTCCCCGGACCGGCGACGGCCGGCGGTGCCTCGCCGTGCGCGGGGCCCGTTCCGGGCGCCGGAGCGGCAGGATAGTGCGCGCCTTCCTCGGGGGGCCGCGCGCACGAGGAGGCCGCCAACGTGACCGCGCTCACGGGAGCCGCGATCGAAAGGAGCACGGCGAACGACAGACGTTCCGGTCGAGCCCGTTGACGCAACGCCATGTCCGGGGACGAGGCTAGCACGCGTTCGCTGCCAGGGCTCGCCGTGACGACGGGAGCTCGGGGTGAATGTCGTGGGATCTGCCGCAAACGTACGTTGATTGTGCAAATACTGGAATCAGGGCGCGATACTTCGTTACGTCACCGCGCTCGGGATCCCCCTGGAATCCAATGTTATAGCTCGCGCCCCCATGTCGACGGATTCCCGCGCTCCGGAGCTCACCCGTTCTGGTCTCGTGCTCGGGGAGGAAACGGTGCCGCTCTTCATGGGGAGCGTGCATCCCTTCGCGCTCGAGCCTGCCGCGTGGCCGGCGGCGCTCGCGGCCGTGCGGACGATGGGCATTCGTGTGGTGGACGCGTGCGTGCCGTGGGCGGAGCACGAGCGAACGTCTGGAGAGATCGATTTCGGCGCGAGCGATCCGCGCCTCGACATCGGACGATTCGTAGCGCTCGCGGGCGAGCTCGGCCTGCTCGTGTCGTTGCGCATCGGGCCAGCGCAAAGCCATGATCGGACGCGCCTCGGGATCCCCGAGCCCGTGATTTGGGATCCCGAGTGTCAGGCGCGCTCTGCCGAAGGCAAGCCGATCGTGCTGCCCACGGCGCCGCTCGCGTTTCCGCTCCCGAGCCTCGCGAGCGAGAAGTACCTCGCCGAGATGCGCCGTTGGGCGCTCGCCGTCGGCGCCCAGATCGCGCCGCTCTGCCATCCCCGAGGTCCCGTCGTCGCGTGTCACGTCGATCCCGGCGGGGCTCCCTTCGTGTTCGATCACCACCCGAGCGCGCTCGAGCGCTATCGCAGCGCCCTCGAACGGAAGGGCAAAACCCAGGAGGCCATCGTGCGCGCGCTCGCGTCTGCGGCCTTCGCGGACTCGGGGAGCATCGACGCGGAGCGAGAGGCCGAGGGATGGCTCCGCGATTTCGTCGAGGGCGGGGAAGCGATTCGGAACGACGCTGTCCGCGCGCTCCGCTCGGCGCTGGAGACGGCCGGCGTCTCCGTTCCGATCCTCTACGAGGCGACGCTCGACGCGCGCCCCGCGCTGCCCGAGTCGCGCCGCGCCGCCGCAGTGCTCGATCTCTCCGCGCTGGGGCCGAGCGCGTCTCCCGAGCGGCGTCGCCTCGACGCCGCGGCCCGCGCCCCCGCGGCGCGGGCTGCGGCGCGCGCGCTTCCCGCGCGCGCTCGTGTGGGCGC
>CAYYWA010000542.1:0-2917 GCA_964475255.1 uncultured Sorangium sp.
TCGCGGGCTCGGAGCCTCCGAAAACCGCGGCGGCGCCGCCGAAGGAGGAGCCGGAGCCGCCGCGGCCGCTGCCGCCGCCGACCGCCCCCCGGCGCGGGCCGCAGCCGCTGCCTCCCGAGATCGCTTCGAAGATCCAGAAGGTGAGCGATACGGAGTTCAACGTCGATCGGACCGTCGTCGACAAGATCCTCGAGGATCAGGCGGAGCTCATGCGGTCGGCGCGCATCGTGCCGGAGCAGAAAGACGGGAAGGTCGTGGGCGTTCGCCTGTTCGGTATTCGGCCCGACACGTTGCTCGGCTCGCTCGGTCTGCAGAACGGTGATCGCCTCGAGAGCATCAACGGCTTCAACATGGCGAGCCCCGAGAAGGCGCTCGAGGCGTACGCGCGGCTCCGCACCGCGAACAACCTGAACGTCAAAGTGAATCGCCGCGGTTCCCCGGTGAGCATCGACTATCGCATCAAGTGAGTATGCCCGCGTGAAACGATCCCTGCTTTTCTCCTCCTCCTTGCTGTGCTTGCTCGGCGCGCTCCCTGCCGCCGCCGAGGACGAGGCTCCCGAGATGGATGCGCCCGAGGCGGCCGAGTCCGAGCCCGGTCCGGCTCGCGTTCGCCAGCAGGCACAGCGGAACCCGCCGAATCGGCGCCAGCGCGGGCGAAACGCCGAAGCCGCTGCCGCCCCGTCCGAGCCCGACCCGCCGGGGGCTCAGGGCGCGCTGCCCACGGACATGGAGAAGATCGCGCAGGCCGCGGACGTGCCCTATCGACCGAAGCCGCCCGGTCATCGCGTGAAGTTCAATCTCCAAGACGCGGATCTCGCCGAGCTCGTGAACCACATCAGCGGGCTCACGGGGCGCCGCTTCATCTACGGCGCGAAGGTCCGTCAAATCAAGGCCACCGTCGTCTCGCCGGAGCCGGTGACGCTGGAGGAGGCGTACCAGGCCTTCCTCTCCATCCTCGAGGCGAACGGGATGACCGTGGTGCCCCACGGCCGCTTCCTCAAGATCGTGGACAGCGCCGGCGTCGTGAACCAGGCGACCCCGATCTACTCGCGCGGCGAGCCCGTCCCGGACTCGGACCGCTTCGTGACGCGGCTCTATCGCTTGCAGCACGCGACCCCGGAGGAAGTGCTCGCGATCCTGAACAAGTTCAAGAGCAAGGAGGCCGACATCTCCGTGCACGGCCCCGGCAAGCTGCTCATCATCACGGACACGGCGAACCAGGTCCGCCGCTTGATCCGCATCATCGAGGAGATCGACGTCGGCGGCTCCGGGCAGCGCATGTGGATCGAGCCGGTGAGGAACGGCTCCGCGAGCGACCTCGTCAAGCGCGTGAACGAGCTGTTCGAGCTCGGCAAGGCGAACCAGCCCGGCTCGATCGCTTCGGGGCTCAGCCGGGTGATCGCCGACGACGCGAGCAACAGCATGATCATCGTGGGCACGGAGGATTCCTACCTCCGCCTGCTCGAGCTGCTCAAACGGCTCGACGCGCGCACCGTCGAGGGCGGCCGCGTGCACGTGCTGCCGCTCCAACACGCCATCGCCGAGGAGCTCGCGCAGACGCTCACGCAGATGCTCGGGGGGAGCAAGAAGGACCCCTCGAACGCCGGCGGCATGTTCGAGGGCGAGGTGAGGGTCACGCCCGACAAGAGCACGAACTCCCTGCTCATCACTTCGTCCAATCGCGACTACGCGACGCTGCGCCTCGTCGTGGACAAGCTCGATCAGCCGCGCCGGCAGGTCTTCATCGAGGCGGTGATCATGGACCTCGCCATCTCCGATGCCTCCGAGCTCGGCCTCGCCTTCCATGGCGGGCACATGATCGAGGGCAGCGGCGCGATCGACGGGACGCTGCTCCTCGGCGGATTGGGCGCCGCGCGCTCGGTGGCGTTTCCCGCCGATGCGAGCTTGCTTCAGGGCTTCGCGGCGGGAATTCGTGGGCCGGACCTCGAGGGCACGAGCAACCTGCTCAGCACGGGCTTCAGCATCCCCGCTTTCGGCGTCGTCGTGAACGCGCTCGCGAGCAGCGGAAAGTCGAACATCCTCGCGACCCCGCACGTGATCGCGACGGACAACGTCCCGGCCGAGATCAACATCGGCGACGAAATCCCGCTGCAGACGAACATCGGCGGCGCGCCGGCCAGCGCGCTCGCCGGGCTCGGCGGCGGCCAGCAGGCGAACGCGCTCGGTCTCTTGGGGCTCGGCCTCGGCGGCGGCTTCAGCGCGCCGCGTGCGGACGTCGGCAACAAGATCAAGGTCACGCCGCACGTCAACGAGTCGAACCAGGTTCGGCTCGAGATCCAGCAGGAGAGCAGCGCTCCCGGCGCGGCGGTCGGCGCGCTCGGCGCGGTGCCCATCACCAAGCGTCAGGCGAACACCACCGTCGTCGTCCAAGATCAGCAAACGGTCGTCATCGGCGGGCTCATGCGCGACGAGCACACGACCTCGCGCGAGAAGATCCCGATCCTCGGGGACATCCCGCTGCTCGGCGCGCTGTTTCGGCGTACCGAAACGACGAAGCGCAAGGCGAACCTCCTGCTCATCCTGACGCCCCACGTGATCCGGGATCAGACGGATCTCCGGCGGATCTTCGAGCGCAAGATCCGCGAGCGCCAGGAGTTCCTCGATCGCTACTTCGTGTTCGCGGGGAGCGACTGGGAGCCGCCGCGCGACTGGTCGCGCACCAGCGGCCTCGTCGAGGTGATCCGCAAGACGTACGACGAGCTCGAGGAGCTCCGACAGCTCGAGCTCGAGAGCCGCGGGGAGGTCGTTCAGGAGCGCATGCCCAGCGAGCCGATCGATCTGCCCGGACAGGTCCGCGAAGAGGGGCGACCGGCTCCCGCGGCGGCACCTCCCGTCCGCAATCGCCGTCCGGCGGCCCCGACGCCTCCCGCCCAGGCGCCGGGGTGGCGGGCTGCAC
>CAYYWA010000543.1:0-1544 GCA_964475255.1 uncultured Sorangium sp.
TCACGGCGTCGTGCTGGGATCTCGGCGCGCTCAACGACGTGTGCACGTGGATTGAGCCGAGCTGGCTCAAGATCGCCAGCGCCTCGCTCACCGACCACGCGCTGCTCGTCGCGCATCGACGGTCGGGGCTGCCCCTCGTGCTCTCGACGGGGATGTCGACGATCGAAGAGATCGATGCGGCGGTCGAGGTGCTCGGGACGAGCCGACTCGTGCTCCTACACTGCACGAGCACCTACCCGTCGAGGCCCGAGGAGATCGACCTCGAGTGCATCGCCACCCTGCGCGAGCGCTACGGGGTCCCGGTGGGCTACTCGGGCCACGAGCGAGGCATCGCCACCTCCGTCGCCGCGGCGACGCTCGGGGCCTGCCTCGTCGAGCGCCACATCACGCTCGATCGGACGATGTGGGGCACCGACCACGCCGCAAGCCTCGAGCCCGCCGGTCTCGAGCGCCTCGTGCGCGACATCCGGGAGGTCGAGCGCGCACGCGGCGACGGGGTGAAGCGCCGGTGGCCGAGCGAAGAGCCCATCCGGGCGAAATTGAGGAGGGTCGGATGATCGAGGCGATCAGGAGGCGCGTGCACAGGGTCGAGGTGCTGATCATCGATCACGATGACGTCGGCGCCGATGGCGTGAGGGACTTGCTCGAGCACACGAAGTACCCCAACCGGGCGATCCGCCCGCACGTCATGGGCGTGGAGAGCCGCGAGGTGGAGTGGACCGACGAGCACCCGCTCAACCACACGGCGACGTGCGGGGACACCTACCGCCGGCTGTTCGGCCTGCCCAGTCCGGACACCGCCGCTCGCGAGCTAGCCGGCGACCCGTCGCCATCGGCCGCCGGCGACGGGAGCGTGCTCGATCTCCTGACCGCCCGCCTCGCACAAGCGAGGCGAGAACTCGACCGGCATCGCGAAGATCGGAAGAGGCTCATCGAGATGATGGGCGAGCGCGATTACGAGGCGCAGGGCCGCGTAGCCAAGGCACTGGTGACCGAGCTCGAGATCACGCTGCGGCTGGCACGCGCAGCCTGCAGGGGCGAGTGCTCGGGGAGCGAGGGAGGCCCCGCCGAGAGCACGCTCGATCGGCTCCTCACCGGGGCCCTCGACACGCTCACGCCCGAGCAGGCGCACGAGGTGCGCGCCGAGATGAAGCGATGGGTGGAGAGCGTCGGCCGGCTCCACGACGTCTGGCGCTCGAGCTCGGACACGCTCGCCCAGCTCGGTCTCGTGCTCGAGGCGGAGGGCATGCGCCGGATGGCGCTGCACCACGAGGACCCGTGGCACGCCGGGTTCATGATCGGCGAGGCCTTCGCGCTTCTCCGGGCCTCGAAGCTCCTGGCCCTGATGGCCTCGGCGGGGCGCATGCGCGAGCACCGCGACGAGCAGCACGAAGGGACGGCGACATGAGCGCGGCCAGAGGAGACACCGGATTCACGAGGGTCAAGAGCCGCCACGTGATCACGTGGACGTTGGCCAACCTCGCTCGGCTGCACGAGCACCCGAGCGCGCGGGACCTCGAAGAGCCCCTCACCGACGGGACCGC
>CAYYWA010000543.1:1554-2894 GCA_964475255.1 uncultured Sorangium sp.
CTCGTCGGGGGCTCCGGCCCAAGCCTCCGCAAGAACGTCTCCGCGATCGGGCAGGCGCAGGCGCTCGGCGCGCTGGTGATCGCGGCGAACAGCGCGGACCGCCCGCTGCGCGCGGCGGGCATCACGCCCGACGTGCTCGTGGTGCGGGAGTCGATCGACCTCTCCGACGAGCTCTCGTGGTCGCAGGCCCGCCTCGTGTGCGCCGACATCGGCGCGCACCCGCTCACGTGGCGGGCCGCAGGCGATCGGCTGGCGTGGTTCCTCCCGCTGTACCCGCGCCACCTGCACCTCTGCCAGCGCCTGAGCGTGCGGCCGATCGCGGCAGGCACCGCGGCGCTGACCTCGGCTGTCTCGCTGGCGATCGAGTGGGGCCTCTCGCGCATCGTGCTCGCCGGCGTCGACCTCGCGCTCGCGCCCGACGGCGCCGTCTACCACCCCGCCGCGCCGCGAGGCGATTGCCGCGCGACGGTGGTGGGCGACGTGCTCGCTTTCTCCGGCAACGAGGCCGACGACGAGCGCGCGCTCCGATCGGGGCAGCAGCCGCAGCCGAAGCGAGCCGTGCTCGAGCGCGTGCTCGCGCAGGACTGGAGCTCGCAGCTCCCTACGACCGACGTGCTCCTCGACCAGCGGGAGTGGCTCGCGACGCAGGCCGAGCGCCACGGAAGGGCCCTGCGCCTCGAGAACGGCACCGAGGGGGGCGCCGGCGTCGCGGGGTGGCGCAGCATCACCCTCACCGAGCTCGTGGCGCAGCTGCGGTCCTCGGGCCGCCGGACCGGCGTGGTGCCCGGCACGCGCCTCCTCCGGCCTGAGCCTCGCCCGCGCCACGTCGTGCACCCGACGGTCACGGCGCAGCTGCTCGAGGAGCTGGCGCGCGAGGCCTCCCTGCTCGAGTCGATATCGCGCCGCATGCTCGAGCCGCGCGGGCCCGACCTCGCCGGCTTCCTCGATCTGGTGGGGATCCACTACGGCGCGCCGCTCATCGAGACGCTCGCAGCGTGGCGCCTCGTGGACCACCAGGGCACGGGGGCGGAGCGGTGCGAGGCGGATCATCGTGCACTGCTCAACGCGGCGCTCGAGGCCGCGCAGATCATCTCGAAGGCGAGGCAGGCATGATCGTGAAGACCAGCGCGCGTACGGCAGACAGCTCGACCGAGTCCTCGCAGTGGACGGGGGAGGGCGGGTGGATGACCACGGGGCAGGTCGCCAAGCGCCTCGGCTACAGTCGGTCCTGGGTGCACGCACAGTGCGTCGCGGGCAAGATCCCGGCGCAGCAGATCAAGGGCGGCGGAAAGTACCGGATCCCGATCGAGTGGGTACTCGCGCAGATCAAGCCCGTCATC
>CAYYWA010000544.1:0-2890 GCA_964475255.1 uncultured Sorangium sp.
GGTGTGGAAGCGTAGCAATGCGCGGAGCTAACCGGTACTAATAGGCCGTGCGGCTTGACCTAAACCTAAGGCAAACATTGTAGTTGGTGCCCGGAGTCCGGGCGCGGCCGCGAAGTATCTCGCGGCCCCAACGAGCGAGTCGCGCGCAGGTCGCGCGACGAGATCGTGCGCAGAGCATGAACCGCTAGTTTTGGACGCCCAAAGATTTCCGGTGGCAATATCGAAGAGGCCATACCCGATCCCATCTCGAACTCGGAAGTCAAGCTCTTCGGAGCCGATGGTACTGCATGGGCAACTGTGTGGGAGAGTAGGACGCTGCCGGGCTAATTCCTGAAAGGACCTCGTACACCGAGGTCCTTTCTTTTTTGTTCCAGAAGAGGCCGGGTGGCCGGCCTTTTGGAAGGTTGGCAGGCGACCTTTTCTGTCTGGCGCCACGTACTACGCTCCGGGGCAATGATGTCGTGGCGCGCGATCGTCGACCGGATCCGTTCGTGGCCGCGAGCGGCGCAGGTCGGGCTGCTCGCGGGTGGCGTCTTCTCGATCCTGCTGGTCGTGATTGCGGTCGCCATTCCCAGCGTCGTTCGCGGAATGATCCGAGAGCGAGCGGAAGCGCGCGGCTTGAGCGTCGAGATCGAGCGCGTTTCGTGGGGCCTCGGTTGGGTGCGCCTGTACGGCACGACGATCGAGGATCCGTCGTTGCCGGGAACGAGCGCGCGCATCGAGCAGGTCGAAGTGCGCATGAAGGGCTTGTCGGATCGCGCGGTGCGCGTTCAGGGCGGGCAGATCCGCGTCGTGGGCGCTCGCGACGCACTCGAGAAGCGCTTTCGAAGCTTGCGGGGAACACGGAAGGCGACGCCGTCGAGCCAGGAGAGCAGCACGAGCTCGCTCGGCATTCACGTCGAAGGCATCGATGCCGTTTACCGTGAGGTTGCATCGGGGCCGCCGCGTCTCACCGTGTGGGGAATCCGCCTGGAGCGCGAAGCGGGGCAACCGATGCGCCTGCGAACGGATCTCCTGCGCGCGGAGACCGGGCGCCTCGGCGCTGAGGTGAAGGGCGGAGCGGCGGAGATCGCAGCGGGCCCCGAGCGCCGCTTCGAGCGGCTCGAAGCGGCCGCGATTCACTTGCGAGTCGACCTCGACGGGAACGAGGAGACGAAGGCCGACACGGCCGACCCGAGCGCACCGAGTGCGCCCAGCGCGCCGCGTGGACCCAAAGGACCGACAGCGCTCGCGCTGCTCGCGGGGCTCGGTCCGGAGCTTTCGCGCCGGCTCGGCGAACGATTCGAAGCCCGAGCCGAGTCGGTTCGCGTCGAGGCGCGGCATGCCGGCGAGCGGGTGCGCATCGGGCCGAGCCTCGCCGTGGCGAAGCGCGAAGGCGCCGCGCTCACCTTCTCGATCGCGCCGCGCGCGACGCAGGCCGGCGGCACGCCGCTGCGGGCACGGGCGCGCATTCCGTTCGATCGGGCTCCCATCGATCTCGAGCTCGGCGGTGGGCCCGTGAGCCTCGCGGCGCTCGGCATCCAGGAGGGCGACTTTGGGCTCGTCGGCACGCAGCAAGCCCAGATCCAGGGCGATCTGCGGATCGAGATCCGCCCCGAAGAGCAAGCCGTCGAGGTCGCGAGCCATGGCCGGCTGGACCGGCTCCGTCTCTTCCGACCCGCGCTCGCACCCGAGGAGATCGGCGACATCGATTTGGCGTGGCGTGGGTCCGGGCGCGGCTCGCTCGATGGCTCGCGGGTTCTCATTCGCGACGGCGAGGTGACCATCGGAGACGTGCGGGTGCAGCTCGCGGGCGAGGTCGAGCGGACCCCCGAGCGGACCTACATCAAAGGCTCGGGCGGTGTTCCCCTGGTCCCCTGCAGCTCGCTGCTCGACGCGCTGCCCGACGGGGTGGCGCCTCTCCTCGAGGGGATCCGCCTCGATGGCGATTTCGAGCTCTCGGCGAGCCTCGAGTACGACAGCACTCAGCCCGACGCGATCGAAAGCAAGCTCGCGCTCGCCAACCGCTGCCGCATCACGCACACGCCGGCCGCGATCTCGCCGGATCGCTTCCGGCACCCCTGGGTGCGTGAGGTTCCGGGGGAGAAGGAGAAGCCGATCGTCATCGAGAGCGGTCCCGGATCGCCGGACTGGACGCCGTACGAGGACATCTCGCCGTACCTCGAGACGGGCGTCATCGTCTGTGAGGATGCGGGCTTCTTCCGGCATCGCGGCGTGGACACGCGGGCGATGCAGAGCGCGCTGCGCGACAACCTCAAGGCCGGGCGTTTCGTGCGCGGCGCGAGCACCGTGACGATGCAGCTCGCGAAGAACCTCTATCTCAGCAAGGAGAAGACGCTCTCGCGCAAAGTCCAGGAGGCCGTGCTCACGACGTTGCTCGAGCAGGAGCTCTCCAAGCACGAGCTGATGGAGCTCTACCTGAACATCGTCGAGTTCGGCCCGGGCATCTACGGGGTGCGCCAGGCCGCCCGGCACTACTTCAGCGTGGAGCCCGCGTTCCTCACCTTGGGCCAGTCGCTGTTCCTCGCGTCGATCCTGCCGCGACCGACGGCCCGCCACTTCCGTCCCGACGGATCGCTCAGCGAGCGCTGGGCGAACTACCTCAAGAAGCTGATGACCATCGCCCACAAGATCGGGCGCATCAGCGACGAGGAGCTCGAGGCCGGCCTCGCGGAAGAAGTGCGCTTCCAAACGCCGGGTGTCGTCGATCCGTTGCGCTTCGCGTCCCACCCCTTCCCGATGGAGGAGCCGGCGCCGCCGGAGCTCGAGCCCGTGCGCCTCGACGAAGAGCCCGCTCCCAAGGCCCGCGGAACGCGCCGACCGGTGCGCAAGCGCGCGGCGCGGCCCGATTGACGGCGTCAGCGCGGAGCGAGAGCGACAAAACGGCTGG
>CAYYWA010000545.1:0-2867 GCA_964475255.1 uncultured Sorangium sp.
GCCCAACGGCTCAGGCCGGGCATCTGGTGGAGCAGACCGAAGAGCAGGGCCTGAATCCAGAGGCCGACCCAGGGCTGGAGCAACCCGCGGAACAGGAGCTCCTCGCCGACGCTGCTCAGGACCGCCACCGCGACGATCCCGAGGCCGCTGAGGTCCCGCGCGAACGGGCGGAGCGCCCGCGCGAGCTCCTGAGCCCACCCGAGGCGCTCGACCATGCGGCGGGTCCCGACGACGACGATGATGCCGAGGAGGATGCCGAGCGCTCCGCTGTAGGCGTGGGCCGCGCCCTCACCCAACGCGAGCCACGGCTCCGGATGCCACCAGACGGGGCGGTCCAGAAACAGCTCCGAAACCCCTATCGCGAGGCCCGCCATGCCGGCGTACGCGATCGCGAGGAGGCCATATCGAAGCATTCCGGTCGAATATGGCACAGCCGCGACGGCGCCGCAGCGGCGCTCTCGCGACGAGGTCTCCCGTTCACCCCGGTTCCGGGATAGATTCCGCCACCGTGCACGAGGGACGCGACGAGTCGGAGGCCCTGCGCCGTTTCGAGGAGACGCTCGAGCTAGTCGAGATCGTCGCCCGGCAGATCGGGCGCCTCATCGGGGGTGCGGTGGAGCTCGACGATCTGCGCAGCTTCGGGCGCGAGGGGTTGCTCGATGCCGCGCGCCGCTACGATCCGACGCGCGGCGTGCCTTTTCGCGCGTACGCGAACTATCGGGTGCGCGGCGCCATCTACGACGGGGTGCGCAAGATGTCGCGCCTCCCGCGCCGCGTCCACGAACGGCTCTCCGGCCTCTCCGCGCTCGCGCTCACGGAGGAAGGCGCCCTCGAGGACATCCACGCACCCGCGCCGCCAGGCGCGGGCACCGCGCAGGCCGATGCGGCACTCGCCGACCACCTCGCCGCACTCGCGACCGCGATGGCCGTCGGGCTGGTCGCGTCGCCCGCGCACGACGACGAGGGGGAGCGCATCGCCGTCGCGCCCTCGGAAGATCCGGAAGAAGCGTTCGAGCGCGCGGAGCTGCTCGCCGTGGTCCGCCGCGCGATCAGCGAGCTGCCGCGCGAAGAAGGCGAGCTCGTTCGTCGGCACTACCTCGAAGGGCACCGCTTCGATCACGTGGCGGCCGACCTCGGGCTCAGCAAGTCGTGGGCGAGCCGACTGCACACCCGCGCGATGGGACGGCTCGCGAAGCGCCTGCGCGGCCGCGCGTGACGACCCGACAGAGCGCGCCCAAAGGAATCCCGCAACTGGCGTCGCCGGGGGGCCGATGAGGCCGCCATGTCGTCGACAATCGAGCGGGCGCTGGGCGCCCCGGTTCCCTCCCCCGTGAGCGCGCCTCCGAGCGCCCCGGTCCGCGAAGCGCGCGACGGCTCCGCGTTCGCGTCGGTCCTCGGGACGCTCGGCGAGCGGCTCGATTCCGGGGAGGCGCTCGTGAATCGCGCCATCGGCGGCCACTTCGGCTCGCTCGACGCCGGGGCGCTCATCGCGGTGCAGGCGGGGATCTACCGCTATACGGAGGCCGTCGATTTGGCGGCCAAGCTGGTCGACCGCACCGGGACGGCCCTGCGCACGGTCCTCCAGTCGGGCAACGCCTGACCGGGCCGCGCCAAACCCGTGGTCGGCCACGGCCTTCCGGTCCGGCGCCGGCCCGAAATCTACGCTAAAGATGGCGGGATGGCTGGTCGCGTGCTGGTTGCCATGAGCGGCGGGGTCGACTCGTCCGTGGCCGCGGCGCGCCTCACGCGGGCGGGCCACGACGTGATCGGCGTGACGCTGCACCTCTGGGACTACCCGGACGACGGCAGCGTTCGAGCGCGCTGCTGCGCGCCGGAAGACCTGCACGACGCCCGGCGCGTCGCGGACAAGCTCGGCATCCCCCATTACGCCTTCGATCGACGCGAGCTCTTCGCCGAGTCCATCGTCGAGCCGTTCGTCGAAGACTACCTGGCCGGGCGAACGCCGAGCCCGTGCGTGAGCTGCAATCGAGGCGTCAAGCTCGCCGAGCTCTTCGCCCTGGCCGAGCGGCTCGGCGCCGAGCGCGTCGCGACGGGTCACTACGCGCGGCTCCACGAGCGGGAGGGTCGTGTCGAGCTCCTGCGGGCGCGGGACGCGAGCAAGGACCAGAGCTACTTTTTGCACTGGGTGGGTCAGGCCGAGCTCCGCAAGCTGTGCTTTCCGCTCGGTGACTCCGAGAAGGGCGCGGTCCGCGACGAAGCGCGCGCGCTGGAGCTCCCCGGCGCGAACAAGGGGGAGAGCCAGGAGCTTTGTTTCATCCCGACCGGGCGCTACGACGCCTTCATCGAAGAGCGCGCCGGGGAGCGCCTGCGCCCGGGGCCCATCGTAGACGCGTCGGGGCGCGTCGTGGGCGAGCACCGCGGGGTCCACGCGTTCACGCTCGGCCAGCGCAAGAACCTCGGCGTCGCCCTGGGCGAGCGCGCATACGTCGTCGGCATCGAGCCCGCGAGCGCCACGGTGCGGCTCGGCCCGCGTTCGGCGCTCGAGGCGGCCGCGGCGGAGCTCACCGAGCTGTCGCTCGCGGAAGGCGTGACGCTGCCCCTCCGAGCCGACGTCCAGATTCGCTATCGTGCTCGCCCGGTGCCCGCCGAGGTGCGCGCGCTCGGCGCAGGCGCCCTCGTCCAGTTCGAGACGAAGGTGGTCTCGGTCGTGCCCGGTCAGTACGCGGTCTTCTACGACGGGGACCGCGTGCTCGGGGGCGGGCGCATCACGCGCTCGCTGCCGATGGCGCCGACGGAGCTGCCGGCGTGACGCGCCCCGTCCGCCTGCTCCTGCTCTCCCTATCGGCCCTTTGCGGCTGCAGCGTCGGCGAGGGCGAGGGCTGGGTCGTGAGCGATCGGCTGTACAT
>CAYYWA010000546.1:0-2470 GCA_964475255.1 uncultured Sorangium sp.
CTCGGGGCTCGCCGCGCGCGCGGCGAGCCCCGAGTCGGGGAACGCGCGCCCGGCGGTGATCAGGAGCGAATACCCGCGGTCGCGGTCACCCGTCGCGAGCGCCAGCCGGGCGCGCTCGAAGGCCGCGCGCGGGGCGCGCTCTCCGTTGCCGGCCGCGAGCTCCGTATAGGCGCGTTCGGCCGCCGCGAGCTGGCCGGCGCGCTCGAGGCTTGCCGCCCGTCGGTAGAGCGCCTCATCGCGAGTCCTCGGGTCCGGCGCCCGCGCGGCCGCTCGCTCCCAGCGCTGGGCGGCGGTTTCGTGATCGCCGCGCGCCGTGGCCGTGGTCGCGGCGTCGTGCTCCGCCACGTACGCCGGGGGCAGGGGGCTGCCGCACGCCGCGAACAAGACGAAGGCCGTGGTGAGGGCTGGGAGCGGGCGCCGCCGAGCCGCGGGGTCGCTCCGAGTCACTGCCGTTCCGCAGGGTCGAGGGCCATCGCGAGCACGCGTGCCGCGGTGAGCACGTCCTCGCGGTCGACGTCGAGGTGCGTGACCAGCCTGAGCCGCCGCGCGTCGAGCGCGCCCACGAGGACACCGTGCGCGGCGGCGCGCTCCACGATTGGCTCGGCGCCGCCGGGGCACTCGACGACGACGATGTTCGTCTCCACCTGCTCCGGGCTCACGCCATAGCCCGCCTTCTCGAGCTCCACGGCGAGGAGGCGCGCGTGCTCGTGGTCGAGCGCGATCCGGTCGCGGTGGTGCTCGAGAGCATAGAGCGCCGCTGCGGCGAGCACCCCGGCCTGACGCATGCCTCCGCCCAGCATCTTGCGGAAGCGCCGGGCGCGGGTGACGAGCGCTCGCGAGCCAGAGAGCGCCGAGCCGACCGGTGCTCCGAGCCCCTTCGAGAACGCCACGGTGACCGTGGCGAAGGGCTCCGAGAGCTCCCGCGGCGAGAGGCCGCTCGCGACGCTCGCGTTCCAGAGGCGTGCCCCGTCGAGGTGGAGCGCGAGCCCGTGTCGTTCCGCGACATCGGCGATCGCGAGCACGGCCTGCTGCGGGAACACGCGGCCGCCGCTTTGGTTGTGCGTGTTCTCGAGCGCGACGAGGCGCGTCCGCGGGTGATACTCGCGCTCCGGCTTCACCGCCGCGAGCACGTCGTCGGCGGTGAACGTGCCGCCTTGCCCGACCGATTGAAACTGCACCCCGGCGAGGGCGGCGCCAGCCCCGGACTCGTACCAGGCGAGGTGCGCGCCGACGCCGACGATCACCTCGTCCCCGCGCTCACAGTGGGTGAGCAGGGCCACCTGGTTGCTCATCGTGCCCGAGGGCATGAACACGGCCGCTTCTTTGCCGAGGAGCTCCGCGATGGTGTGCTCGAGGCGCGCGACCGTCGGATCGTCGCCGAGCACGTCGTCGCCCACCTCGGCGCGCGCCATGGCTTCCCGCATTGCGGGACTCGGCCGCGTGACGGTGTCCGAGCGCAGATCGATCGACCCCGAACGGCTCATGGCTCGAGGATACCGGCTTCTCGCTCGCGGTGCTCGAGGGCGGCGATGAAAAGCTCGTACGCGAGGAGCTGCACGGCCTGAGCCAGGTTCACCGACGGTTGGCTCGCGGCCATCGGGATGCGCACGAAGTGCGTCGCGGAGCGCTGCTCGTCGTCGGAGAGGCCGGTCTTCTCGTTGCCGAGCAGGATCGCGATCGCGTCGCCGCGCGCGGCGGCGCGGATCACCTCGGGGGCCAGGCGTCGGGGAGGGGTCGCGCCGCGCACTCCGGAGCGCGCGGTGGTCGCGAGCACGAGCCCGGCTCCGGCCACGGCCTCCTCCACGCTCGCGACCGTCTCGACCCGCGAAAGAACGTCCCACGACTTGACCGCCATCTTGAACGCCATGTCGTGCTCCTTCACGCATAGGCGGCCGGGCTTCACGAGCACGAGCCGATCGAATCCCATCGCCTTGAGCGCCCGCGCGGACGCGCCGAGGTTTTCGGGATAGTGCGGGCGCACGAGCACGAAGCGGACGCGATCGTGAACGGGCAAGCGAAGCCGAACGGGGCTGCCGAGGTCCTTCACTCCGAAGCGTTCTCCGAGTGTGCGGAGCGCGCACACCGAAAGCCAATCTCCGGGCTCACCGTCTCCGGAGGGACGCCGTTGCGGGCAGCGCCGCGTATCCAGGCCGCGGCGCTCCGGAAGCTGCCGCCGCGCACGGTGCGGCGCCCCGTGTCCGCGGGCACGGCCGGATCGTCATAGCGCTCGCGGTACACGTCCTCGACCCACTCCGCCACGTTGCCCGCGAGGTCGAGGACGCCTTCCGGCGTGGCGCCCGCCGCGAGCAGGCCCACGGGCGCGAGCTCCCCGAAGCCATCGGCCGGGTCGTTCTCGACGAGCGCGAGCCGCCCGTGGTTCGCGCTGCGCGCGTTGTAGAGGTCGCCCCACGGAAACACGCGCCCGCGCGTCCCGCGAGCGGCGCGCTCGAACTCCTGCTCGCTCGGCAGG
>CAYYWA010000546.1:2480-2841 GCA_964475255.1 uncultured Sorangium sp.
CAGTCCGCGCGCGCTCCTAAATCGGTGCCGACCGCGACCGGATAGTCCGGGCGCAAGAGGCGCGCCGCTCCTTCGGGGTACGCGGCGGGCGGGCAGTGGCCGAGGGACGCGCAGCGCTGGTAGTCACGCACCGTCACTTCCGTTCTGTCGATCCAGAACGAGGGCAGCGAGAGCGTGCGCCGTCCGAGCTCGTTCGCGAAGGTCTGCTCGGTGCAGCGGTGTCCGAGCGGCTCGGCGGCGCAGAGCGCGGCCGCGCCGAGGACCTCGTCCGGGGTCGAGCCCATCACGAAGCGGCCCTCCGGGATGCGCACCATCCGCGGTCCGGGCGCTCGCAGCACCACGACGCTGCTCGTGCTCGGGA